>JAILEI010000056.1 GCA_024688225.1 Succinivibrionaceae bacterium
TGCAGGTCGGTGATGCGGTAGGTAAGGAGGGCAATCTGCACCTCAGGGTAGCCGGTGTCGTGCTCGTTGCGCCCAAACTCCGCAATGATCTTCGCTTTCTGCTCGGTGGTCAGTGACATTTTCCTGTGCTCCTTTGTGACATGGGAAAGAAACCAGTCCAATCACAAACTCAGACTGGCTAAAAAAACCGCCATATTCTAGCACAGCGGATGGCAAACGGCTAGCGCCAGGGGCCAATTTTTCGCCGTCCCGCACGGTTTTCCCGCCTTTCCTTTTGCCCATGCGGGGCTTAGAATTTCCGGGATTACTGGGAATGGGGATGGACATGGCAGCAGGAAAGAAAGGCAAGTCCCAGGGCGACAACGTCATCGCGGTGAACCGCCGCGCCAGCTTTGAGTACTTCATTGAGGAGCGCTATGAGGCAGGCCTGTCCCTGCAGGGGTGGGAGGTCAAGTCGCTGAGGGCCGGCCGCGCCAACATCAGTGAGGGCTATGTCATCCCCCAGCATGGCGGGCTGGTGCTGCTGGGTTCCACCATCAACCCCCTCAAGAACAGTTGCGCCTTCGTGGTAAGCGATCCTACCCGCACCCGCCCACTGCTCCTAAAGCGCCGTGAGATTGGCAAGCTCATCGGCCATGCCCAGCGCCAGGGCTATACCCTCATCCCCCTCAAGCTGTACTGGAAGGGCTCCTGGGCCAAGCTTGAGATCGGCGTGGCCAAGGGCAAGCAGGAGCATGACAAGCGGGACAGCATCAGGGATCGGGAATGGCAGCGCGAAAGGGCGCGCACCATGAAGAAGGGTTTCCGCAGCTAGCCTCCCGGGCACCCCAGGTCGGCGCTGCCCACGATGGGCAGCCCCGCCACAATCCCCCATGGCCCAGGGCCTGACCCCCGCACCAGGCTGCCTGGTGCAAGGCGGGTCCAGGGTTGCCAGCCACCCGCTTCAGGTCAGGTCAATTGTCGTTTCTCCACAGGCTTCCCAAGAAATTGCTCTGCCTCGCGGCCGCCATGGCCATTTGCTGCGGGTGCGATCCCCTGCGCGCCCTGGCAAACCGCATTGCCGATCGCCCCTACAGCATGGAAAGCGTCCCCCCGCCCCGCTGGGCGGATTTTGACCTCTCCACAATGGCAGCGAGGGAACTGCTCTCCCCCCTGCGCGCCCGCGCCTACTCAGGGCTGCGCATGGAGGTCACCCCCCGGGCCCGGGAGCTGTACCTCAGGGCCCTGGCCATTGCCGCCCCCGGCCTGCCGGTCCCCACGGATCCCATCTGCGAGGTGGCAAGGGCCGCGCCCTGCCTTGCTGGGGCGCGGCAATGGCTGGAAGCCAAGGCCGGCTCAGGGGCGGGGGCGGATATCCTCATGAGGGCCTGCGCGGAGCTTGCCACCGGCATCCCGCTCACCCACCTCGCGCTCGCCGTCGGCCGGCGCAGCGGCACCCCCATCCTGGTGCCTGGCCGCCACTGGGCGGAGGTCACGCTCTCGCCTGAGGGCCTCAAGGCACAGGCGAGGTGGCGCGCCAGGGAAGCCTTTGGGAGGCGCCTCATGGAAATCAAGGCACAGGTCAGGCAATTTGAGGAGGCTGACCAAGGCCTGCTCCGCGAGCACCTGGGCGAGGAGGGACTCAGGGCACGGGAGGAAGAGGTTTCCAGGATGCGCTCCGCGCTGTATGACCATGCCCGTCTGGGGCGGTTGCTCAGGGAGCGTGAGCGGGCCGCGGAGGAGGCGGTGTTCCTGGGCGATGATGAGGCCCAGGCGCTTTCGCAGGCGGCGCTTGATGAGTTTGCCGCAGGCCTGAGCGTGCGGCTGCTCAGCGCCAATTTCCTGTCGCCCACCGCGCGGCGGGGAGCCCCAAACCCGGGGTTCAGGGCCGCCTACCGGCAGGCCTACGCCGAGTTGCTGCCCTGGCTGCCTCCCATTTCCGAGGCTGCCTGCGAGCAGGCAAGGAAGGCCGCCGCCTCGGGGGATCCCTGGCCGCTGCTGCGCCCCCACTTGCCACTGCAGCGCTCGCTCATGGGCCTTTGCGATGAGTATGAGCAGCGCCTCGCCCCCGGCACGCAAGGGGATGCCACCTTCATCTTTTCCGACGTGGGCGAGCGCGCCATGGCCAGCCTTGGGGAGGCAACCGGACCCGGCGACTAGTGTCAAACAATCTTGGCATGGAAATTTCATGCATGTTGGTGCCACGGGGCAAAACCTGCCGCCTGGCACCAGGGCCGCGGCCCTGACACAGGGAGATCGCCATGTCACTTTTCATCAACACCAACCTCTCGTCGCTGCAGGCGCGCCGCGCCGCCAGCAGCTCCGGAAACCGCCTCGACGTCGCCTATGAGCGCCTGGCCTCGGGACTGCGCATCAACTCAGCGAAGGATGATGCCGCGGGCGTGCAGATCTCCAACCATATCACCACTGAGATCAACGGCCTGACCATGGGCAACCGCAATGCCCAGGACGGCATCTCCTATGCGCAGACCGCCGAGGGCGCCATCGAGGAAATCACCACCATGCTCCAGCGCATCCGCACCCTGGCGCTGCAGGCCTCAACCGGCACCATGGGAGCGCAGGACCGGGCCAGCGCCCAGCAGGAGGTGAACGCGCTCAACCTGGAAATCACCCGCATCGCCAGGCAGACCACCTTTGCCGGCCAGGATCTCATCAACGGCAATGCCTCCATCGTGCGCTTCCAGATCGGCACCGATCCCAACTCGGTGGTCTCCATTGACCTGCGCACCGGGTTTGACACCGACAGCCTCGCGGTCCTGGCCGGGAACTACCTGGGCAGCACCTTTGAGCTGCCCTCCTCAACCAGCCTCGAGGGGGGCGAGTACCAGTACACGGACTGCTTCTCCTGCGACCTCGAGGGCAACGGCATCGACATCTCCACCATGAGCGCGGCTCAGATCGTGATCGCCGGAATCGACGGGCTCATCACCGCCGTGGACCGCAAGCGCGCCGAGTTTGGCGCCCTGCAGAACCGCCTTGAGGCCTCCATCCGCAACCAGTCCAACGTGATTGAGAACGAGTCGGCGGCCAGGGCCAGGATCCGCGACACCGACTATGCGGAAACATCTGCCGAGATGAGCGCCGCGGACATCCTGCAGCAGGGCGCGGTGAGCATCCTCACCCAGGCCAACACCCGCCCGCAGATCGCGCTGCAGCTGCTCTCGACATAGACTGGGGACTGCGTTTCCCAGCCAGGGCACGATTTGCTAGAATGTCCCCCAACGCAAAGAAGGGGGAGCAATGCCTCAGTTTATCTACACCATGAGCCGCGTGGGCAAGATCGTCCCGCCCCGCCGGCAGATCCTCAAGGACATCTCGCTGTCGTTCTTCCCGGGCGCCAAGATTGGCGTGCTCGGCCTCAACGGCGCGGGCAAGTCCACCCTGATCAAGATCATGGCTGGGGTCGACCAGGACTTTGAGGGCGAGGCCCGCCCCTTCCCGGGCACCCGCATCGGCTACCTGCCCCAGGAGCCGCGCCTGGACCCCGAGGCCACGGTGCGCGACTGCATCGAGGAGTCCTTCGCCGACGTCAAGCGGGCCCTCTCCAGGCTCGATGAAATCTATGCCGCCTATGCCGAGGAGGGCGCCGACTTTGACGCCCTGGCCAAGGAGCAGGGCGAGCTTGAGTCCCTGGTGGACGCCCGCGAGGGGCGCAACCTCGACACCGTGGTGGAGCGCGCCGCCGACGCGCTGCGCCTCCCCCCCTTCGACCGCCAGGTAAAGCACCTCTCCGGTGGTGAGCGGCGCCGCGTGGCGCTGTGCCGGCTGCTGCTCGAGAAACCGGACATGCTCCTGCTCGATGAGCCCACCAACCACCTTGACGCCGAGTCGGTGGAATGGCTGGAGCGCTTCCTCCACCAGTACCCGGGCACCGTGGTTGCCGTGACCCACGACCGCTACTTCCTGGACAACGTGGCGGGCTGGATCCTCGAGCTTGACCGCGGCATGGGGATCCCCTGGGAGGGCAACTACTCTTCCTGGCTCGAGCAGAAGGACCTGCGGCTCAAGCAGGAGGAGAGCGCGGAGAACGCCCGCCGCCGCTCCATCGAGCGGGAGCTGGAGTGGGTGCGACAGGGCGCGCGCGGCCGGCAGGCCAAGTCCAAGGCCCGCCTCAGCCGCTTCGAGGAGCTGTCCAACGTTGAGTACCAGCGCCGCAACGAGACCAACGAGCTCTACATCCCGCCCGGGCCGCGCCTCGGCGACACGGTGGTCGAGGTGGAGCACCTCTCCAAGGCCTATGGCGGGCAGGTACTCATCGACGATCTCAGCATGACGGTCCCCAAGGGGGCCATCGTGGGCATCATCGGGCCCAACGGCGCGGGCAAGTCCACCCTCTTTCGCATGCTCGCGGGGATTGAGTCCCCCGACCAGGGCAGCATCCGCCTCGGCGACACCGTGGTGCCTGCCTACGTGGAGCAGTTCCGCGACAAGATGGATGACCGCAAGAGCGTGTTCGAGGAGATTGCCGAGGGCCGGGACATCATCAGGATTGGGAACTACGAGATCCCCAGCCGCGCCTACATCGGCCGCTTCAACTTCCGCGGCACCGACCAGCAGAAGCTGGTGGGCGATCTCTCCGGCGGCGAGCGCGGCCGCCTGCAGCTTGCCAAGCTGCTGCAGGTGGGCGGCAACCTGCTGCTCCTCGACGAGCCGACCAACGATCTCGACGTCGAGACGCTGCGGGCGCTGGAGAACGCCCTGCTGGAGTTCCCGGGCAGCGCCATGGTCATCTCCCATGACCGCTGGTTCCTCGACCGCATCGCCACCCACATCCTCGACTACGGGGACGAGGGCAAGGTCACCTTCTTTGAGGGCAACTACACCGACTATGAGGCCTGGAAGCGCAAGCAGTTCGGCGATGACGCCCAGCCCCACCGGCTGCGCTTCAAGAAGGTCACCGCCTAGCAAAGGCCCCTGTTTCAGGGCATGGATCCCCGGCCAAAAAATTAGTGTTGGGGGTCCATTTTCATTTATGCCATAATTGAACCAAGCCTTACGGCGAACCCTTGCCTGGCCCAGTGACCGGGGCAGGCTACCTCCACAGAACTTTCTCGGGTGGGACTATGGCAAAGAACCTGTCAATCAAGCTGGACTGCACAGAGGATGTTGTCTCCGGGATGATTCCCTATGCAGTGGAAGTGCATGAGGGCATCAGCGAGCCATTCACTGCGCGCCTTACCATGTTCACTGACTCGCCCCTTGACGAGGACGCCCTCGCGGGCGCGCTCGGGTCCAAGGTGGCGGTCGAGATCTCGGACGGCACCATCACCCGCCGCTTCCCGGGTTTCCTCAAGTCCCATGAGTTCAAGGGCATCGCCTTCCGCGAGCGCTCGGCCATGGACATGAGGGACGCCTGCTGCTATGAGCTGGCCGTGGAGTCGGGGCTTGCCCTGCTCAAGTCCCAGCGCCACACCAGATCCTTCGTGCGCAAGGATGTGGTGGCGGTCATCAGATCCATCCTTGATGAGTACGGGCTCCCGCTCACCGTCAAGGACGAGCTCATCGATGAGCGCGATTTCAAGGACAACCAGATTTTCACCCAGGTGGCGGAGAGTGACTATGACTTCATCTGCCGCCTCTGCCTCCTCAATGGGCTCAACCTGGTGCAGGACACCTTCACGGGCGAGCAGAACGGCACCCTGTACCTCAGTGACGCAGGCAAGAGCTATGTGACCTACCTGGAGGCCAAGGACGGCCAGCAGGCAGTGCCCAGGGGCGGCAGCTACCGCTGCCAGATGCGCAACCGCGAGCAGCCCAGCTACCTCAGGGAGGTGGTGATGTCAGGCCAGTACCGCCCGGCGCGCGGGAAGACCTTCATCTATTACGACGACGCGGACACCGAGGACTTTTCCACCAACTCACTCACCACTTGCTTTGGCTATTACGAGACCATCAAGGAAAGCGGCTCGGACGATCTCGAGTTTGTGGACATGAGTGACCAGGAACGGGTGCAAAAGAGCGTGCGCGAGTGCTTCGCCCCGCGCCGCGACTGGTCCTTCAAGGCCTCCGACCTTGCCGCCAGGGCAGGCCTGGTCGCCACCCTCACCGACTTCTACAAGGATCCCAAGGACATCGACATCCTCATCGAGACCGCGGAGTATTCATTCAACGTCAACTACCCGCAGGGCTTCACGCTGCATCCCCTGGTGAGGGAGCTTGAGGCCAGTGTGGAGGCCAGTGTCGCCTGCCGCGGGATGTCCCTTGCCGAAAAGCCCGAGCGGCTGCCAGTACTCGGCGACGCAGGCGATCCCATCCGCCTCCTCGCCACGGGGCGCGCCATCATCCTTGACGGCTCGGTCTGCGACGCCGAGGGCCGGCTGGAGGATTTCGGCCAGGCCGCCACCTGCGACTTTGACCATCACCAGGATCCCACTTTCTTCTACATGCTGCCCCGCGGCGCCAAGGTCCCGGTGGTGGTGCGCAACACCGGCTTTGAGAGCGGCGAGTTCAGCCGCTACCTGCCCCGGGTCGGTGACCACGTGCTGGTGACGGCGCTGGGCGGGAAGCTGCAGCTCCAGGGCTTCCATCCCGTGCTGGGCCAGCTCTCCTACCTTGAGAGCACTGGCATGGGCACCTTCGAGTGGCTGGAAAACCTCAACACCCGCAACACTGGTGGCACTACCCTAGCCCCGGGCCGTGACAACGAGCAGGACCGCATCCTTGACGCGCTCATCAGCCGCAGCATGAGGAACTACATCACCCGCTTCGCGCAAGACCACGAGGCCGCCACCGCCGGGGAGTTCTACGAGCGCTACCTTGAGAAAAAGTGCAACCAGCTCAGTTCCGACTACTCGCAGAGCCTCAGGGAATACCGGGACTGCAAGCACAGCCTGCTGGGCAAGGCCAAGGGGCTGAGCCTGTCCGATGAGGAGCGGGAGACCCTGGAAAAGGCCCGCAAGAAGATCATTGCCGCCCATGATGATCTGGTCAGGATGGCGAAGCTGATCAACGAGGAGGTGCTCCCCGCATATGACGAAATCGATTACAGCGATGTTGAAATCATGTAACCACCCCTACGGGAAGACAGCAGGATAGCAGATTATGGCAGCAAACAATACTGACACGCAGACGGCAACAAAAGATTCGAAACCCAATAAACTCAAGGGCAAAAGCCTTGATATCGAGGCCTATGACAATATTTCAATCTCCACCAATAGCCTCGAAACAAAGCCAGGCAAACCTGATCATGCCGCCAACATTAACATCGCGACCGCGGGGAATGTGAACATCACAGGCGATGAGATTTTAATCAGCGGCAATAAGAAGGTCACTGTCTCATGCCACAACAACCTGGTCGTGGTTGACCATGACTGCATCCTCATCGCCGGGAGTTACTTCCCCAACGCCTCGACCAGCGCCTTCTCGAGCTCCGTGATTATCAACCCGCTGGAAGGGGTGAACGTCTTTGGCCCCAACCTCACCCTCGGCAGTCGCTTTGGGGTCAGCATCTCAGATGCCATCGGTGGCGAGGTAAACATCTCAAGGGGCACGGTCAAGCTCGAGGGCGCCTCAATCGGCATGGAAACCCCCAAGAAAGGGGATTACTTCGATAAAATCCTTAAGTTCAGCCTCGATGAATTCAGGGACGCAATAGTTTCCATAGCGCAGCCCATAGTCCTGGACAAGGATCCCAACAACCCCTTCCTGTGGGCAAAAGAGTCAAAGGACGCAGCGAAGGAGTTCCAGAACTGGGGGGTGAAAAGGTTTAAAGCTATCCAGGGTGGCTATTTCAAGGCCAAGAAAGCCTACAAGAAATTTAAAAAGGTTCATGGGAAGATAAAGGACTTCAACAACGTTAAAGACAGAAAGGAAAAAGACAAGCAGAGCCTGTGGCACCTTTTCAACCTGGACTACTGGGGCAATGGTGACGGTACCACATGCAGTATGCTTATTGGCCTGGTCAACTTGTTTGACATCATCATGGGCATATATGACGCTGTGGTCAGCCTGATCAAGCAATTTTTCAAAGACTGGTTCAACAGTTACGACACCAACTGCTGGCTGACTAACGGGCAATGCATGGTACTGGCCAGCAACGTGGTAAAGCACGTGCAGGCCTGGATCTGCATCCTGGTTTACCGTGCTATGGCTGATGTGGATAAGGCGTGCAAGTTTGAGTTCAATACCGCCGGCGCGGCCTCGATTGAGGCCCGCGACCTCAAGAAGCTGGGGGGGACAATCGTGGCTGCGATATCCGCGGCCAAGGCAGGTGCGCCAACCGAGCTGAAAACGGTGAATGCGATCAAGGACGGTCAAAAACTGGTTGAAGGATTGAAAAATAATATCCAGGAGAAAAATCAAACTATTCCAACCGTATAGTCCCTGTCCCCTGCCGGCAGTGAGCAGGCCTGGGCCGCGGTGGCGGCAGGGGAGGCAGGCGTGGGCAATGCCCATGAAACAGGATTGCAAGCGGTCAACAGGACCAAGGGAGTTAAGTCATGACTGACAAAGTGTCAACCGAGGAACTCAAGAACGAGCTTGAGCCAGTCGTAAAGGAACTGGCCCAGGAGATTCTGATTTCAGGCGGTGTCGCCGCGCTCACTGAGCTGGTCAAGTACGGCCTCAAGAAGCTGCTGGTGACCAATTACGAGAGATCAGATTTGTCCGGCACCGAGACCGCCCGGGTCAACCACAGTGACAATGCCGCCAACCAGAACAAGAACGGCGCGGCTAAGACTGATGGCTCACTGGCCCACAATGAGGTAAGCGGGCAGGAAGGCGAGGTCAAGGCCAACGAGACCGAGGCCGCTGCCGCCGACCAGAAGGCCAAGGCGGCCAACGCCGACGCCGAGGCACTCAAGACCCGTGCGGGCGCCGCCAACATCAGCACCACCGCCCTGGGCATCAACTAGGGAGCAAGAGCATGGACAGCAATCGCACGAAAGACACTCAAGAGCGCCAGCACCTGGTGCTGCTGCAGCACCAAAAGGTGCAGGACGCCGTGGATGCGGGGGTATACCGCGTCAATTCCGAGCTGGAGCCGCTTGCCCGCCAGCACCCCTACTCAGAGGACTTCCTGCTGGCGCTCAGGGATCAGGGCAAATGCAAGGAGGGATGCGCCTTCCTGGCCTCCACCCTGCACCGGAGGGTCTCCGTGTGGTGGGGATACCTGTGCGTGGTTGACCTGCTGCGCGAGTTGCGCCAGAAACCGGCCGAGGTCGAGGATCTGATGAAGCTGGCCGCCCCGGGTTCCATCGACGTGCCCACCCCGGATTGGGCCAAGGTGCCCCCGCCCCGCCCCCCCGTCGAAATTGACAAGACGCTCGCGGAAATCAAGTCGGCGCTCAATGAGCCCCAGGAATTGCTCGAGAAACTGCCTGCCGCACCCCGCGAGATGATGCAGATGATCACGAGCAGCATCGATGCCGCCTTCAAGGAAACCACGGGCATGGGGCATGATGAGTTCGTAATGGGCATGTGCAGGCGTGTCCTCGAGTCCCGCGACGCGGAGCGCATTGACTTCGAGAACAGTCCCATCACCAAGATGATGAATGACATAAAGTCCAAGATCGAGGGGATCAGGACCGAGACCCTGCAGACCGTCAAGGACGCGCTGCCCACCCCGGATCCCAAGCTCCTGGCCAAGCAAAAGCGCAACTCCCTCGACGCGGTCTACGCCTACATCGCCGCGCCCAGCGACGAGAACGCCAAGCGCTGCATGGACATTGGCAACGAAATCCCCGACCAGCCCGAGGGGCTCCTTGCCCTCTGCGCCTTCTGGAGCTTTGGCAACATGACCCCTGAGGGCAAGGAGGTGATCAAGACCCCCTCCAGCCTGCTGTGCCGAGGCATGGACTCACTGCTGCTCACCTGCGGCCTCGCCAAGGGCGGCACCCGCAAGCTAAAGGAGCGCATGGAGCGCTACCTCGGGTTCGGCCTCGCAGCCGCATCCGGGGAGAGCAACTGGGGCGAGAGCGTGGAGCAAAACCTAGCCCCGCACCGCGAGCTGGCCAGCAGCGGCGACGAGGACATGGTGCAGGCAGGCGGGCGCAAGCGCTTCCGCATTGACGACTGACCGGCCCGCCCGCGGGCCGCAGTGGGAGACATGACATGCCAGAAAACCCAACTCCCAGCCAGGAAGGCATTTCTGAGCTGCGGGGGGATAGCGTCTCCGCGCACGCGCAGAAACTGGCAACTTTCAGCGCCAGCGGTGAGGGCGGCAAGATCGTCCTCGACGCCAAGGAGGAGATCAAGCTCACAGCGCCGGTGATCTCCCTGGAGGGCGGGCAAGAGGTCTCCCTGGCGGTGGGCAACAACATCGTCAGCGTCACCAAGGGTTCCGTCACCATCGAGTCCGCATACTTTGGGCACGCTGGCACCGGCTCGTTCAATGCCGTCCTCTCCCTGAGCCCCTACCGCGGTTTCTACATGGTGGCGCCACAGGCCCTCATCAAGACCAAGTTTGGAGCCAACATCTGCGACAGCGTGGGGGGCAGCATCCAGCTCACCCGGGGCGCGATCGGCATTTCCGGGCTGCCAGTGGCAGTCAGCGGGCTCAACAAGGGCGACCTCAAGTTGAGCGCTGTCGTCACTGCCGCCCAGGAGATCATTGACACGGCCCAGGCCATAGCGCTGCCCAGCGATGATCCTGAGTACACGGAGAAGATCGACACCGGACTGGGCATCGCCTGCGACAGCATCGAGACCCTGTTCCCCCAGTTTGCCTCCATCATCAACTCCCACAAGCTGAGCCTAAGCCCCAGCGTGGATGACGATGCCGTCATGTGCTTTGTCAGTGTCGTGGACTTCCTCCTTGACCTCTATGATCTTGCCATAGAGATTGTGGAGGCTGCCGAGCCGGACTGGTTTGACGAGACCTGCGGCTCAACCAGCATGACCCACGGGCAGTGGATGTACATGGCAAGCAACATGACCAAGCACCTCGAGACCAAGGCGATTGTGTGTACATTGCTTGCCGGGGCAGGAACTGTCGCCGATCCCGTGCTCGACATCACCCTTGGCGGCACCCTGAACATAATGGGCAGGACCATCAACTCCGTAAGCGCCGCCTCCAACAGTGGCAACAGCCCAGTGGCTGGCATTCCGTAAGCGCCGCCTCCAACAGTGGCAACAGCCCAGTGGCTGGCATATAGCGGCGCCTGGGCAGCAAGAAGGGAAAAACTACCAATGGCAACCGGGAAAAAGGCACCCTCTGACCAGGAGGCTCGGGACAAGGCCATGCCCGTGGTTGGGCAGGTTATCGCAGCCGTGCTCCCCATGGCCGGCCTTGCGGCAGCGGCGGGCCTGGTGAAAAAAGGACTGCAGTGCCTGACCGTCACCAACCTCCAGCATTCCGATGTCTCTGGCAACAACGACCTGCACCCCCGCAAGTCCGAGACCTCCATAAACGACAGCCGCAATGCCGCCGCCACCACCGACGGCTCGGTGGCAAAGAACGAGGTCAAGGGCCAGGACGGGAACGTCACCGGCAGCGCCTCCTCGGCCACCGCCGCCAAGACCGACGCCCAGGCGCTCAACGCCGATGCCGAGGCGGTCAAGACCCGCGCCGGCGCCACCAACATCAGCACCACCGCGCTAGGCATCAACTAGGATGAACATGGCCAGCACCATTCGCCCCAAGCACCTCCCCAGGCAGCACCTGGTGCTGCTGCAGTACCCGCAGGTCAGTGAGGCGGTCGAGGCCGGGACCTATGACCTGCACAGCGATCTCGAGCACCTGGCGCAGGGGCACCCTGCCTCGGAGGACTTCCTGCTCACGCTGCAGGACATGGGCAAGTTCAAGGAGGCCTGCAAATTCCTCGCCGCCACACTGCACCGCCGGGTCTCCGTATGGTGGGGTTACCAGTGCGTGCTCGACCTGCTCGAGGAAACCAAGGCACATCCCGCGCCCGCGCCGGACCTGATGGAGCTGGCGGCACCCGGCTCCATCGAGCAGCCCCTGCCTGACTGGGCCAAGGTGCCCCCCCCGCCCCAGCCCCTGGACGTTGAGGCCGAGCTCAGGAAGGTTATGGCCCCGATTGACCAGCTCGAGCAGGAACTGGAAAAAATCCCCCCTGGCCCCAGGATGATGTTCAACAGCATCCGGCAAACCATCGACCAGATCCTCAAGGACAAGGTGGGCATGGACAGCCGCGCCCTCTGCGAGGGGCTCGCCAGGCGCGCGCTGGAGTCCCGCGACACGCCCCTGATTGACCTCAAGAACAGTCCCATTACCAAGGCCACGGATGAGATCCGGGCCCGGATCGAGTCAATCCGCAAGGAGGCGCTCAGGACCGTCAAGGACGCCCTGCCCACCCCGGACCCAAGGCTCCTGGCACAGCGCAAGGGCAGCGCGCTGGACTGCGTCTACAGTTACATTGCGGCCCCCAACGATGAGCAGGCCCGGCGCTGCATGGACATGGGCAACGAAATCCCCGACCAGCCCGAGGGCCTGCTGGCGCTGTGCGCCTTCTGGAGCTTTGGCAACCTCACCCCGGGGGGCAAGGAGGTGATCAAGGCCCCCAGCAAGCTGCTGTGCCGCGGCATGGACTCGCTGCTGCTCACCTGCGGCCTGGCCAAGGGCGGCACCCGCAAGCTCAATGAGCGCCTGGAGCGCTACCTCGAGCTCGGCATTGCTGCCGCAACCGGGGAGAGCAACTGGGGCGAGAGCGTGGAGCATAACCTGGTCCCCCACCACCACCTGGACCCTGGCGAGGGCAGCGCCGCGGCAACCGCCAGCCACCGCCGCTTTCGCATCAGGTAGCGTCCGATGGCTCTGGCATGCCCCAGGAGGTGGGGTTCGATGGCGTCAACCCCGCTGGGCCCGTACCAACAGTGCCTGGGCGGGATATGCAATGGGTCACGGGTCCTGCGGCGCTCAGATCCTGCCCGTCCCCCCGCCCCCCGGCAGGACTTGCCCAGCCCTGGCGCCATGCGGGGCAAGTCTCTGCGCCAGCCTGGGCACCACCCATCATGAACCGCGATCTCATCAAGGCCTGCAGGCAATTCTGGCCCTTCCTGCGCCCCTGCCTGGGGATATGGATCCTCGGCATGCTGCTCACCATCCCGGTGGGGGCGCTGGACGCCGCCATTGCCTCCTTCCTCAAGCCCTTCATGGATCAGGTGATGGTGGAGCAGAATGGTGACTTTGTCTCCTACGTGCCCTTCATCCTCATCGGCTTTGCCCTGCTGCAGGGGGGCTTTGTCTACGCCTCCGCCTATGTGAACGGCATGGTGGGCAACCGCCTCACCCTCAACATCCGCTACGCGGTCTTCCACAAACTGCTGAGGCTAAGTTCCACCTACTACGACCACAGCAACACCGGCGACACCATCTTCAAGTGCTATGAGGTGCCCAAGAACGCCGCCACAGGCATGATCAACAACCTCAAGCTGTTCCTGACCAAGTTCTTCTCCTCCATCTCGCTGTGCTGCGTCATGGCCTACCAGTCCTGGCAGCTCTTCCTGGTCGCCATCGGCGTGGCGGCGCTCATCCTGCTGCCCATGGGACTTGCCAAGCGCAAGCTCGATGAAATCCTGAAAAAAACCTTTGCCGACATGGCCGCCGCCTACCGCTTCTACAACGAGGCGTTGGCCGGCAGCCGCGTGATCAAGCTCTTTGGTATCAAGGGCCTGATCTACAGCCGCTTTGCGGCCACCGTCACCAACCTCTTCAGGCTCAGCATTAAAATCATCACCAACACCAACTGGCTCTCCCCGCTCATTCGCATCATCACCTCGGTGGGGATCGCCATCGTGCTCTTCTATGGGGTCTACCTGGTGGTGGAGCAGGAGATCACCCCCGGCTCCTTTGTGGCCTTCATCGCCGCGCTGATCATGCTCTACGCGCCGCTCAAGACCCTGGGCGACAGCTTTGTGCAGCTGCAGTTCTCCATCCTGATGCTCAACATCATCTACGAGATCCTCGACGCCCCGGAGGAGGAACTTAATGCCACGGCCAGCCAGAAGGCACCGCCAGTGGGCAGGATCGACCGGGTTGATTTGCGGGGCGTCAGCTTTGCCTATGAGGGCGGCGAGCAGGTGCTGAGCAATCTCAGCCTCACCTTTGAGCGCGGCAAGTCCTATGCCCTCGCTGGGGCCTCGGGCAGTGGCAAGAGCACCATCTGCGCCCTGCTGCTCGGGCTCTACAGCCCCCAGCAGGGGCAGATCCTGCTGGACGGCACCAATATCGAGGCTCTGGGACGGCAGGCGCTGCGCGAGCGCATCAGCGTGGTCTTCCAGGACACCTTCCTCTTTGACGGCACCATCCGCGACAACCTCACCCTGGGCAACGGCGCCAGCGACGAGGAGATCAGGAACGCGCTGCGCGCCGTGCACCTTGATGAGTTTGTGCAATCCCAGCCCCTGGGCCTGGACGCCCCAGTGGGGGAGAAGGGGGCGCTGCTCTCGGGCGGCCAGCGCCAGCGCCTGGGGATCGCCCGCGCCCTGCTCAGGGACGCGCCGATCGTGATCCTCGATGAGGCCACCTCGGCCCTTGACAACACCTCCGAGCAAATCATCAAGCAGGCGCTTAGGATCCTCACCGCGGATCGCATCGTCATCACCGTGGCCCACCGCGCCTCCACCCTCGAGGGGCAGGATGTCATCTACACCATAGACAGCGGGCGCCTCGCGCGGGCCCAGACCCTTGACAGCACCCAGGGTGGCGCCTAACATGATGGCCAGTTAAAATCAGGCACCAGCCAAGGAGAAGTTCCCCAAGATGAAACTCAAGCATGCACTGAAGGCGCTGGCCGGCATTGGCCTTGCGGCGCTGCTCGCCACCCCCACCCTCGCGGCGGCCAAGTCACTGCGCTTTGCCACCGAGCCCTCCTTCCCGCCCTTTGAGTTCATGGGCGAGGGCGGCACCGTGCTCAGCGGCTTTGACGTGGACATCGCCAAGGCCATCGCCGAGGCGCAGGGCTGTGACATCGAGCTGGTGTCGATGCCCTTTGACTCGATTATCCCCGCCATCATCACCCACCAGGTTGACGTGGGGATCTCCGGCTTTACCATCACCGAGGAGCGCAAGAAGCGCATCTCCTTCTCCGAGCCCTACTACAAGGCCGGGCTCAGTGTCATGGTGCGCACCGAGGATCGCGACAACTTCCGCACCGCCGACTCGCTCAAGGGCACTGACCTCTGCGCCCAGATTGGCACCACTGGCGCTGACTACGCGCTGACCGTCGAGGGCGCCAACGTCAAGCGCTTCAACACCTCCGCCGACGCGCTGATGGAGCTCAAGGGCAAGGGCTGCCGCGCCCTGGTGAACGACAAGGCCGTCAATGACTACTACCTCAAGAACGCCAGCGAGGGCGGCATCCACAGCCTGCCCATCTACCTCACTGAGGAGTACTACGGCATCATCACCAGCAAGGACAACGCCGAGACGCTGCAGCTCGTCAACGATGGGCTGAAGAAGATCCGCGATGACGGCACCTATGCCGAGATCTACCGCCGCTGGTTCGGGCAGGATCCCAAGCCCTTCGACGCCAAGTAGGCACTAGCGCGAGAAGCGCTCCCACAGTTCCGCAAGGGGCGCAGGATCATGACCCCGCCCCTTGAGGAACTCAAGCACCGCCAGTGGATCACGGTTGATGATCTGCGCATCGGGAAGTCCCGCCTCCCCAATCACCCGCTCCGCCTCCTCAAAATTCCCCAGGCTAAAGTGAATGTGGGCGTCACTGCCCAGCGACACCACGTTGCCCAGCCTGGCGCACAGCCTGGCAAGTTCCACGCAGTTCCCATGGCTGCCCGGGCGGGAGTTCACCCCCGAGGTGGCGTTGATCTCGATCGCCACCTGGTGCACGAGGGCGCAGCGTAGGACCTCCTCGGGGATAATGGGATACGCAGGGTTGCCGAGGTGGGTGATGATGTCCACCTCCCCTGAGGCGATGATGGCCTTGATCGCCTCGGTGTTGCCCTCAGCGCCGCGGGAGCGGAAGTTCTCGTGGAAACCGCAGAGCACCAGGTCGAGGCGGCTGCGCTCCCTGGGCCCGAGGTCAATGCCCCCCTCCTCCATCACGTTGGCCTCCACGCCCCGAAGCAGCGCCACCCCCTCCCACAGGCGCGGCAGCACCTTGAGGTTGCCAAAGTGCCAGCGGTGCGCCCCATCGGCAAGCGCCGGCCCATGATCGGTGGTGGCAAACATCATAAGGCCCATCTCCCTCGCGCGGGTGAGGTACTCGCCAATGGTGCTGAAGGCGTGGGAGCACGCCACCGTATGGGTATGCAGGTCAACCGGGAATCTCATGCGCTCTCCTTAGTCAATGAGGGGCGCCATGCCGGGGTTGCGCCAGGCCTCAAGGCACATTTGCAGTTGCCCCAGGGTCACGGTGGACTCGCGCAGCGCTAGCGCCTGCAGCTCGGGCTCTGAAAAGTAGCGGCAGTCCACGGTCTCGTTGTTGGGGGCAAAGGCCCAGCGCCCCGGGGCGCAGAGAAAGAAGGCCTTGATTACATCATGCACATAGCGGGGGGTGTTGTGCAGGTTGCGGTTTTGCAGGGCAATGAGGCGCAGGACCGAGGCCTCCATGCCCGCCTCCTCGAGGATCTCCTTCAGGGTGTTGGACCTCAGGGACTGCCCCTCATCGCACCATCCCCCCGGCAGGGTCCACAGCCCGCTTCTCTCCTTAACCAGCAAAACCTCCCCCTCCGCGTTCACCACCGCGCCGCGGGTTTCCACCTTGGGGGTGGCATAGCCGCTGTCAAGGCTCAGCGCCCCGCGCACTGCCTGCAGCGGGCGATCCGCGCACAGCGCCACCATCTCCGCGGCAAGTTCCCCGAGGCGCTCAAAGCGCTCGCGGTCAAAGGGATTCTCGGTGTAGGCGAGGCCTGACTGGGCAATGGCGCGCATCTCCCGCGTCCAGCGCATCCAGGGCTCGTCCTCATGCCTAGGACCCACGGCGATGGACACTACCTCCATGGGGGACAGGGGATGGTGGGCGCAGCGCAGGTGCTCCCTTAAGGCAGTGCCCCACATGGCAAGGGCAAAGTCAATGCCCGCCCCCGTGGCGCAGGAGTAGTCGGACATGCTGTCCCCCACCATCAGCACCTCCTCGCGCCGCGCCCCGGTGCGCTCAAGGTAGAGGAGCGCCTGGTCAGGCGCGGGCTTGGGGCAGGCCACATCATCGGCGCAAATGGCGCCCTCAACATAGGGGGAGAAGGCCAGGGGCAGGCAGGAGCCCAGATCGCCGATGTCCGGCCCGTGCCTCAGGCGCGCCGTGACCACGGTCACCCTGATCCCATGCTCCCTGAGGCAGCGCAGCGCGGCAACCGCCCCCGGGAAGGGCCGCACCGTGCCCGAGCGCGCCACCACCTCCTCAAGCCAGGCCTTGCTCGCAAGATCGTGCTCGGCGCCCAGGAAGCCCAGGCGGTTGAGGCACTCATGCCAGGGCACGCCAAAGAGGGGATCGGGATCGCAGGGCGGCTCCTGCCCGGGGCGCAGGCGGTGGAACATGGCGAGCATCCCCTCCATGTTGGCCTTTCTTGAGTCAACCAGGGTGCCGTCTAGATCCACGAGCACATGTGAGTAGCGTGGCATTCAGTCCTCCACGGCGGTGATGAGGATCCGCCCCCCATCCAGGAAAAAGACAATGTTGTGGCCAAAGAGGGTGGCACCATAGCGGTGCCCATCCCCCGCCCCCCGGTAGGCCGGGCGTGGATCCTGGGCGAGGATCGCGAGGATGGACTCCCGCTCGGCCCTAGGCAGCGCCCCAAACCGAGCCTGGGCACCGGGCGCCACCTCCACCCCAAGGCTGGGGGGCGGCCCCCCGGCAAAGCCCGCGCTTGCCCCCGGGATGGCGTCAAAGCGCGGCAGGTAGGGCTTGATGTCGATGATGGGGGTGCCATCGACCAGATCCACCCCCTCCACCACCAGTTGCGCGCGGCCCGCCTGGACCTCCACCCCCAAGAGGCGCACCACCGACAGCCCGAGGCGCGAGGGGCGGTAGGGCGAGCGGGTGGCAAAGACCCCCAGCCTCGTGTTGCCCCCCAGGCGGGGCGGCCGCACCGTGGCATGGAAGGGGCCTGGCCCTGCAAGGTGGAAGTGGAAGATGAGGTGCAGGTGCGAGAAACCCTCAAGACCCTTGACCGCGCTGGGCGCGGAATAGGGCGGCTCGAGGATCACCCGGCCATGCGCCGGGCAGTTGCCGCCCCCCTGCCGGGGCACCGCGAACTTGCTGCCAAAGGGGGTGCGGATGGTGCCGATCACGGGCACCGTGACCGCGGCGCCGCCCACCCCTATTCCTTGACGCGCAGCGCCTCGCCGTAGCAGGTAACCGAGATCCTGCACGCCGGGGTGCCAGTAAGGCGCACACACTTGCCAAACACCAGGGCATTGGCGCCCCGGTCGGCGGCAGCCTTGCGCAGCTCGGTGCGAGCGTCGCGCTCATTGGCAATGTAGTCGCGCTCGCGCTCCTGGCAGGACAGGCCCTCCACCAGCCCCAGGCTGGTGTACGGGGTGTTCCCCAGTTCCTCCAGGGTGGTCTCCCTTGCATAGGAGGCCTTGTAGTATTCCTTGAAATTGCCTGGATCCAGGTTGGAGTGGAAGGTGTAGTTCCCACATCCTGCGGCAAGCAGCAAGAGCGCCGCCGCGGCAAGGCTAGTCCTGCCCATGGCTGCCCCCCTGCCCCGCAAAGGCGCTGATGGCGCTGCCAATGCGCCTGAGGCTCTCCTCCCGGCCCAGCAGCGCCAGGGTGTCACCGATCCCCGGCGAGGCGGCCGCACCGGTCAGGGCAATGCGCAACGGCTGGCCAATCTTGCCCATGCCCACCCCCAGGCGCCCGGCAAGCCCCGCAAGCGCGGCATCGAGCTCCGCGGCCTCCCAGGCCGGCCCCGCGCCCAGGAGCTCAAGCGCGGACTTGAGGATCTCAACCGCGCCCGGCTTAATCCACTTGCGCACCGCCGCCTCGTCATAGCCGTTCAGGGGCTCATAGTAGCAGCGGCAGCGCTCCGCCATCTCCTTGAGGGTATGGGTGCGCTCGGCGTAGGCCTTAACCACCCGGGCTGGCTCCGGGCCCGTGGCGGGATCCACGCCCAGGCGCCCCAGGTGCCAGGCCAGCTCCTTGCCCACCTGCCCCGCAGGAAGGGACTTCATGTAGTGCTGGTTGAGCCACTTGAGCTTGGAGGTGTTGAAGCTGGAGGCGCCGCGGGAGATCTGCGCCGGATCAAACAGCGCCACCATCTCCTCGACCGAGAAGATCTCCTGGTCGCCATGCGACCACCCCAGGCGCACCAGGTAGTTGAGCAGGGCCTCGGGCAGGTACCCATCCTCACGGTACTGCATCACGCTCACCGCGCCATGGCGCTTGGAGAGCTTGGCGCCGTCATCGCCCAGGATCATCGCCAGGTGCCCAAACACCGGCGGGGTGGCGCCCAGGGCACGGTAGAGGTTAATCTGGCGCGGGGTGTTGGCCACGTGGTCATCGCCCCTGATGACGTGGGTGATGCCCATGTCGAGGTCATCCACCACCACGCAGAAGTTGTAGGTGGGGGTGCCGTCACTGCGCTGGATGACAAAGTCGTCAAGCTCGGTGTTGCTGATCTCAATGTGCCCCTTGATGAGATCGTCAAAGGCCACCACCCCGCGGTCGGGGTTGCGAAAGCGCACCACGTAGGGTTCGCCCTGGTGGGTGGCGGGATCCTCATTGCGGCAGTGCCCGTCATAGCGGGGCTTCACGCCCTCGCGCATCTGCCCCTCGCGCATCCTCTCCAGGCGCTCCTTGGAGCAAAAGCACTTGTAGGCAAGGCCCTTCTCCAGCAGGCCGTCAATGACCTCCCGGTAGCGGTCCATGCGCCGGGTCTGGTAGAAGGGGCCCTCGTCCCACCCAAGGCCCAGCCACTGCATGGACTCGAGGATGGCGTCAATGGCTGGCTGGGTGGAGCGCTCGCGATCCGTGTCCTCAATGCGCAGCACGAACCTGCCGCCCAGGTGGCGGGCATAGAGCCAGGAATAGAGGGCGGTACGCGCCCCGCCCACATGCAGGTAGCCCGTAGGGGAGGGGGCAAACCTCGTCTTGATTGTGTCCATTAGCAACCCCGCAAAAATTGATGGCATTCTACTATAACTTGGCCCCCTTAGGGCGGCCGCGCCTGGCGTGTGCTAAACTTCCCGCCAGGGCGCTTTTTTCGGAGGGGACATGCGCGCTACGCTCTCAGGCACACCAGCAAGCCGCGGCATCGCCTTTGGCCGCCTCACCTTCATCGGCCACCCCGACCTGCCCTCCCGCCGCCGCGAGGTGGAGGATCCCGCCCTGGAGCGCCGGCGCTTTGAGAAGGCGCGCCTGCACGCCATCGAGCAGCTGGGCACCCTTTACGAGGCCTCGCTCGAGCGCCTCGGCGAGGGGAACGCGGTGCTGTTCCAAATCCACCAGATGATGCTCGATGATCCCGACTACGTGGGCGGGATCACCGCGCTCATCGAGAGTGAGCGGGTCAACGCCGAGTATGCGGTGGACACCGTGGGCCGCCGCCTGGCCGGGCAGTTCTCGGCCATGGGCAACGAGTACATGCAGGGCCGGGCCGATGATGTGCTCGACATCTCAAGGCGGGTCATCGAAATCCTCTGCCTGCACAGCGGCACCCACCCCGGCGGACTCATCAGGAGCACCGGCAGCGAGCCGCTCATCATCGCCGCCGAGGATCTCGCCCCCAGCGAGACGGCAACGCTCGATGGGCAGCGCGTGGTGGGCATCGCCACCTCTGGCGGCTCCACCCGCTCCCACACCGTAATCTTTGCGCGCACCCTGGGCATTCCCGCTGTCATTGGCATCGGCGCAGGGCTCACCCCCGAGCTCGAGGGCTGCCTCGTGGCGCTCGATGGCGACAGCGGCGAGATCCACATCGATCCCGATGAGGAAACCCTGCGTGACCTGCGCGAGCGCAAGCGCACCGCGGACGCGCTCCGGCAGCGCCTTGAGCTCTACCGCGGCCGCCCCACCACCACCCTGGATGGCAGGAGGATCAGCCTGCTTGCCAACGTGGGCTGCCGGCAGGATGTCGACCTGGCCCTCGCCTGCGACGCCGAGGGCATCGGGCTCTTCCGCAGCGAGTTCCTCTTCCTCCAGGGCAATGACTGCCCCACCGAGGAGGAGCAGTACCTCGTGTACCGCGACACCCTGGAGGCGATGGGGCAGCGCCCGGTCATCATCCGCACCATCGACATCGGGGCCGACAAGACCGCCCCCTACCTCATGCTGCGCCATGAGGACAACCCCGCCATGGGCTTTCGGGCGGTGCGGCTGTGCCTTGCCCACCGCGACATCTTCCGCGCACAGCTGCGCGCGCTCTACCGGGCCAGCGCCCACGGCAACCTGTCCATCATGTTCCCGCTCATCATCAGCGCCGACGAGATTGCGGCCTGCCGCCACCTCTGCGACGAGGTCAAGGAGGAGCTGAGGTCCGAGGGCCAGGACTTCAACCCTGAGGTGCCCCTCGGGATCATGGTCGAGACCCCGGCAGCGGCGCTGATTGCCGATGAGCTCGCGCCGCTCTCGGACTTCTTTAGCATCGGCACCAACGACCTCACCCAGTTCACCCTCGCCGTCGACCGGCAGAACGCGGACGTGGGCAAGTTCCTGAACCCCTACCACCATGCGGTGATCCGCCTCATCGAGGCCACGGTGCGCCAGGCCCACGCCGCCAAGATCCCGGTGGGGGTGTGCGGTGAGCTGGGGGCGGACGAGGGTTTCACCCATGAGCTGGTGCGCCTGGGGGTGGACGAGATCTCAGTGGTGCCGGCGGGGGTGCTCGCCCTGCGGGCCAGGATTGCCAGCATGAGGGGGGAAGCATGACAGAGTGCGTGGTCATAGCCGACGAGCTCGCCGGGGCCTGCGTGGTGGGCGCCTTGCTCGAGCGGAACCAGTGCCAGGTCTCAACCGTGATGTCCGCCCGCGGCCTCCGGGGGGTGGGCGAGGACAGCGACTGCCTGGTCTACTCGACCAACACCCGCAACCTCAACGAGGAGCTGGGCTACCAGATGGTCTTCTCAGCCACCCGCCTGCTCAAGGGACCCTCGGTGCGCCTCTACGCCAAGCGCATTGACCCCGCCATGCGCGGCAACACCTGCGCCGAGACCCAGGCCATGCTCGACGCGCTGGGCGACAACGACCGGGTGGCCGTCGTGGTGCCGGCGTTCCCCGCCCTGCACCGCTCCACCGTGGGCGGCTACATGCTGGTCAACGGCACCCCGGTGCTCAAGTCCCTGGCCGGCATCGACACCGAGAGCGAGGCCGCCGCCTCGGGGCGGGTTGCCGATCTCTTCACCGAGCGCTTCCCCTACCACGCCGAGGCCATCCACCTCAAGGAATACACCCGCGGGCACCACGCCCTCGCCGAGCGGATCAGCCACCTCGCCCACCACGGCGCGCGCGCCCTGGTCATGGACTGCACCTCCCAGGAGGAGCTCAACCTCATCGCCGAGGCAGTCCTGGCCTCAGGCATCAGGTTCATTGCCGTGGATCCCGGGCCCTTCACCGCCACCCTGGCCAGGAAGATCTCACGCCCCCCGCGCGAGGGCGACCTTCGGTCCCATCCGAGGATCCTGGGCGCCATTGCCGGATCGAGCCCGCTCATTGCCTCGCAGGTCGAGGCGCTGCTGCTCGAGGATCACCCCCTGGTGGTGAAGGTGCACAACCGCGAGTTCCTCTCCGACAGCCAAAGGCGCGAGGCGGAGATTGCCCGCGTGGCCAGCGAGATCCTCACCCTGGGTGCGACGCGCCGCTCCACCCTGGCGCTCTCTGACCTGGTGGGCGCCAGCGCCTCCGCCTTCGATGGGTTCCTCGAGCCCCAGGGCCTCACCATGGCCGAGTACCTTGAGATCTCGGCCAACGCCTATGGCGAGATTGTGCGCCGGGTGCTCGAGCGCAACCGCTCCTACCAGGCGGTCTACGCCATGGGAGCAGACCTCACCCTTGCCATCTGCCGGGAGCTCAAGGCCGATGCCATCCACATCCTGGGGCAGGTCACGCCGCTCACCACCTACGGCGAGCTGGTGGGCGGGGACTACCAGGGACTTAAGTGCGTGGCCTCCGCCTCGTCAGCGACCCTGCCCTCCACCATTACCGACAGCATGCTTTACCTCAAGCGCAAGCTGGGGATCTAGTGGCTGCCCACCCGCGAAAAAATCCGCGCAGGCATTGACACCAGGTTTTTTTTTGGGTAAATTGCCTCACCGATGCGGGCGGGCGTAGTTCAACGGTAGAATGAAAGCTTCCCAAGCTTTAGACGCGGGTTCGACACCCGTCGCCCGCTCCAGTGAGAAACTTGCAAAAACACTTGACGGTTTCGAAACTGCCACTATAATGGGCGTCACTTCCCAAGGTGTGGGGTTATAGCTCAGTTGGGAGAGCGCTTGCATGGCATGCAAGAGGTCGTCGGTTCGATCCCGACTAGCTCCACCACTCCTTCCCTCTTCGGGGGTATAGCTCAGTCGGGAGAGCACCTGCTTTGCAAGCAGGGGGTCATCGGTTCGATCCCGTTTACCTCCACCATCTCCTTATCTCACGCTTTTGCTTTTTTAAGTCAGGTCACTATGGTGTTCCTGTCCTTGCTGTTTCCCCAAAACCAACTCCCCCACCATCACCAGGATGGCGGGGGAGCAAAACTTGCCCAAATCCCAGGGGAGTTCCCAGGGATCCAGAATCAGCTAGAGGCCAAAGCCACTTGCCTTGGCATTGGGATCCACCTCCTCCCTGGAAGGGGCATCCTGTGACTCCACGGCACCGCCCGCGGGCGCGGTGGGCCCGGCAGGGGACTGCACCTCAGCGTCACTGCGCACCCCTGGCATCAGGCCAAACCCGGACACCGCCCGGCGCTGGCGCTGCTCCTCCTCCTTGACCGCCGCCTCGTAGGCCGCCTTTTGCTTCTGGTACTCACGGTACTGCCGCTCATACTCACGCTGCCTGGCCTGTGCCGCGCGGATGCGCGCCTCGTTCTCCGCCACCAGGCGCATGGCCGCATCGCGGCGCGCCTGCAGCTGCTCGGCAGTGATCCCCCCGGTGCTGGGAATGGCACCCTCCACCGCCACCTGGGAGCGCAAATCCACCCCTGCCCCGGCGCTTGCGAGCTCAGCCTCGGCAGCGTCCGCCTTGAATGCGGCGCTGCGATCCGGATCATGGCGCAGGCAGTCAAGATCGCCGTCCCTGGTCACCACGTAAAGGTTGCCCGCATGGGAAATGGGCCTTGCGTAGATGCCGCTGCCATCCGTGTCAAACATGCCCCGGATGATGCCGTCATTGAGGCTCATGAAATAGAGGTACCCCTCAAAGTCACCCACCACCACGTAGTTGCCGTAGATGGCCGGGGCGCTCACCGAGCGGTAGGACAGGCGGGTGTTGGCCCAGCGCTCCGTGCCATCGGCGCGGTTGAGGCAGTGGACATGGCCCCGGTCATCGGTCAGGACCAGCGAGTCACCATCGAAGGCCAGGGGCTTTGAGGACTGGTAGGGCAGGCGGCTGATTACGCCCTGGCTGCCCAGCGAGTAGTGCAGCAGGCTCCCTGCGTAGGAGGTGGCGTAGAGGTCATCGCCCAGGGCCAGCGGGGAGGCGGACACATCCGAGATGCGCTCCAGATCGTTGGCGCCATAGGCCTCACCCACCAGAATCTCATTCACCACGGCGCCCGTGGACTGGGAGAGGACCAGAATCTTGCCGCTGGTCTCGCCCACCAGCAGGTAGTCATCGCCAATGGCAAGCGGCTGGGCCTGGCCGCGCAGGCTCAGGATCTCCTTGCCCCCACCCGCGCTCCAGAGCTCATCGCCATTGGCGCTCGAGAAGGCCATGATTTCCCCATGCCCGTTCACCACGAACAGTGCCGCGCCAGACGACGAGAAGGCCGGCACCGTGGCAATCTCGCTCTCGAGATCCTTCTTCCAGGCGATGCTGCCGTCACTTGCCGAGAGCACGTAGATGAACCCGTTCTCAGAGCCCACCGCCACCTTGCCCAGGCGCGCCGCCACCCCCCCTGAGAGGCGGGCGCTGCGCCGGTCATCCTGCTCATCCTCATCGGAGAGATCGCGCGACCACAGACGCTCACCGCCCTGGGCGTTGAAGGCCCGGACATCGCCATCGCGTGAGGCGACAAAAATGACGCCCCCCTCAAGCGCCGGGGTGAGGCGGGTGGCAAACTTGCCCACCTTGCCCGCCGAGGCCGACCACACCCGCTCCAGGGAGAAGGCACTCGCAATCTCCGGCGCCTCCACCGGGGCATACAGATCCTTGTTGCCCGAGCAGCCCACGACCGCCAGCGCCATGGCCGAAACCGCCACCAGCCCCCAAAAACCATTACGCCTCATGGCATGCGACCTCAAAGCAAGTTGCGCCCCCAAAGGCATGCCCCCTCGTGCAAGGGGGCATGCCCCAGGCTATTTAACACCATCCCATCATCTACAAAGATGGGCCATCCGTCAAGCAAGGCGCCTAGGGCAGGGCCTGGCCGCCATTGTCGCCCACCAGCTCCATGGCTGGGCGATCGCCCTCCCTGGTGCAGTTGTCGTACTTAAGCTGCAGCGACGCCCCCACCGGCAACTTGCGCTCCAGGGTGAGGTTGATTGCCGCGAGGTAGGAGTCCCGGGCCGCGGCGAGGTCGCCCTTGAGCGAGAGCACATCCCCGATCGCCTCATGGATCTCCGGGCCATAGGCTCCCCCGTCAACCTGCCTGAGCACCCCCAGGGCCTCCTCGTGCTTGCCAGCCTGCGCCAGGATGCGTCCCTTGGTCAAAAGCGCCGAGGACTGCAGGAGCTTGCCGCCATGCTGCAGGGCCAGGTCCACGCTTTGCGCAGCATCCTCAAAGCGCCCCGCCTCGGCCTCAACCATGGCCACGTCAAGCGAGAGCAGCGAACCGTAAATGTCCTCATGCTCGGCGACAAACTTCTTGGCATCGGCGATCCCGTTCACCCCCGCGCGCCCGAGGCTCGACTGGGCGGAAAAGAGGGCATAGGAGAGCTCCTGCGCCTTGCTAAGCTGCCAGGCCTGGTACTGCTTGAAGCCCACCAGTCCCAATATGGCGATCGCAATCCCGAGGAAGATGGGTTTCCAGTTCTCATGCCACCACTTGCGGACTGTTTCCTCACGCTCGTGATCATCGGTCAAAATATCCATGCTTTCTCCAAAAAAAACAAGCCGTTAGTCACTGCCCTGGTGCTTACTGCGGATCCTGTCCACCAGGCGCAGCCAGCAACTGCCCGATCCGCTTAATGGCATCGGCAATGCACAGTTCCTCCTGCCCCACCTCAGAGTGGCGCAGATCCTTAACCGTAACCGTGCCCCGCTCCAGTTCGCCCTCACCCAGGATGGCCGCCACCCGGGCGCCGGTACGATCAGCGCGCTTGAACTGGCGCTTGAACCCCCCGCCCCCGCAGTGGCAGAGCACCCTCGCCCCGGGCAGACCTGCCCTCAGGCGCGCGGCCAGCTGTGCCTGCGCCTCGGTTGCCCCCGGGCCTGAGCCAATCACATAGACATCCGCCTGGGCCCGCGGGCATGCCTTGCCTAGGGCAGTGAGCAGCAGCACCAGGCGCTCCATCCCCAGGCCAAAGCCCACTGCCGGGGTGGGCGTGCCCCCCAGCTCCCCGACCAGTCCATCGTAGCGGCCCCCGCCACAGACCGTGCCCTGGGAGCCCAGCGCCGTGGTGGTCCACTCAAAGACGCTGAGGTTGTAATAGTCAAGACCCCTGACCAGGCGCGGGTTGAGCACGTAGGGGATCCCAGCCTGCGCAAGCAGTCCCAGCAAGCCATCAAAGTGGCGCCGCGAGTCATCCCCCAGGAAATCGGTAAGGCGCGGGGCAGTCTCCAGCACCTCCCTGGTACCCTCATCCTTGGAGTCCAGGATCCTCAGGGGATTGGTGCCCAGGCGCCGCCTTGAGTCCTCGTCGAGGCGATCCTGCCGCGCGCCCAGGAACTCTACCAGGGCGCTGCGGTAGGCCTGGCGCTCCCTGGACGATCCCAGGGAATTTATTTCCAGGGCCAGCTCACCGGCAATGCCCAGGCGGCGCCAAATCTCCTGGGTCAGGGAGATGATTTCAGCATCGATGTCCGGTCCCTGCAGGCCGAAAACCTCAGCGCCCAGCTGGTGGAACTCCCGGCAGCGGCCCTTTTGCGGGCGCTCATGGCGGAACATCGGCCCCATGTACCACAGGCGCTGCTCCTCACCGTTGCGCAACAGGCTGTGCTCAAGGCAGGCGCGCACGCACCCGGCGGTGCCCTCGGGGCGCAGGGACAAAAGTTCCCCCTCCTCCCCGGCGCGGGCCCGGTCGGAGAAGGTATACATCTCCTTCTCCACCACATCGGTGACCTCACCGATGGCCCGGCAAAAAAGCGCGGTGCGCTCGAGGATGGGGAAGCGCACCTCGGCATAGCCAAAGGAGTCCATGACCCCGCGCAGGGTGTCCTCCACCTGCCGCCACACTGAGCACTCGCCAGGCAGCAAATCATTCATGCCATTGATGCCCTTGACGCTTAAGGCCATATTGGGTGTCTCCTTTGAAAAACCAAGCGGGCAATCGCCCCTGGTGCAGCGCATTTTAGGGCCGGGGCGGCAACTTGCAAGCCATGCAACCCAGGGACCTCACCTGCCTAGCGCCCGTCCGCCAGTTCCCGCGCCCGGCGCTCCAGCCAGTCAAGCGCCGCCGCCGCGGGCAGCTTGCCCCACATTTTCCCGCCCTCATAGGCAAGGCACTGCCCGCCCTTGGCACCGCAGATGGCAAGGTCAGCGCCCTGGGCCTCCCCCGGGCCGTTGACCACGCAGCCCATGACTGCCAGCCTTAACGTGCCCCTGACATCGGCAAGGCGCCGCTCGAGCTCGCCAACCATGCCCACCACGTCAATGCCATGGCGCGAGCAAGTGGGGCAGGCAGTAATCTCCACCCCGCGGGCGCGCAGGTGCATGCTTTTGAGGATTGCCCATCCCACCCTGACCTCCTCCACGGGATCTGCGGCCAGCGACACCCTCAGGGTGTCGCCGATCCCCTCCCTGAGCAGCCAGGAGATGCCAATGCTGGAGAGCACCGTGCCCCCGGTAAGCCCCCCCGCCTCGGTGATCCCCAGGTGCAATGGCGCCGGGGTTTCCCTGGAGAGCAGGCGGTAGGCCGCAACGCAGAGGTTAAGCTCGGATGCCTTGACCGAGAACGCATAATCGAAAAAATGGTGGCGCTCCAGCACCTCGGCGGCGCGCAGCGCGGCCTCAGCCATTGCCTGCGGGGTGGGCGACCCATAGCGCGCCACCAGATCCTTGTCGAGGGATCCCGCGTTTACCCCCACCCGGATGGGCAGGCCATGATCCTCGGCCGCGCGGCACACCGCCTCGATTTTCTCACTGGAACCGATGTTGCCGGGATTGATGCGCAGCGCGGCCGCGCCCCGTTTCGCGACCTCGAGGGCAATCCTATAGTCAAAGTGGATGTCCGCCACGATGGGGACTGGGGCGCGGGAGCAAATTTCCTCCATCGCCAGGGCCGCATCCATGGAGGGCACCGAGACCCGCACGATGTCCGCCCCCGCGCTGGCCAGCCGCCCCACCTGGGCAAGGGTGCCCTCCACATCCAGGGTATCGGTGTCGGTCATGCTTTGCACGCTGATGGGGGCACCGCCCCCCACCAGCACCGGGCCAACCTTGATTTGCCTGGTCACGCGGCGCGTGATGGGCTCGGCCTTCCACTCCATGGCTTGCTACTTGGTGGGCAGCGCAAAGCGGATTTGCTTGCGCTTGGGCACCACCACCTCCCCGCCCTGGTAGGAGATCCCAATGAGGGTGCCGTCACTGGTGGACACGGTGAAGGGCGGAATGCCACTGACCTTGAGGTGATCACCCTTCTTGAAGGTGCCATCCTTCAGGATCTTGCCCTTGTGATCGGTAATCCTGAGCGCCACCGCGCCCTTGAACCTGATTTCCACGGAATTGAGCGCGGCAAGTCCCTGGCGGTTGACAATCCTGACCTGCCGCGACACGTCGGTGGGCGACTTGATGGCCGGGACCTCCTCCTGGGCAGGCTTGGCCTCAGGAGCGGGTGACGCGGCAACCGCGGCGGGGGCCTCAGCCCGCTGCCCAGCATCCCTTGCGCTTCCCTGGCTGGCGCTCTCCTGGGCTGCCGCCTCCCCGGCCTCCTGGGACTCAGATGCGGTATGGGACTTGATCTCAGGTGCGGTCAGCAAATCAGAAAGCGAGGTCCCGCGGGGTTCCTGCGCCGCCGCAGGAGTGCTTGCCGGCACTGCGGCAGCGGCGGCGCCACTGAGCTCCAGGGCCCCGCTGTGCCCCTCCTGCTCCCTGGGGGCGGCCAGCTCCTCCCCGCCCTGGCGCTCCGCGCGCAACTCGCGCTCCTGCTCACGGGCCTTCTCGAGGTTGCGTTCCTGCACCGTGGCAACTGGCGCCACCGCGGCCACCGGCTCGCGCCCCGCCTCAGTGGGGGCCGGTTCCGCCTGGCCGGCGCCACTGACAATCAGGGCGCCGCTGCTGCCATGATCATCCCTCGCCACCGGGAACTTGGCGACCAGGACCACCACCACCAGCGCGCCTAGGCCCAGCGCCAGGTTGCGCCAGAAATGGCTGTTTCCTGCAG
>JAILEI010000099.1 GCA_024688225.1 Succinivibrionaceae bacterium
CGGGGCCAAAGGCGCAGCGCCAGCAGGGCTGCCCGGGCACATAGGTCATGGCCAGGCCGCCAAAGCGCTCCACGGCGCCATGGCACAGCGCCCGCCCCTCAGCCGCGCAGGCATCGCAGAGCAGGTACTTGGCGGGCAGGCTGTCGCAGGCCTCAATGGCCACGTCGCAGTCGCGCGCCAGGGCGCGCGCGTTGCCCCGGTCCATCCTCAGCACCCGCGCCTCAACGTGGATCGCGGGGTTGAGCGCCTCGAGGGTGAGGCGCCCCGACTCAGCCTTGGGGGTGCCGATGCGGGAGGTGCGGTGCAGGATCTGCCGCTGCAGGTTCGAGAGCTCCACCATGTCATCATCGACCAGCACGATCTCCCCCACCCCCGCGGCGGCAAGGTACAGCGCGGCCGGCGACCCCAGGCCCCCCGCCCCCACCACCAGGGCCCGGGAGGCGCGCAGGCGCAGCTGCCCGGCCTCCCCGATCTCGCGTACCGCGAGGTTGCGCGCGTACCGCCCCCGCTCCCCGTCCCCCAGCGTCCCCGGCATGGCTGCCCCCCTGTAGTGCATCGATACATATAATAATGACGCAGATCACACTTTTTTTCAAAGTTTGATACATATCACATCATTTTTCATCAACGAAATGATAGATTCACACCGATCTCAGCAGGCGTCCCCCAGGGCTGCCTTACGCCCAGATCAAGGCATGTGCAAAAATCAGGAGTCCTTATGGAATTTTTCATGAACATGAGCGAGGGAACACAGTTTACGTTCCAGCTCGCCATCGTCCTAATCTGCCTGCTCTACGGCGCCAAGAAAGGCGGCGTGGCCCTGGGTATGCTTGGTGGCATCGGCCTGCTGGTGATGGTGTTCCTCTTCAACGTCCAGCCCGGCAAGCCCGCCATCTCGGTGATGCTGACCATCGTCGCCGTGGTGACCGCCTCGGCAACCCTCGAGGCCAGCGGCGGCCTTAACGTGATGCTGCAGATCGCCGAGCGCGTCCTGCGCCGCAACCCGCGCTACGTGTGCATCCTCTCGCCGATCGTGACCATCACCCTGACCATCCTCTGCGGCACCGGCCACGTGGTTTATACCGTGCTCCCGATCGTCTATGACATCGCGATCAAGAACAACATCCGCCCGGAGCGCGCCATGGCGGCGACCTCCATCTCCGCCCAGCTCGGCATCATCGCCAGCCCGGTGTCGGTGGCGGTGGTCACCCTGACCGCCTACCTGCTCGGCGCCGACCAGCAGCTTGCCGGCTTTGACGGCTATGTGGACCTGCTGAAGATCACCATCCCCGCCACCTTCTGCGGCGGCATCGCGATCGGCATCTACTCCTGGTTCCGCGGCAAGGATCTCGACAAGGACGAGGAGTTCCAGGCCAAGATCAAGGATCCTGAGCAGCGCGCCTACATCTACGGCGGCGATGCCTCCCTCCTCGACAAGAAGCTGCCCCAGTCCGCCTGGAACGCGATGTGGATCTTCCTCGGCGCCATCGCCATCGTGGCCATCCTCGGCTACTTCAAGGAGCTCCGCCCCTCCTTCCCGATTGCCGACGGCAAGACCAAGACCCTGGGCATGGTGGACGTCATCCAGATGTTCATGCTGCTCGCGGGCTCCATCATCCTCATCTTCACCAAGGTTGACGCCTCCAAGATCGCCAAGAACGACATCTTCCGCTCCGGCATGGTCGCGGTGGTCGCGGTGTTCGGTATCTCCTGGATGGCTGAGACCATGTTCACCGTCCACACCCCGATGATGAAGGAAGTGCTCGGCGGCATCGTGCAGGAGCACCCCTGGACCTACGCCCTGATGCTGCTGCTCGTCTCGAAGTTCGTGAACTCCCAGGCGGCGGCGCTGGTGGCCTTCGTGCCGCTGGCCCTCGGCATCGGCGTGAGCCCCGCGGTCATCCTGGCCTTCGCGCCGGCCTGCTATGGCTACTACATCCTGCCGACCTACCCGAGCGACCTGGCGGCCATCCAGTTCGACCGCTCCGGCACCACCAAGATTGGACGCTTCGTGATTAACCACAGCTTCATCTTCCCGGGCCTCATCGGCGTGTTCACCTCCTGCGTGATTGGCTACACCCTCAC
>JAILEI010000159.1 GCA_024688225.1 Succinivibrionaceae bacterium
CCCTCGAGCGCCTCGCGCCCCCGCTGGGCAGCCTCCTCGGCCAGGGCCCGCGCATCCTCTTCCCCGATCCCGGCAGCACCCTGCTGCCCGACCCCGAGGGGCGCATCAGCGTGCGCACCCGCTGCCCCGCCGCCCCCTGCACCCTTTACATCAATGGGCGCGAGAGCCCCGCGGGCGACCACTTCGTGCCCCCCGCCCCCGGCTTCTACACCATCTCGCTGGTCGACGCGAACGGCGAGTCCGCCACCTCGCGGGTGGAGGTGCGTGAACCCTAGCGCAAACGCGCATTCTGTCTCAGGGGTCACAGATCGCAGGGCGCCCAGTTGCTATGATTCCCGCATGGCATGCCGCCAGCGGGCGGCCCGAGGAGGAAATCATGAGCGTAGGGATCGTTGCCGACCATGTGGTCAAGAAATATGGGAAGGCCACCATCATCCCCGATCTCAGCCTCAGCATCCAGGACGGGGAGTTCTTCACCCTGCTCGGCCCCAGCGGCTGCGGCAAGACCACGCTGCTGCGCATGATTGCCGGGTTCAACACCATCGAGGGCGGCGAGATCCGCTTCAACGACCAGGTGATCAACGCCATCCCCGCCCATGAGCGCAACATCGGCATGGTCTTCCAGAGCTACGCCATCTTCCCCCACCTCACCGTGCGGCAGAACGTCGAGTACGGCCTCAAGCTGCGCAAGATCCCGGCCGCGGAGATGCGCGAGCGGGTGGACCGCATCCTTGACGTGGTGCAGATCACCGAGTACCAGGACCGCCTGCCGGAGCGCCTGAGCGGCGGCCAGCAGCAGCGCGTGGCCCTCGCGCGCGCCATCGTCATCCACCCCAGCGTGCTGCTCATGGACGAGCCGCTCTCCAACCTCGACGCCAAGCTGCGCGTGGAGATGCGCTCCGCCATCCGCCAGGTGCAGAAGCAGGTCGGCATCACCACCGTCTACGTCACCCACGACCAGGAGGAGGCGCTCTCCATCTCCGACCGCATCGCGGTGATGCGCGAGGGGGTGATCCAGCAGGTCGCCACCCCCCACGCCATCTACACCCGGCCCTACAACGTCTTCGTCTCGACCTTCATCGGGCACTCCAACCTCTTCCACGGCAGCGTGTCCGGCAACCGCGTCTCCTTCGCCGACGGCTCCAGCATCGCCATGGACAACCTCGCCCCCGAGGCGCAGGGGCAGAAGGTGGTGGTCGCCATCCGCCCCGAGGAGTTCGCCCTGGCCGAGAAGGGGCGCGGCATCCCCTGCACCGTGGCGGGCAAGACCTTCCTCGGCAAGTACATCACCTATGACCTCAGCTTCGCGGACGGCATGGTCCTCGAGGGGCAGCCCTCCCTCGAGTTCAGCCAGGATCTCGGCCACGCGCAGCGGGTGCTCGAGGAGGGCGAGCAAATCGCGCTGGTGCCCCGCTCCTCCAAGATCAACGTTTTCACCGAGGACGGCCAGCGCAGCCTCATGCAAGGGGTGATCCATGGATAGCGGTACCTGGCGCTGGGACTTCTGGAAGAGCATCACGCTGCTCTCCATTGCCATTTTCAGCCTGTTCCTCATCTACCCCCTGTTCTCGCTCTTCGTGAGTGCCTTCCAGGATCCCGATCTCGGCACCTTCACCATGGAGAACTTCGCCAAGTTCTTCCGCAAGAAGTACTACTACCGCACCCTCTACAACTCCTTCGCCGTGACCTGCAGCGTGACCGTGCTGGCCATCATCATCGGCACCATCCTCGCCTACTTCATGTCCCTGTACACGGTCCGCTTCAAGCACGCCGTGGAGATCTGCATCGTCATCTCCCTGCTCTCCCCGCCCTTCATCGGCGCCTACTCGTGGATTTTGATCGCGGGCCGCTCCGGCATCCTCACCCAGTGGCTCGAGGGCATGGGCATCCACTTCCCCTCCATCTACGGCTTCCCGGGGATCCTGCTGGTGCTCACCCTCAAGCTCTACCCCTTCATCTACCTCTACGTCTCGGGGGCGATGAAGAAGATTGACTGCGCCCTCATCGAGGCCGCCGAGAGCCTCGGCTGCAGCGGGGTGCGCAAGGTGGCGACGGTGGTGGTCCCCCTGATCACCCCCACCGTGATGGCGGGCGCGCTGATGGTGTTCATGAACGCCATGGCCGACTTCGGCACCCCGATGCTGATCGGCGAGGGCTTCAACGTGCTGCCGGTGATGGTCTACTCCGAGTTCATCAGCGAGGTGGGCGACCAGGCCAACTTCGCCGCCGCCATCGCCGCCATCATGGTCATCATCACCTCGGCGATCTTCATGCTCCAGAAGTACTACGTGGAGCGCAAGTCCTTCACCATGAGCTCGCTCCGCCCCATCCCGGTCACCCAGCTGCACGGGGTGCGCAACGTGCTGATGCACGCGCTCATCTACACCGTGGTCGGGCTGTCCATGATCCCGCAGCTGGTGGTGGTCTACACCTCCTTCCTCAAGACCAACGACTCAGTGTTCCTGCCCGGGTTCTCCCTGGACAGCTACCGCAACATGCTCGACAGCCTTGGCACCGCCATCACCAACACCTACGTGTACTCCACGGTGGCGATGGTGGCGATCGTCTTCCTCGGCATGACCATCGCCTACCTGACCACGCGCCGCAAGAGCTGGCTGACCAACATCATCGACACCCTGACCATGTTCCCCTACATCATCCCGGGCTCGGTGCTGGGCATCACCCTGCTGCTGGCCTTCAACGAGGGGCCCCTGGTGCTCTCGGGCACCGCGGCGATCATCATCATCGCCATGGTCATCCGGCGCCTGCCCTACACCCTGCGCTCGAGCTCGGCCATCCTCTACCAGCTCAGCCCCTCCCTCGAGGAGGCCTCCATCAGCCTCGGGGCCTCGCCGCTTCGGACCTTCTTCAAGATCACCGCGGTGATGATGCTGCCCGGGGTGCTCAGCGGCGCCATCCTCTCCTGGATCACCGCCATCAACGAGCTCTCGGCCTCCATCATCCTCTACACCGGTGGCACCAAGACCATGTCCGTTGCCATCTACACCGAGGTCATCCGCGCCCGCTACGGCACCGCCGCGGCGCTGTCCACCATCCTGACCCTGAGCACCGTGCTGGTGATGCTGCTGTTCTTCAGGTTCTCAGGCAAGAAAGAAGTTACCCTCTAGCAAGCAACAAGGAGTATTTGCCATGGAAATCAGGAAGGCCCTCGCCAGGGCCGGCACCGTCGCCGCGCTTGCGGCCGCCCTCAGCGCCACCCCCGCCATCGCCAGTGACAAGGTGGTGGTCTACAACCCCGCCCCGCTGTCCTTCAGCCAGCCGCTCATCGACCTCTTCGAGAAGCAGACCGGCATCAAGGCCGAGCTGGTCACCGGCGGCACCGGCGAGCTGCTCAAGCGCATTGAGGCCGAGAAGGCCAACCCGCTCGGCGACGTGCTCTTCACCGGCTCCCTCGGCACCGTCAAGCCCAAGGCCGCCCTGTTCGAAACCTACCGCACCGTCAACGAGAACATGGTGCAGAAGCCCTTCCGCAACACCGAGGGCTACATGACCCGCTTCACCGACATCCCGAGCGTGATCATGATCAACAAGAAGCTCATCGGCGACATCAAGGTCGAGGGCTATGAGGACCTGCTCAACCCCCAGCTCAAGGGCAAGATCGCCATGGCGGACCCCAGCAAGTCCTCCTCGGCCTACGAGCACCTCATCAACATGCTCTACGCCATGGGCAAGGGCGACCCCGAGAAGGGCTGGGACTACGTGGCCAAGTTCTGCGCCAACCTTGACGGCAAGCTGCTCGGCGGCTCCTCGGCCGTCTACAAGGGCGTGGCCGACGGCGAGTACACCGTGGGCCTGACCTTCGAGGAGGGCGGCGCCAAGTACGTGGCCGACGGGGCCCCCGTGGCGGTGGTGTACATGAAGGAGGGCGTGATCTCCAAGCCCGACGGGCTGTACATCATCAAGGGCGCCAAGAACCTCGAGAATGCCAAGAAGTTCCTCGACGTGATGACCAGCAAGGATGCCCAGACCATCATTGCCTCCAACCTGCACCGCCGCAGCGTGCGCACCGACGTGGGCGCCCCGGTGGGCCTGCAGGAGAAGTCTGACATCAAGATCATCGAGGACAACCCCGAGGTGGAGACCGCCGCCAAGCGCAGCCGCCTTGAGAAGTTCAAGGACATCTTCACCAGCGCCGAGTAGCGGCGCGGCCAGGATGGCAGGGGTGGGCCCCAGGGCCCGCCCCCTTTTTTCCCGGGAGGGATCATGCACCATTACACCACCCACGGCACCTGCAGCAAGTCCATCGACCTTGAGATCAGCGACGGCCGGATTGTCAGCGCCACCTTCAACGGCGGCTGCCCGGGCAACACCCAGGGCATCTCACGCCTGGTGGCCGGGATGGAGGTAGAAAGGGCCATCGCGCTGCTGGAGGGGATCCGCTGCGGGCGCAAGGCCACCTCCTGCCCGGACCAACTTGCGGCCGCCCTCAAAAATTGGCGGGATTCCCAGAAAAATTCCCTTAACAGCGCGCAAACTGTTGATAGAATGGACCTGATACCCTAATGGACCAAGGCTGCGCCCGCGCGGCCCCCATGAGGCACAAAGGCCATGAACCTCAAGAAACTGACCCTGCTGCTTGCCGCGCTGTGCCTGGCCACCCCCGCCCTGGGCTGGTCCAGCAAGCCCAATGCCCCCAAGATCAAGGTGGGCGGCACCATGAAGTCGCAGTCCCAGTTCAACAAGGAGTTCTACAAGGCGCTGGTCAAGGCAGCCCCCAACTACGACATCGACCTTGACCTCAAGTTCTCCAACGGCTTCCAGTCCATCCAGAACGACCTCGTCGACAAGTTCCTCGAGGACAAGGCCCACGTGCTGCTCATCAACCAGGTGGACATCAAGGACGCGGTCAACACCATCCACGTGGCGCGCCTCAAGAAGACCCCCATCATCTTCTACGAGACCGAGATCCCCGACCAGGAGATCCGCAGCTGGGACCAAATCTGGTACATCGGATCCTCCAACCAGAACGCCGGGCTCATCCAGGGGCACCTCATCACCGACGAGTTCTACGTCCACGAGAACTTTGACCGCAACAAGGACCGCCGCCTCCAGTACCTGGTGCTCAAGGGCAAGGATGGCGACCTCAACGCCGAGCTGCGCACCGCCTACTGCAAGCAGGCCTTCGCCGACGAGAAGCTGCGCACCGAGCAGGTGGGCGTGCTCCACTGCGACTGGAACCGCAGCAAGGCCAAGAAGGAGCTCGCCAAGTTCGTGGAGAGCTACGGCATCTGCTTTGACGTCATCATCGCCAACGACGACGAGATGGCCCTCGGCGCGGTGGACTACCTCAAGGAGCAGGGATACAACCGCATCAAGGACATCGACGGCGACAAGTACATCCCGGTGGCGGGCATCAACGGCACCCTGGACGCGCTCAAGGCCATCAAGGAGGGATCCCTCCTCGCCACCGCCTACAACGATGCCCCGCGCCAGGCCCAGATCGCCCTGCGCGCCGCCGCGGCCCTCGCCCACGGCGAGAAGGTGGTCAACAGCCAGTCGCTCAAGGAACTGGTTGAGAAGCCGCACGTGCTCATCATCCCCTATGCCAAGGTGACCCGCTTCAACGTGGATTTCTACCTTGGAAACTGAAGCTGCAAGGTGTAGACATGAAAAAACTGCTGATGCTCCTCATGGCCCTCGCATGGGCCGCCTTGTCCCTGCCCTCGTGGGCCGCGGAGGTGAGCGCCGCCGATGATCTCAAGCGCATCAAGGAGAGCGGCGTGCTGCGGGTGGCCGTCAAGGACGCCATGCTCGGCTTCAGCTACCAGGATCCGGTGTCCGGCAAGTTCAAGGGCTTTGACATCGAGCTCGCCCGCATCATCGCCCGCGAGCTGGGGGTCAACCCTGAGTTCCAGGTGGTGATCGCCAAGAACCGCGAGGAGGTGCTCATCGAGGGCAAGGCCGACGTGGTGATCGCCTCCTACACCATCACCGACCGGCGCGAGCAGCTGGTCAGCTTCTCCTACCCCTACCACACCGACTACGCCACGCTGATCGTGGACAGGATGAGCGGGATCAAGGTGTTGCGCGACCTCAAGGACAAGACCATCGGCGTGGTGCGCGGCTCCGACTCCCCCATGGCGCTGCTGCGCGAGCTCGCCGAGCGCGGGGTGCTGCCCGTGGAGAGCCTGCCCGCCGCGGACTTCGATCCCGCAAGGTGGGACAGCTTCGTGAGGTTCCGGGTCATGGAGGACTTCCCCGACCTCTCCACCGCGCTCAGCCACGGCACCATTGACGCCATCTGCTCGGACAAGTCGGTGCTGGCCATCTACCGCACCAAGAAGCGCACCTTCATCGATGACGAGTTCGCCCCCCAGCCCTATGCGGTGGGGATGCGCAAGGGCTCGCCGCTCAAGCCGATCATCGACCGCCTCATCAAGCGCATCGGGGAGGACGGCACCCTCGACCGGCTGTACCGGGAGTGCCTGAACCGCTAGGCCGCGGCCCCAGCTAGGAGGATTATCAGAAGCATCATGAATAGGCTCAAGACAACCCTGGTCGCGGTGTTCTTCCTGCTCGCCTCAGGCGCCCTCACCGCGCTCAACTCCGTGGAGTACCTCAACGACCATGCCAGGTCCCATGCCGAGACCCGCGCCAAGCTGCTGACCAACACCCTGTTCAACAAGCTCGAGGAGGACATCATGCGCGTGGTGGTCGCCTCGCGCACCATGGCCAACGACACCATGCTCGCCGAAACCCTGCTCGACGAGGAGAACGTCCCCCGTGACATGCTCGAGCGCAACCTCGCCCAGTACCTGCACCGCACCAAGGAGGCCCTCAACTTCGACGTGGCCTTCCTGGTCTCGGAAGGCACCTACAAGCACTACTCCGAGCACGGGTTCTTCAAGATGATCGACCCCCTGCACGACATCCAGGACCGCTGGTACCAGGACTTCACCTCCGGTGGCAAGCCCTTCCAGCCCAACATCGACTCCGACGAGACCCAGGGCAACAACCTGACCCTGTTCTGCAACGCCCGCATCGAGGACCACAAGGGCAACCTGCTGGGCGCGGTGGGCATGGGCCTGGCGCTCTCCGACCTGCAGGAGATGTTCAAGCAGTTCGAGCGCAACTACAACGTCAAGATCCACCTCATCAACGAGCAGGAGATCATCCAGGTGGACTCCCATGACAACGAGATCCACCAGCAGGTGCTGGGCATGCGCCTGGACACCCGCAAGATCAAGGACAGCGGCGACATCTACTTCATTCCCCAGAAGGTCGGCTACAACGCCTTCAAGTATGTCCCCGAGCTCAACTGGTACCTGGTGGTGCGCTCCGACGAGCCCCTGGATCCCGACCTCAACGGCTTCTACATCCGCTGCCTGGTGTCGCTGCTCGCGCTGCTGCTCGCCTGCATCCTCATCTGCTTCCTGCTGACGAGGCGCGTGGACGACGACGAGGACGAGTAATCCCCACCCCCAAAAGCAAGGAGGGCGGCCAGTGGCCGCCCTCCGCCGTTCAGGGGGACCTAGGCGCTAGAAGAGGCGGCCCGCCTGGCCCCAGTGCTCAATGCCCTCAAAGGTCATGTAGATGTCATGGGGATCAAGCCCCGCTGACCCCACGAGCAGCTGGGTAAGGTCGGCGCACACCCCCTCATAGGCCGCGCGGCCGCTTCCGCCGAGCAGGCGCACCTCAACCATGGCGCCCCGCGCGGTGCGCTTGCCCCCCATGTAGAGGGGCAACCCGTCCTCGATGGCCACCATGATGTAGGGCACCGGCTTGCCGGTGCGCTGCTGCACGCTGCGCTCAATCCCCTGGTGAATTTCCTCGCGCTGCGCCTCGCTGAGGCTGGCGCTGGTCCTGACACTGACAAAAGGCATGCTGCCCTCCTGCTTGCTGTGGGCTAAACCGCCCGGAAATAAGTGGTCGAGGCGTCGTGGAACACGGGATCGAGCCCGTTGAGCCGCAGCGCCGCGCAGACCTCATCCACCCCGCGGCTGTCATTGACCGCCCACTGCTCGAGGTTCTCCCCATGGTGGGCATAGCCGCCGGGCTCGGTGGAGGAGCCGGCGCTCACCCCGGTGACCCCGAGCGGGATGATGAGGTCGCGGAACTCCGCCCCCTCGCGGGTGGAGATGGTGAGGTCCAGCTCATTGTCGAAGATGCGCCAGGCGGTGATCACCTGCACCAGCTTGGCATCGCCCACTGGGTAGCGCGGCTCGTACGCCCCGGCCGCCGGGCGCAGCCTCGGGAAGGAGATGGCAAGGCGGACCTTGGGGTAGTGGTCGCGCATGTAGAGCACGTGCGCGGCCAGGGCCATCAGGTCCACCCGCGGGTCGTAGAGCCCGAGCAGCGCCGCGAGCCCGACCTTGTCGAGCCCCGCCTGCCCCGCCCGGTCGGGGGTCTCCATGCGCCAGCGCATGTCGGCCTTGCGCCCCGAAAGGTGGTTCTCGCGGTAGCAGCCCGGGTGGTAGGTCTCCTGGTAGACGCACACCGCGTCCAGCCCCAGCCCCTTAAGCTCGGCGTAGTCCTCGGCCGAGAGCGGCTGCACCTCCACCTGCAGGTAGGCGGCATAGCGCTTGACCAGCGGCATCACCTCGCGGAAGTAGGGCATGCCCGCGCGGCGCTCGCTCTCCCCGGAGACCAGCAGGATGTTCTCGTAGCCCATCGCCTTGATCGCCTCGCACTCGTCGCGCACCTCGTCGAGGGTGAGCACGGTGCGGCGGAACTTGTTCGCCGAGGAGAAGCCGCAGTAGGCGCAGCGGTTGGTGCAGAGGTTGGAGAGGTAGAGCGGCAGGTACATGTTGACCGCCCGCCCGAAGCGCCGCCTGGTCAGCTGCATGGAGAGGGTGGCCATTTCCTTTAGGTAGTGCACCCGCGCCGGCTCGCTGATGAGCGCCGCGAAGTCGGGGAGCTCCATGCGCTGCCCGCAGCGGGCGAGCGCCCGGTCCACGTCGCGGTCGGTGCGGCTGTCCACCAGGGCGCGGAACGAGTCCACGTCGACCTTGGAGATTTCGTCAAAGAAGGACATTTACTTCATCGCCTCCTCAAGGAAGCGCTCCATCGGCGAGGTGGCTCGCGCGGTGGCGGCGCGGGACGCAAGGCCGGCCTCGTAGGCGGTGCGCCCCGCCTCGGCGGCGAGGCAAAAGGCCCGAGCCATCGCCACGGGATCGCCCGCCGCGGCCACCGCGGTGTTGACCATCAGCGCCGCCGCCCCCATCTCCAGGGCCGCCGCGGCCTCCGAGGGCGCGCCGATGCCCGCGTCCACCACCACCGGCACATGACTCTGCTCGATGATGATGGAGAGCATGCCGCGGGTCTCAAGGCCGCGGGCGCTGCCGATGGGCGAGCCCAGCGGCATCACCGCCGCCACCCCCACCTCCTCGAGCGCCCGGCACAGCTCGGGATCCGCCCCGCAGTAGGCAAAGACCTTGAAGCCGTCCCGCACCAGCTCCCGCGAGGCCTCGTAGGTGGCGATGGGATCGGGGAGCAGGTACTTCTGCCCCGGGTGGACCTCCACCTTGATCCAGTCGGTGCCCAGGGCCTCGCGCGAGAGGCGCGCGGCGAACACCGCCTCACGGGCGTCGCGCGCCCCCGAGGTGTTGGGCATGAGGCGCACCCCCAGCTCGCGGAGCGGGCCCACGATGTCATCGCGGTGCCCCTCGGTGTCCACGCGCTTGATCGCCATGGTCACCACCGCGGCCCCCGAGGCGGCCACCGCCTGCTTGAGCTGCTCGCCCGAGGCGTACTTGCCCGTGCCCAGAATCAGCCTTGAGGGCAGCTCGACCCCCGCCAGCACCAAGTTGTCCATTTTCCTAGCCTCCTGCCACCATGCTGAAAACCTCAACCTCGTCACCGTCCCTAAGGGCGGTGGCGTCCCAGTCCGCGCGGCGGACAATCGCGGAGTTCACCGCCGCCGCCACGCCCTCCCGGCCCTGCCCAAGGGAGTCCACCAGCGCCCCGAGGGTCAGGCCGTCGGCCACCTCGCGCGCCTTGCCGTTGCATACAATCCGCATCTCAGTCCCCCTCAATTGCCGTGCACAGGGACAGCAAGTCGCGGGTGGCCGCCACCGGATCCGCGGCCTGGGTCACCGCCCGCACCACCGCCACCGAGCCCACCCCGGTCTCCACCACCCGCGGGAGGATCCCGCGGTCAATGCCGCCAATGGCGACCGTGGGGAAGCGCCCCGCGATCATCCGCACCTCGTGGGCGAGGCGGGCGAGGCCCTGCGGCTTGGAGGGCATCACCTTGGTGGTGGTGGGGAAGATGTGCCCGAGGGCAATGTAGGAGGGGCGCAGCGCGAGCGCCTTGCACAGCTCGTAGGCGCCATGGGTGGAGACCCCGAGGCGCAGTCCCGCGCGCAGGATGGCGCCCAGGTCGGCCTCCCGCAGATCCTCCATGCCCAGGTGCACCCCGTAGGCGCCCGCCTTGATGGCGAGATCATAGTGATCGTCGATGAAGACATGCGCCCGGTATTCCTTGCCCAGGGCCACCGCCCGCGCCACCTCGCCGGGCAGCCGCGGGTCGGAGGCGTCCTTGAGGCGCAGCTGCGCGGTCCGCGCCCCGCCCCGAAGCGCCGCCTCGAGCAGGCCGCAGTCCGGCAGCACCGGGTAGAGCCCGAGGCGCGGCGGGCAGGCCGGGAAGTCCCGGCCCAGCCCGTGGGGGAAGCCCTCCTCCTCGATGGCGGGCAGGAAGTCGATGCTGCGTACCATCCCGTGGTGGGCAAGCGGCGGGCGCCGCCCCCCGTGCACGTCGGCCTCGAGGATGCCCTGGGTGACGTAGGCCTTGGCCAGCACCGCCGCGTCATGCGGCGCGTAGCCCTGTGCCAGCAGCGCCGCGAGCGCCGAGGAGAGCGCGCAGCCGCCGCCATGCGCCCCCTCGGCGTTGGGCTTGGGGGAGGACATGGTGAAGGTGAGGCCGGCGCTGGCGAAGGTGTCAGTGGCGAGATCCGCCCCGTCGACATGGCCGCCCTTGATGATTACGCAGCGCGCCCCCATGCCGAGGAAGGCGCGGGCCAGCTCGCGCGGGTCGGCGCGGCCGGTGCCCCGGGGATCCTCGCCCAGCAGCTCCAGGGCCTCGGGCAGGTTCGGGGTGAAGATGGCGCTGGCCCTGAGGATCCTCGGCAGCGCGGACTTGAGGTCGGCGCTTTCAAGGCGCCCCGCGGTGGCGTTGAGCACCGGGTCCCAGACCACCGGCACGCCCGGGAAGTCCCGCTCCAGGGCATCGAGGATCAGCTCAAGGTGCGAGGCCTCGGTCACCAGGCCGACCTTGATCGCGGCGATGCCCGGGAAGCCCTCGCGCACCGTCCTCAGGGTCAGGCTGAAAAAGTCATCCCCCACCGGGCTCACCCCCGCCACCGCGGAGAGCGACTGCGCGGTCAGGGCCGTGGGGCACAGCAGGCCCCAGGCGCCATGGTCGGAGATGGTGAGCATGTCGGCGCTGATGCCCGCGCCCCCGCCGGAGTCCACCCCGGCAAAGGCCAGCACCCGGGCGCGCTCTTGGAATTCCTGTCCACTCATGGCCATCCCTCCCCTATGAGTACTTCTTCACCAGCTGGCGGTTGAGCCTGATGGGGCAGAACCGCGGGCCGCACATCGAGCAGAAGGCGGGCTCATGGGCGCAGCCCTCGGGCAGGGCGCGCGACCACACCTCGTAGGCATGCTCGGGATCGAGCGCCAGGGCAAACTGGTCATGCCAGCGGAAGTCGCGCCGGGCCCTCGCCATGGCGTCGTCGCGCTCGCGGGCGAAGGGGTGGCCGCGGGCCACGTCCGCCGCGTGGGCGGCGAGGCGGAAGGCGATGAGGCCGTCCACCACGTCCTGGTCCCCGGGCAGCGCCAGGTGCTCGGCGGGGGTCACGTAGCAGAGCATCGCCGTGCCCTCGCGCGCGATGAGCGTCCCGCCGATGGCGGAGGTGATGTGGTCCTGGCCGGGGGCGATGTCGGTCACCAGCGGGCCGAGGGTGTAGAAGGGCGCCCCGTGGCAGAGCTCCTCCTCGAGGCGCTGGTTCTCCTCCACCCGGTCAAGCGGCACGTGCCCCGGGCCCTCGATGAAGCACTGCACCCCCGCCTCGCGGCAGCGCAGCGACAGGGCGCCAATCTCCCGGAGCTCCCCGTACTGGGCCTCGTCGCAGGCGTCGCACAGCGCGCCCGGGCGCAGCCCGTCGCCCAGGGAGAGCGCCACGTCGTACTCATGGCAGATCTCGAGCAGCTCGTCAAAGTGGGCGAAGGCGAGGTTCTCCTCGTCGGCGGCCATCATGCGCGCGGCCATGATGGAGCCGCCGCGCGAGACGATGCCGAGGGTGCGCCGGGCCGCGGCGGGCAGCAGCGCCTGGGTGAGCCCCGCGTGGATGGTGAAGTAGTCCACCCCCTGCCGGGCCTGGGAGAGCACGGTGTCGCGGAAGGCCGGCCAGTCCAGCTTGCTGGGATCCCCTCCCGCGCGGTCGAGCGCCTCGTAGGCGGGCACCGTGCCCACCGGCACCGGGGAGGCGCGCAGCACCGCGCCGCGCAGCGCGGCGGGATCCGCGAGCCCGGTGGAGAGATCCATCACCGTGTCCGCGCCGTGGCGCAGCGAGAGCTCGAGCTTGCGCAGCTCGCGCTGGGGGTCCGGGACCACCGCCGAGGCGCCGAAGTTGGCGTTGACCTTGACCGAGAAGCGCTTGCCGATCACCATCGGCTCGCTCTCGGGGTGGCAGTTGTTGGCGGGGATGACCGCCCGCCCCGCGCGCATCTCCTCGAGCACCAGGTCGGGGGTGAAGGCCATGCCCTCCCCCACTGCGTGGGACTCGCGGATGGCGGCAAACTCCATCTCCTCGGTGATCTCACCCGCCAGCGCGCACTCGAGCAGGGTCTTGCCGCGGCGGCGCCTCACCCACCCCTCGCGGCGGCGCGGCAGGCTGGGCCCGCCCTCGCCGCCCACCACGTACAGCAGCAACTGCTCGCCGTTGGAGAGGGTCAGCTCGTCAAAGGGAACCCTGATCTCAGGGGAACTACCGGAAATGTGAATGCGGCGGATCTTGCGCTCTAGCGGCATGGGCACGCTCCTTTCAAGGGCTTTTGGACCAAAAAGACGCAGTGCCGGAGGGTCTTGTTCCTTGCGCAGGCATTACCCTGATCAAGTTTGCGGATTCTTAAAAGTCTCAGCCTTTGCGGCACTCCGACAAGCGAGGGCATTATCGGCCAAAAAGCCCCTTTCCACAAGGGGCGGGCCCCG
>JAILEI010000011.1 GCA_024688225.1 Succinivibrionaceae bacterium
TGAGCATTCCAATGGCAGTCATGGACAAGCAAAAATAGTTCCAACTTGAAAGACAAATCCTGACATTCAAGTGTCGAGGATCCGCTTCTGGACTGGGATCAGCACGGATCCAGAGCCGCAGGCTTGAGGTTGGGATTTTGCTCATCGTCGCGACCATGATGTGATCGCAGGTGAAAGTTGGTGGGGGGATCGCCGAGTGCTTCATGACCCCGCGTGCTGAGGAGAGGCTGGAAATGCGCCTGTTCGGCAACTGCGTGAGGACTACGTTGGGCAATAGAGGTGAGGGGATAGGGTGACCGGCAGCCGTGGCCGAACTCGGCCACGGCTGCCCTTGCAGGACCTTTGGGGTCGGCCCAACCCTGCCCCCTAAGGTCCTGCAAGGGCGATCAAGTCCCCAAACCCACGATCGACAGTTAAAATATCCAAGATCGCCTAACCAAGCCCTGTGGTGAAACTGCGGTGCGCAGTTTGTGAGACTGGGGTGCGCAAGTACTGAGACTGTGCAACTGGACGCCCTGAGGGGTATGCGAACCTACCAGTTCTCCAGGAGCAGGGCCTACAGGACCTGCTTAAAATGGCATCTGTGGAGCCAAAAAGGATTAGGGCTGCGAAGGGCAAGAGACACACCCCTGAAACCCAGCGGCAGCGCTGGGCGGAGGGGTATTCTGCATTACTGCAACTGTCGAAAGCTGGATCGTAAGGAATCTCACTGCAAAGGACAATAGCGCGTCCGCCCACCCGCCCGGCATCTCTGCTAACATAGCGAACCAATCATGGAAACCAAGATGAACTTCAAGCAGGAGCTAAGCAGCAAGGAACGGCCGTTGCTGCTCCTGCTCCCCATCGTGCTCATGGCGCTCATCACCTGGGGACTGGGCATGGGCGGCGAGGATGGCGGCCAGGGGTGGCAGGAGGCCTGCCAGGCGCTGGTCAAGGTCGCCATGGGGCTCTTTGCCATGCTGGCCGCGGCCCTGCTGCGCCCGGGACGCTCCGAGGTGCTGCTGCCGATGGCGGTCACTGGGGCTTGCTATGCGCTGTGCCTGGAGCTTGCCCCCCTGCTCATGCCGGAAAACCCCAGCCCGGAGATCGCCTGCGTAATTGCCGCCTGCACCTCACAGATCTCCTGCCCCCAGCGCGTGGACCGGGAAGCCATTGCCCAGCAGGGCCGGGTGGTGGCAATCGACCTGGCGGTGGCCGTGCTCACCCCGCCCCTGGCACTGCTGGCCATGGCCAGCCTTGAGGGGGAGCTCTCGCTTTCCGCCAGCCTTGCCTACCTGACCACCCACCACGAGGAGGTGCTGAACGCCCTGGCTGCCCCCGTGCACATGCTGCTCCAGCCACTGGGGCTCAGCCATGTGCTGGGCCGCGCCGCCATCCTCCATGGGCAGGGACCGGGGGTGAGCGCCCTGCTCAACTCCTACCTCATGGCCTCGCTCTTTACCGTGCCGGTGGTTATCCTCGGCCACGCCTTGCTGGTCCCCCCATCGCGGCGCATGCTGCTCACCTTCCTGGGCATTGTGGCCTGGCTCACGGGCAGTGTCGGCAACTGCCTGGCGCTGGAACTGCTGATCATGCTGCTGCTTTTCCCCGCCTCCTTCCTGAGCCTGATGCTCTGCTCTCTGTGCCTCTACCTCATCTTCCTGTGGCAGGGGATGCCCCCCCTGCTGCCCGTCGAAAGCCTCTATGTCCCGGGCTTTGACACCTCGCGGCTCATGCTCTGGGATGAGTCCCTGGCCCTGTCCGCCCCGCTCCTCGGGGCCCTGCTGCTCCCGGTGCTGGCCACCCTCGGGGAACTGCTGCTGCTGAGCATGCTGCGCCGCCCCCCCTCAGGTCCCAAGGTGGCCATCGACCGCCCGTCACGCGCCCCTGGCAGCCGCAGCGAGAGCGAGCTGCGCCTCCTGGACCTGCTCTCCTGCCTGGGGGGGCCCAGCAACCTCATCTCCATCAGCCAGGAGGGACGGTGCCTCCTGGTGCACCTCAAGGATCGCCGCCAGGCCAGCCTGACTGCGCTGCGCTCGCTGACCCTCGCCCGCCCGGCCCTGGGCCGCGGCGGGGCCCTGGCGCTGGATCTAGGCGCCGAGAGCGGCTTCTTTTGCCGCCGCCTCAAGAATTTCCTGCCCCGCCCCCCTGGCGCGGCCCCCCTTAGCTAGGAGCAAGACATGAGCGACCCTGCAACGGACTGGATGCAAGTGCGGCTGCGCTGCGACGCCGCGGCCGCCGACGCCCTCTCAGAGGTAATGAGCGCCCTGGGGGCGCTGTCCGTCACCTATACCGACGCGGGCGACCATCCCATCCTCGAGCCCGGCCCTGAGGAGGTGCGGCTGTGGCCGTCCACGGAGCTGACCGGGCTGTGGCCGCAGGGCACCGATCCTGCGCCGCTGCTTTCGCGCCTTAGGGCCATAGTCGGGGATCATGTGCCCCTGGCGGCGGTGCCGCTCGGCGATCGCGACTGGCTCCGCGCCTGGATGGACAGCTTCCACCCCATGCGCTTTGGATCGCGCCTGTGGATCTGCCCCTCACACCAGGAGATTGATCCCACGGGCAAGGTGGTGGTGCGCCTTGACCCTGGGCTCGCCTTCGGCACCGGGACCCACCCCACCACCGCGCTGTGCCTTGGGTACCTTGACTCACTTGGGGATCTTCGCGGCATGAGCGTGCTCGACTATGGCTGCGGCTCAGGGATCCTCGGCATCGCCGCGGCCCTCATGGGCGCGAGCCGCGCCACCCTGTGCGACATCGATCCCCAGGCCCTGCAGGCCAGCGGGGAGAACGCCCGGCGCAATGGGGTGCAAGGGCGCCTCGACATCACCCTCGCCCCGCCCCGGGCGGGCGGGCACGATCTCACCCTGGCCAACATCCTGCTCGGGCCCCTTGCGCAGCTTGAGCCCACCCTCGCGGCACTGACCCGTGAGGGTGGGCGCATCGCCCTCTCGGGGATCCTCGAGGACCAGGCTGGGGAAATCTGCTCGGCGTACCAGCGCCACTTTAGGATTGAGGGGGTTGACACGCGCGAGGGATGGGCACTGATCCGCGGCATAAGGAACGGGGAGAAGGCGCTATAATGAATTCCTTATGCCACGCCTAGGAGGGAGTGACCATGGCCCGCATCAGGCCGCGAGAGCGCGCCGCCATCATCCAGTCACTGCGCAGCGGGGTCACCCCGCGCATTGGACTTGAGCACATCCAGGTAGGGCGCTCCCGTGAGGTCAAGGCGCTCATCGAGGATCTGGATCGCATCGCCGACGGGGGCAGCGCCTTCCGGCTCATCATCGGCGACTTTGGGGCGGGCAAGAGCTTCTTCCTGCAGCTGGTGCGCTACATCGCCCTTGAGAAGAACCTGGTGGTGGCCAACGCCGACCTCGCCCCAGACCGCCGCCTCCATGCCTCAGGCTCGCAGGCCCGCAACCTCTACCAGGAACTCACCCACAACCTCTCCACCCGCGCCCACCCCGAGGGGAATGCCATGCAGCCGCTGGTGGAGCGCTTCATCACCGAGCACCGCCAGCGGGCCGAGCGCGAGGGGCGCGAGGCCAGCGCCCTCATTGAGGAGAGCCTTGACTCCCTTTGCGAGCTGGTGGACGGCTATGACTTTGCCAAGGTGGTTTCCTGCTACTGGAAAGGGTTTTGCGAGGATCGCGCTGACCTGCGCTCCGCCGCGGTGCGCTGGCTGCGGGGCGAGTACTCCACCCGCTCCGAGGCCCGCGAGGATCTGGGCGTGCGCACCATTGTCGATGACGCCAACGTCTATGACCACCTCAAGCTGCTGGGCCGGTTCTGTGCCCTCTCCGGGTGCCAGGGCCTGCTGGTGAACCTTGATGAGATGGTAAACCTCTACAAGCTGCCCTCCACCCGCTCGCGCAATGCCAACTACGAGCAGATCCTGCGCATCCTCAACGACTGCCTGCAGGGCAGCGCCGGGCACCTGGGGTTCCTGCTGGGCGGAACCCCAGAGTTCCTTGCCGATGAGCGCAAGGGCCTTTACAGCTACGAGGCGCTGCACTCGCGCCTCTCCGAGAACAGCTTTGCCCAGGTGGCCAACGTGGTGGACTACCACAGTCCCATCCTGGTGCTGCAGAACCTCTCCCCCGAGGAAATGTTCGTCCTGCTCTCCAACATCCGCAATGTCTTTGCCCTGGGGCGCCGCGAGGGATACCTGCTGCCCGACGAGGCGCTCGCGGCCTTCCTGCGCCACTGCAACGACACGGTGGGCGAGGCCTACTTCAAGACCCCCCGCAACACGGTCAAGGCCTTTGTTGACCTGCTGAGCGTCCTCGAGCAGAACCCCAACCTCAAGTGGGAGTCGCTCATCGGCAGCGTGGGCATTGAGAAGGAGGAACCGCCCTCGCTGGTTACCCTGGGCACTGGGGACAACACCCATGGCGGTGACGACGAGCTCACCTCCTTCACCCTCTGAAATGGCCTGTGGCCAGCGGCTGCCCATCCCCAGGGCCCTGGGCGAGTGGATGGGGCGGCGGGGGTGGCGCGCCCTGCGCCAAATCCAGTCTGACGCCTTCCTGCCCATTTACAAGGGCGACGCCGATGCCATCATCTCCGCCTCAACGGCCAGCGGCAAGACCGAGGCCGCCTTCCTGCCCTGCCTCAGCAAGGTCAGCGCCACCCCCGGGACGGGGGTGAGGATCCTCTACTTAAGCCCCCTCAAGGCCCTCATCAATGACCAGGAGCGGCGCCTTTCGGAGATGGCGGGCGCGCTGGGCATTCCCACCACCCCCTGGCACGGTGACGTGGGGCAGCGGCGCAAGCGCGATCTGCTGAAACTGCCGATGGGCGTGCTGCTCACCACCCCCGAGTCGCTCGAGGCGCTGCTCATGGGGCACCTCACCTGGCTGCAGAGTGCCATGGGCGGGCTGTCCTATGTGGTCATCGATGAGTTCCATGCCTTCCTCGGCACCGAGCGCGGACGGCAGCTGCAGTCAGAGCTGCACCGCCTCGAGAACCTCATCAGGCGGCGGGTGCCGCGCATCGCCCTCTCGGCAACCTTCTCCGATCACCAGGCTGTGGCACTGAGCCTGCGCCCTGATCATGCCCTGCCCTGCACCTTCATCGAGGATCGCGCCCCCGGGCGCGACACCCTCGCGGTCCAGGTGCGCGGCTATGCCCTGCCCGCGCGGGCGGAGCATGAGCCGCATGCCGGCATGCCCCCGGAGTACGGCAAAATCGCCGCAGACATCTTCCGCCTGCTGCGCGGATCCACCAACCTGGTCTTTTGCAACTCCAGGAGCGTCACCGAGGGCATCGCCGCCCTGCTCAAGGGCCTGAGCGAGCGCGCCCACGTGCCCCTGGAGTTCTTCCCCCACCATGGATCGCTTGCCGCCGACCTGCGCGAGCGCCTCGAGGCGCGGCTGCAGGAGGGGCGCCTGCCCACCACCGCAGTGTGCACCGCCACCCTGGAACTGGGCATCGACATCAAGGGAGTGGTGAGCATCGCCCAGGTCGAGCCCCCCACCTCGGTGGCCTCGCTGCGCCAGCGCCTGGGGCGCTCCGGCCGCCGTGACCATGTGGCGCGCCTGAGGATCTTCGTGCCCGAGCGCGCCCCGGGGCCCTGGTCGCTGTCCGACCAGCTCTGCGAGGGCACGGTACTGAGCGCCGCCATGGTCAATCTCCTGCTCAGGCGCTGGTACGAGCCGCCTCCCCGTCCCACCCTGTCCCTTTCCACGCTGGTACAGCAAACCCTGAGCGTGATCGCCTCCCTGGGCAGCGCCAGCGCGGCGCAGCTGCATGGGCTGCTGTGCAAGTCAGGGACCTTCCCCTGCGACAGCGCCACCTATGCGGGCCTGCTGCGCGACCTGGGGAAATCCGATCTCATCGTGCAACTGCGCGATGGCTCCCTCACCCTGGGCCTTGAGGGGGAGCGCCTGGTCTCAGACTGGAACTTCTACGCCGCCTTCAAGAGCCCGGACGAGTACCGCATCGAGCACCATGGGGAGGCCATTGGCACCGTGCCGCTCATCCACCCCCTCACCCCGGGGGAGCGCTTTGCCTTTGCGGGCAAGGGGTGGGAAGTGGAGTACTTCAGCCACGCCCGCATGGTGGTGGGGGTCAAGCCCTGTCCCCAGGAGGCGCCGCCCCTGGCGCTGGACGGCACCCTAAGCAGTGTCCATGGCGAGGTCCGGGAGGAAATGCGGCGCATCTACACTGGTGCCCCGGCGCCAGGCTGCCTGGATGAGGCGGCACGTGAGCACCTAGAGCGGGGCCGCGCGGCCTTCACCGCCCTGGGACTTGACTCCCAGCACCTTGTTGAATGGCAGCAGGGACTGGCCCTCTTCCCGTGGCGCAGTGACCAGGTGCACCTGACCTGTGCCCTGATGCTCCAGGGCGAGCAGGTCAAGGCCCAGGCCATGGGGTCACACCTTGAGATTTCATACTCCTCAAGGGAGGGCCTGCGCTCCGCGGTGGCGGCACTGGTGAGAAAGGGGATCCAGGATCCATCCGCGTTGCTGAGGCACCGGCGCCAGCTGGACCGCGAAAAGCATGATCACTACCTAAGTCCCGAGCTAAAGCGCCGGGCCTTTGCGCATGACCAGCTCGACCAGGCAGGCGCGCTCGAGGTGTTCTCCGCACTGCTCCCGGAACTTTAGGGAAGGCTGAGAGGGCAGTTCATTGCCCCGGAAAAGGGAAAGGGCCGCACGCCCGAAGGCATGCGGCCCTTGTGGGGTCCCCGGCAGTGACCTGCTCTCGCGCAGTCGTACGCTGCACTACCATCGGCGCAACCGCGTTTCACTTCTGTGTTCGGCATGGG
>JAILEI010000023.1 GCA_024688225.1 Succinivibrionaceae bacterium
GGCATCTACGAGGTCTACCTCGCAACCCACGACCGCAAGTACCTTGACTACTGCATCAAGGTGATGGACCACTTCATCAACCAGGACGGCACCATCAACGGCTACCGCCGCGACGAGTTCAACATCGACCACCTCAACAACGGCAAGATGGTGCTCAAGCTCTACGACGAGACCCACGAGGAGCGCTACCGCAAGGCCGCCGACCTGCTCAAGTCGCAGATCACCGACCATCCCCGCACCAGCGAGGGCGTGTTCTGGCACAAGCAGATTTACCCCCACCAGATCTGGTGCGACGGCCTGTACATGGGCGCCGCCTTCCTTGCCGCCCACGCCAACCGCTTCGGCACCGCCGAGGACTTCGACGACATCGCCGCGCAGTTCACCAAGTCCTACCCGCACCTCGTTGACCAGAAGACCGGGCTGCTCTACCACGCCTGGGACGAGTCCAAGTCCATGTACTGGTGCGATCCCCAGACCGGCCTCTCCCCCCACTTCTGGGGCCGCGCCATGGGCTGGTACGTGATGGCCCTCGCCGACGTCATCGGCCTCATGCCGCAGGATCACAAGGACCGCCCGGCCCTGGTCACCATCCTCTCGAACTGCCTTGGGGCGCTGCTCAAGGTCCAGGATCCCAAGGCCCGCGTCTGGTACCAGGTGCTCGACCAGGGCGAGCGCAAGGGCAACTACCTTGAGGCCTCCGGCTCGTGCATGATCACCGCCGCGATGCTCAAGGGCCTGCGCCTTGGGGTGCTCGACCAGAAGTTCAAGGAGCCCGCCCGCGAGGCCTACCAGGGGGTGCTCTCCGAGTTCATCCTCGAGGCCGCCATCGACGACTCCGGCAAGAAGTACCTCAACCTCAACAAGATTTGCTACGTGGCCGGCCTCGGCGGCGCCTCCCGCCGCGACGGCAGCTACGCCTACTACATCTCCGAGCCCATCATCTCCAACGAGCCCAAGGGCCTCGGGCCGTTCCTGCTCGCCAGTCGCGAGTATGAGCAGATCGCCTGAATTACAGCAAGCAACCCATAGGAGCAACACAAAGTGACTGACATTGCCAACGGCGCTACCCCGGTCTACGTGGAAAAGCGCATTTCCTTCATGAACATCGTGGGCTATGCCTGCGTGAACTTCCTCGGGGGCGGCTCGACCACCCTCATCTCCGCCTGGCTGATGTACTTCTACACCACCATGTGCGGCATTGACGCGGTCTCGGCGGGCCTCATCTTCGCCTCCGCCCGCATCTTCGACGCCCTGCTCAACCCGGTCATGGGCTTCATCACCGACAACTTCTACAAGACCCGGATTGGCCGCCGCTTCGGCCGCCGCCGCTTCTTCATCCTGATGGGCATCCCCAGCATCATGGTGATCTTCCCCGCCATGTGGCTGCCCAACATGGGCCTCGCGTACTACTGGTTCATCAACCTGCTCTATGAGATGTGCTTCACCATGGTGATCGTGTCCTGCGTCACCCTGCCTGCCGAGATGACCAAGAACGCCGCCGACAAGGCGAAGATGACCGGGGGCAAGCAGATGTGCGGCATCATCTCCTCCACCATCGCCGCCGCCATCCCGGGCCTGATGTTCAAGATCTACGGCCAGGAGGATCCGACCGCCTTTGTCATGACCGGCGTGGTCTACGGCATCATGATGGCGATCTCCCTCGTCGTGGTGTGGAAGTTCACCTATGAGCGCAAGCCCGAGGAGGTCCACGTGTTCTCCAACACCGACACCATCTTCTCCGGCCTCATCTCCATCATCTCCAACGTCAAGCAGGCCCTCAAGCTGCGCGCCTACCGCCTGCACTGCACCATGCTCGCCATGGGGTGCATCTACAAGAACATCGCGACCGGTGTTTTCACCTACTTCGTGGTGTCGGTGATCTTCCTGGAGAAGTCCGAGGCCTCCTGGGTCCTCTCCATCACCCAGATGACCTCCTTCGCCGCGCTGTGCCTGTGCATCTGGATGTGCTACCGCTTCGGCTCGCCCCGCACCTACCGCATCTTCACCGTGGTGGTGGCGATCGGCTGCGCCGGCTACTATGGCCTCACCCTGATGATTGGCAGCCCCAGCCTGGTGTTCGCCCTGACCGCCGTCGCCATCGTCGGCATGGCCGGCCGCGCGGGCATCGACTACATCCCGGTCTTCCAGCTGCCGTTCATGGCTGACATCGACGAGATCGTCCACGGCGAGCGCCGCGAGGGCATCTTCACCGGCGTGAACACCCTGTTCTCCCGCGCCGCGACCGGCATTGAGTCCCTGGTCCTCGGCCTTGGCCTCGCCTACTTCGGCTACACCAAGGGCACTGACGTGCAGACCCCCGAGACCCAGCAGGGCATCATGCTGATTGTGGTGGTCAGCCCGATCGTCCTCCTGGCCATCGGCTGGTGGGCGTCCACCAAGCTGAGCCTGACCAAGGAGAACCACAAGACCCTCTGCCAGGAAGTCGCCCGCCTCCGCGCCGGTGGCAAGAAGGAGGACGTCGATCCCGAGGTGCGCGCCATCGTCGAGGACCTGACCGGCTACTCCTACGAGAAGTGCTGGACCATCAAGCACAATGTGGATCAGGAGCAGAAGGCGTAAGCCCGCCCTGACCATCACCCAAGGCCCCCGCTGGGGGCCTTTTTTCATCCCGGCGCCCCAAAATGGGCTAACCTTGGCAGGGCAAAGGGAGTAACAGGAACATGAACATGACCAAGATTGGATTGCGCGCCCACGACCTGGGCTGCCACAGCCCCGAGGGGCTGGTCTCCACCGTCTGGGGCGCGGGGTTTGACGGCATGCAGCTCGTCTGCCACAAGGCCCTTGAGGGCCACCCGGAAGGCTACGCCAGCGCCATCGGCGAGGGCGAGCTCAAGGCGCTCGCCGCCGCCGCCCGTGCCCAGCAGGTGGAGATCTCGCTCCTGGGCTGCTACCGCGACTTCGCCAACCCCGCGCTCCACGCCGAGACCCGCGACTGCCTCACCAGGCACATGGGCTACGCGCAGGCGGCGGGCAGCCGCTTCATCGCCACCGAGACCGCCCTCGCCCCCCTCGCGCCCGCGGAGTGCGAGGCACGGCAGGGCTTTTTGGTGGACTTCGCCCGCGAGATGGCCGCCGAGGCCTCGAGGCGGGGGCTGACGCTGCTCCTTGAGATGGTGCGCAACCACCCCTTCAACTCCCCCGCCCTGGCGAGGCGGGTGATCGACGCCACCGGCGGGGTGGGCATTGGCTTCATCTTCGACGCCGCCAACCTGCTTTATGACGGGGATCTCAACCCCGCCCGGGAGGCCGCGCTGGTGGAGTCCTACCTCGATCCCGCCATCACCCCCTTCATCCGCGTCATCCACCTCAAGGATCTCATCCTCAGGGACACGGAGCGGGTCATGGTGCCGCTCGGCGAGGGACTCATCGACTTCACCCCGATCCGCCGCCTCATCGCCGCCTGCCCCCACCTCGTGGCGCTGATCCGCGAGTGGGAGCGCGCGGAGTGGGCAAAGCAGGACTGCGCCTTCATGCGCGGCCTTTTGCGCTAAAAATTCTCACCCTGCCAGTGGTAAAAAATCTCACCCTGGTAAGCGTTGCCTAACCGCATTTCTTGCGGTTATCCTAGGTCGGGTGGGGCGCGCCGGGCAGTCCGGGCGCCCCATCCAGCCCCCCACCAATGAGGTCCACAAACCCAAGGAGCACATGCAAAATGGCACAGTACAAATGCAAGGTCTGCGGCGAGGTTTTCGAGTCTGACGATCCGAGCCCGGAGTGCCCGGTCTGCCACAAGGGCGGCGATGCCCTGGTGCTGCTCGGCAACCCCTATGCCGGCACCAAGACTGAGGAGAACCTGAAGACCGCCTTCGCCGGTGAGTCCCAGGCCCGCAACAAGTACACCTACTTCGCCTCCAAGGCCAAGAAGGAGGGCTTCGAGCAGATCGCCGCCCTGTTCCTCAAGACTGCCGACAACGAGAAAGAGCACGCCAAGATGTGGTTCAAGGAGCTCAACGGCATCGGCGACACCGCCCAGAACCTTGAGGCTGCGGCCTCCGGCGAGAACTACGAGTGGACCGACATGTACGACGGCTTCGCCAAGACCGCCGAGGAGGAGGGCTTCAAGGAGCTCGCCGCCAAGTTCCGCGCCGTGGCCGAGATTGAGAAGCACCACGAGGAGCGCTACCGCGCCCTGCTCAAGAACGTCGAGGCCAAGGAAGTGTTCAAGAAGAGCAGCGTTAAGGTCTGGGAGTGCCGCAACTGCGGCCACATCGTGGTCGGCACCGAGGCTCCCGCGATCTGCCCGGTGTGCGCGCACCCGCAGTCCTACTTCGAGGTCCACGCCGAGAACTACTAGCAAGCGGCGTTTCCCACCGGCGCCGCGCCTGCCCGCATTTGACAATGGGCGGCGCGGCGCCTATCATTTTCGCGTCGGTGATTAGCGCAGCCTGGTAGCGCATCTGCTTTGGGAGCAGAGGGTCGCAAGTTCGAATCTTGTATCACCGACCATCCCCTGGCGCCGCCGCGCCCCGTTCCCCAGTCCCCTTTCCGGCCGCACCCCGGTGCCGGTGCCCTGCCCCGCAAAATGCGCGATGCAGGCCAGCCGGTGATCCTGATTACGGCCAAGGTTCACGGCAGTCCCTGTGAGGATGGCTGCCCAGGGCCCAGCGCCTGGGTGGCTGGCATCAACCACCATTTTCCCCCCACCTGCCCAGCGCCATTCACCTTTTCGGCGGCTGCCGCGGCACTGGCAGTTGCCCCAGGGCCCCTGCGGCTGCCTGCCGCACTCCCCAGACTGGATCCGCGATGTCACCAGGGCCCCGGGCGATCCCCGCTTGCCCGGAGTGGGCCTGGACTTGCCACTGGGAGTGCGGTAAAGGACAGGCGCCCGGGCCCGGTTGCCTACCCCTTTCCTCTGGGCGGGGCGAGTTGCGCTCCTGCCCATAAGGGTCCTGGCAGCCGGGTTGCCGGGATCTTCCCCTGCCCGCGCCTGCCGCCTCGGGGGTGCGACTGAGGTGTGAACCCGGGCCAAGGGTGCCGCCTTGGTCACATTTTCTTACCGCTCACGACATAAAACTGCACTTCACGACTTTTTCCGACCCTTTTGCGCACAGGTACATAAGATAGACGCATTGCCACCGGCACCCTCAGGGTGGCCTACGCCTTCTAGCAAAAGTTCATGGCACTTAGGGGGGACTCAGCGCAGTCCCCCCCTTTTTTTGGTGAATGCCCTAAACAGGCGACTTTCTGGTTGCCGGCCCCCGCCAACCCAGCCCGTGCCTTGCTGTGCGCGCATCGGGCAATTGACGGGACCCCTGCAATCACCCATAATTTGGCCTAATTTCACAGCACGGAGTCCCGCCATGACCAAACCGTCCCTCCTTTTCACGGCAATCGCGCTCGCGCTGATTGCCCCCTCCTTCCCTGCTGTCGCAAAGATCTACGGCCTTCCCCCGAACCACTTTGCCATGGACCTGCCCAAGGGCTGGATCACCAGTCCCAAGTCCAACGGCGTGCTGGCCTATAGCAAGGGCGCGGAGAGCGTCATCGAGGTGCAGGTCCGGCCATCCCTGGGCGCCAGCATCGGGGAAATTGCCAAGAAAGCCTGCAAGTACTTTGATGGCGTTACCTCTGAGGGCAGCGGGGATCACTGGGTAGTCAAGGGCGTGTACAGGGGGATGGTTTCCCATGTGTCCATAGACCGGTTCGATGAGTCGCACTACCTGGTGGTATACCTCGGCGGGGAGGAGCGCAAGGTCATGGACAAGGCCGTGGAATCGCTCCGGATCAGGCCGGACCTCGATGGGGAACCCGAGGGGGTGCAGGATGACAGGCTCGATGAGGAGGATGCTCCGGATCCGCTGGGGGTTGCCGAGTGGGAGCTGCCTGTCCCCAGGCACTGACCCTTGGCCACGGCCCGCCAGGGGTGCCCCGGGACGGCAAAAACTTCTTCCCCAGGCACCCCCAGGCCTGCAAAGTTGCGCCTGTTTTTGCTATAATTGCCTTGTTGTTAAGGCACTTGCCAACCGGCACCAGGAGAACCCAATGATTGAGGAAGTGAAGGCCACGCTCGCCATGGAAGGACTTGAGCTCACCGAGCGCGAGGAGGCCCTGCTCCGCGACTATGCCAATGGCAAGATTACCTCCGAGCAGCTTGTCGAGCTGGTGCTCTCGTCCCTGAAAAGCCGCGAGGTCGCCTAGTCCCGCCTTGGACCGTTCCCAGGAACAGGATCTTGTCTACTGCTACCGTGGCACCTCAGTGCTCAAGAACGCATTTGGGGTGCAGGATCAGGAGCGTCTCTCATCCCTCGAGGCCGTCATCACCGGCATGCGCCTGGTCGATCTCGCCAAGTCCCCGGTCAAGGGTCGCTTTGACCTCGCGCACCTCAAGCGCATCCACCACGCCATTTTCCATGACCTTTACTCCTGGGCGGGCAAGTTCCGCACTGTGGACATCGACAAGGGGCAGCTGTTCTGCCACTTTCCCTACATCGAGCAGGAGTTGCGCAAGCTGCTGCACCGCCTCGCCGAGGACGGCTTCCTCTCGAGGTTCGAGGGCCAGCGGCAGGAGATCAGCCGCCAGGCTGCCTACTACCTGGGCGAAATCAACGCCATCCATCCCTTCCGCGACGGCAACGGCCGCACCCAGCGCGAGTTCATCCGCGAGTTGCTGCTGCCCCTGGGTTACACCGTGAACTACTCCCTGTCCAGCCGTGACGAGATGATCATGGCCAGCATCGCCTCCTTCAACGGCAATCCCGGGCCCATGGAGGAACTCATGGGCCGTTGCGTCGCCCCGCTTGGGACCGGCGCATGAGCGACTTTACCGCCCCACAGCCCACCCTGCAGCGCGGCACCTTCCACCTGGCCCTCTGGGGCTGCCAGATGAACGTCTATGACGCCTCGCGGCTGCGCGCCCTGATGGCCCGGGAGGGCTATGTGGAGCGCCCCACCCCCGAGGGCGTGGACGCAGTGCTGCTCGTGACCTGCGCGGTGCGCGAGAAGGCCGAGGACAAGGTCTTCAACCAAATCGCCGCCTGGCGCCACCAGGGGCTCATCGGGCCGCGCACGGTCATCGCCCTCGGTGGCTGCGTGGGCGCCGAGCTCGGGGCGGCGGCCACAAGCCTTGACCGCTCCGTGGGCGTGGTTTTCGGGCCGCGCAGCGCCCACCGCGTGCCCGCCCTCATTGAGCAATTCCGCGCCACCGGCCGCACGGTGACCGACCTCGGCGACGGGGCGCTGGAGAAGTTCCCCTGCCTGCCGCTCCACGCCCCCCGGGCGGGATCGGCCTTCGTGACCATCATGGAGGGCTGCTCCAACCACTGCTCCTACTGCATCGTGCCCTCAACCCGCGGCGAGGAGGAGTCAAGGCCGGCCCAGGGCATCCTCGCCGAGTGCCGCGCCCTGATCGAGGCAGGCGCGGTGGAGCTCAACCTGCTGGGCCAGAACGCCAACTCCTACCGCGGGCAGGGCCCGGATGGCCGCCCCCTGCCGCTCTCGGGGCTGCTGCGGGAGGTCGCGGCGCTCCCGGGGCTGCAGCGCCTGCGCTTCACCACCTCCAACCCCATGGACTTCGGGGACGATCTGGTGGCCGCCATCGGCGACCTTGAGGTGGTGGCGGACGCGGTGCACGTGCCGGTGCAGTCCGGATCCGACCGCATCCTCGCGCTGATGAGCCGCCCCTACACCCACGCCCAGTACCTGGACCTCACCAGGAAGCTCGAGGCGGCGCGCCCGGGCATCCTCATCTCCAGCGACTTCATTGTCGGCTTCCCAGGCGAGACCGAGGACGACTTCCAGGAGACGCTGCGCCTCGTGGACGAGGTCGGGTTTGACCTCAGTTTCTGCTTTGCCTACTCAGTGCGCCCCGGCACGGTGGCCGCCACCCTGCCCGGCCAGGTGCCGCATGAGGTGGCGATGGATCGCCTCTACCGCCTGCAGGAGCGCCTTGAGCAAGGCGCTAGGGCGCATGGCCTGGCGATGGTGGGCACCCGGGCGCGCGCCCTGGTGGAGGGGGTCTCGCGCAAGGACAGCCGCGAGCTGCGCGGCCGCACCTCCCATAACCGCATCGCCGTCTTCGAGGGCGATCCCCGCCTGGTGGGCACCATGGCGGACATTGAGATTACCGGGGTTGCCGCCCACACCCTCAAGGCCAGGATCCCATGACCAAGGAAGGCGACAGCATCAGCCTGGAGCTCAGCCTCGAGCCCCCCGACCCAGAGCGCGTCACCAGCCTCACCGGCGCCGCCGACTCCAACCTGCGGCTCCTCGAGCGGCGCCTCGGGGTGCGGCTGATCCACTCCGCCGCCACCATCGTGGTGGAGGGCAGCCCGCGCGCCGCCCATGACGCAGAGCGCATCCTCCAGAGCCTCTACGCCGACACCGCCCCCCAGCAGGGCGGCCACCCCCGCGCCCTGGGAGGCAACGACGTCCACCTCGCCATCACCGAGCAAGCCACCTTCGAGGACGGCGCCGCCGCGGACAAGGAGACGCAGGGCGCCTCCTTCAAGCTCCGCCGCGGCCTCATCAGGGCCCGCACCCCCAACCAGCGCCAGTACATCAAGAGCATCCGCGCCCACGACGTCTCCTTTGGCATCGGGCCCGCGGGCACCGGCAAGACCTTCCTCGCGGTGGCCGCGGCGGTGGACGCGCTCGAGCGCGCCGCGGTGCGCCGCATCATCCTCACCCGCCCCGCGGTGGAGGCCGGCGAGCGCCTGGGCTTCTTGCCCGGCGACCTCACCCAGAAGGTCGACCCTTACCTGCGCCCCCTCTACGACGCGCTCTTTGAGATGCTCGGCTTCGAGCGCGTGGAGCGCCTCATCGAGCGCCAGGTCATCGAGGTGGCGCCGCTTGCCTACATGCGCGGCCGCACCCTGAGCGACGCCTTCATCATCCTCGACGAGGCGCAAAACACCACCATCGAGCAGATGAAGATGTTCCTGACCCGCATCGGCTTTGGCTCGCATGCGGTCATCACCGGCGATCCCTCCCAGGTCGACCTGCCCCCCAAGGCCCGCTCGGGCCTGCGCGACGCCCTTGAGGTGCTGCGCGGCGTGGAGGGGGTCAGCTTTACCTTCCTCGATGCCGCCGACGTGGTGCGCCACCCGGTGGTGGCCGCCATCGTGCGCGCCTACGAGCGCCGCGAGCAGGGGGACGGGGAGGGCTGATGGGCGTTTGCATCGACCTGCAGGACGAGGTGGGCGCGCCCGGCACCCCAAGGGAGCGGGACTTCGCGCGCTTTGCGGCGCGGGCCCTCGAGATGGAGGGCCATGGCGACCGCGGCGAGATCACGGTGCGCATCGTGGCCCCCGGCGAGATCCAGGCGCTCAACCGCGACTACCGCAAGGTGGACCGCCCCACCAACATCCTCTCCTTCCCCGCGGACCTGCCCGCGGGCATCGCCCAGGAGCTCGGGCTGCTTGGCGACCTGGTGATCTGCCATGAGGTGGTGCTCGCCGAGGCAAGGGCGCAGGGCATCACCCCCCTGGCCCACTACGCGCACCTGACCGTGCACGGCTGCCTCCACCTCCTGGGCTACGACCACATCGAGCCCGCCGACGCGGCGGTGATGGAGCCGCTGGAGGTGTCCATCGTGCAGGCGCTAGGCTTTGAAAACCCCTACCATGATGAGGAGTGACCCCAGCAATGGATGACCATGTGACCCACAGCGGATTCTTCTCGCGCCTCCTGCGCGGCGGGCACGCCGACAGCCTGCAGGAGCTCAGCGCGATCATCGAGGACGCCGCGCAGCGCAAGATCATCGAGCCCGACACCCTGGGGATGATCAAGGGGGTCTTCGACCTCGACCGCCTGCGGGTGGGCGACATCATGATCCCGCGGGCGCAGATGGCCACCGTCACGCGCGGCCTCACGGTCAGCGGGGCCATCGCCGAGGTCGAGCGCCACGGGCACTCGCGCTACCCGGTGGTGGATGGCGACAAGGATCACGTGGTGGGGATCCTGCTGGCCAAGGAGCTCCTGCCCTACGCCGGAGGCGCCCGCGGCGAGTCCACCACCATCGACGCGCTCATGCGCCCCCCGGTGATCGTGCCCGAGTCCAAGCGGGTGGACAGCATGCTGCACGACTTCCAGCAGCAGCGCTTCCACATGGCGGTGGTGGTCGACGAGTTCGGCGGCGTGTGCGGGGTGGTCACCATCGAGGACATCCTCGAGCTCATCGTGGGCGACATCGACGACGAGGACGACACCCCCCAGGACGGCAACAACATCGAGCCCCAGGACGACGGCAGCTTCCTGGTGGCGGGATCCACGGAAATCAGCGAGTTCGAGGGGCGCTTCGGGCTGACCCTGCCGCCCATCGACGTCGAGACCGTGGCGGGGGTGGTGCTGCACGCGCTGGGGCACCTGCCGCAAAAGGGCGAGCAGGTCAGCGTGGGGCGCTGCGACTTTGAGGTGCTGGCGCTGCGCAACCGCCAGATCACCCGCCTGCGGGCCACCGTGCGCGGTGAGGAAGATGCGTAGCCCCCTGCCCTGGCTGATGGCCCACACCCCGGATCCGGGCAAGTGGCAGGGGTGGTGCGGCACCTGGCCGGGGGTGATCCTCACCGGGGCGCTCAGCGGGGCCCTCGCCTCACTGGGGCTGGCCCCCCACTCATCCTGGGTGGCGGCGCTGGGCGCGCTGCTCATAGTGCTGCTCTCGCTCTCCGCCCTCTCCTCCCCCTGGCGCATCCTCGCGCTGATCCTCAGCTTCTTCGCCGTGCTGGGGAGCCTGGGCATGTCCTGGCTCAATTTCGTGATGGAGGGCTTCGGGGCGGTGCCGCCGGCGCTCTCGCGGCTGGTGGTGTTCCTGGGCTCGCTGCTCGTCGGCCTGCCCTACGCCGCCTGGTGCGCGATCGGGCGCCGCCTGCTCGGCCCGCGCAACATCACGCTGCTCCTGCTCGTGGTGCCGCCGGGCTTCCTGGTGGGCGATCTCACCTGCGGGCTGCCCTTCCACCACTTTCCCTGGCTGTGGGTGGGCTACAGCGCCGTGGAGGGCCCCTTTGCCGCCTTCGCGCCCTGGGTGGGGGCCCTCGGGATCTCCTACCTGATGGTCCTCACTGCGGCGGCGGCGGCGCTCGCCGCGCGCCGTGTCTACACCTGCCTGCCCGTGGCGGGCGCCATCCTGGCCGCGGGGATCCTGCTCCACGGCATCGCCTTCACCACCCTCCAGGGGCCGCGGCTGCAGGTGGGGCTGGTGCAG
>JAILEI010000033.1 GCA_024688225.1 Succinivibrionaceae bacterium
CCGGCCCAATGCGGTATAATGAAACGCTGATTACAATTTTACCCACCCAGGGTGAGGAGCGCTTATCATGATGAACAATTTCACCTGGCACACCCCGACCAAGGTCCACTTTGGCAAGGATCAGGTCTCAAGGCTGGGCGAGGAGGCCGCCGCCATCGGGTGCAAGGCGCTCCTGGCCTATGGCGGGGGCAGCATCAAGAGGAGCGGGCTCTATGACCGCGCCCTCGCGCTGCTCCGGGAGAGCGGCGTGGAGGTGGTCGAGCTCCCCGGCATTGAGCCCAACCCCCGCGTTGCCTCGGCCAACGAGGGCGCGCGGCTGTGCCGCGAGCACGGCCTTGAGCTCATCATCGCGCTGGGCGGCGGCTCGGTCCTCGACTGCTGCAAGCTGATTGCCGCCGCGGCCTTCTACGACGGCGACGCCTGGGATCTCGTCGAGGACAACTCCCTCGCCGGGCGCACCCTGCCGATCATCGACGTCATGACCCTGGCCGCCACCGGCTCGGAGCTGGACAACTCGGCGGTGATCTCCAACCCCGCGCTCAACCGCAAGATGCCCTTCTTCTGCGACCGGGCCTGGCCGGCGGTGTCGATCCTCGACCCCACCTACACCCAGACCGTCTCCAAGTGGCAGACCATGTGCGGCTCCTCGGACATCATGTCCCACATCATGGAGACCTACTTCGTGCTGGGCAGCAACTCCATCTCCGACGGCTTCTGCGAGACGCTGCTGCGCACCGTGATCGAGAACACCCCCAAGGCGCTCGCCAACCCCGATGACTACGAGGCGCGCGCGGAGATCATGTGGGCCAGCTCCTTTGGCTGCAACGGCCTGCTCGCCCTGGGCAACACCCCCTCCTGCTGGGTGTGCCACGGCATCGAGCACGAGCTCTCGGCCTTCTACGACATCACCCATGGCGCCGGCCTTGCCATCGTCACCCCGAGGTGGCTGCGCCACTCGCTCAACGCGGCCACCGCGCCGCGCATCGCCCACTATGGCGAGCGGGTCTTCGGCCTTGCCCACCAGGACGATCCCGTGGCGGGGGCCAATGCGGCCATCGGCGCGCTGGTCTCCTTCTACCGCGGCATCGGGCTGCCCCTGACCCTGCAGGAGGTGGGGATCAAGGACGACGCCCACGTGGGGGAGATGGCCGAGCACGCCATGAGGTTCAGCCCCTTCGACCAGGCCTTCGCGCCGCTCACCCTCGAGGATGTGCGCGCGATCCTGATGGACTGCTTCAAGGAGCCCTAGCCACCCCGCGGCCCGCCGGGCGGGCCGCGCCACAGCATAACCACAACGCGGAGGAGATCCCATGTTCAAGACTGACCTTAAGTACATCACCATCCACCTGGTGTGGTTTGTCGTTGCGTCGCTGGTCGCGACCCTCATCCCGATCATGGCGATGATCGATGTCAGGATGCAGCTGGTGATTACCGAGCAGTCCTTCACTGAGATCTCCCAGACCGTGATGCTCCTGGCCTCCTGCGCGGTGGTGTTCCGCGCCTCGCGCCTCAACGACACGCTCAAGCCCGCCTGCATCCTGCTCTCGGCCTTCTTCCTGTGCCTGGCGCTGCGCGAGAACGACACGCTGTTCAACTCCATCTACCAGAGCCTGTGGTTCGTCATCGGCCTCATCGTCGCGGCGCTGGCCTTTGGCTACACGCTGCTGCTGGGGCGCTTCTCGCACACCGTGCACTCGCTGGCGAACTTCGCGCGCGGCCGCTTCTTCCCGGGCTTCTGCGGCGCCTTCATCCTGGTGTTTGTGATCTCAAGGCTGCTGGGCATGACCGAGATCTGGGACATGATGGCCGACGCGCTGTCGCTCACCCATGACCAGTACTACCCGCTCAAGACCTTCGCCGAGGAGTGCGTGGAGAGCTATGGCTACTACATCCTGCTGGTCTTCTCCCTGGGGCTCCTGCATGAGCTGCGCCGCCCGGTGACGCACGCCGAGCACCCGACCCAGGTCTAGGGAGGGGCATGCTGAGGGGAGGGGGCGCCCCGGCCTTCAGGCCGGGGCGCCCCCTTGCCTTTGCCCAGGGCGCAAGTGAATTTTCGGGATTGTGATTTCAGTCACAAAAGTCCGCTGAGGTTTCAGATAAATATTGGATATGCCTCGGCCTTCACCCCCGGGGGCTTTCATTCAGCACCACCACCACTACCAAGGTACGCCATATGCCCAGCTCCATCCAGAACCCTGTTGATGTGTCCAGCATCAATTTCATGGCTGACAACGAGTTCAGCAAGCAAATCACCCACGAAAAACTCACCGAGGCGAAATACAAGGGATCGTTCTTCACCCTCGACCAGGAGGGCAAGCTCACGGCCGTCGTGCCGCCGCGCAAGCGGGACAACTTCCTGGTGGCCTTCTTCAAGGGCAATCTCCAGTGGAACAAGGCAAAGCGCGCGGCATACAACCAAAAGCAGCTGCTCCTCGACAACATGGAGAAGCTGCAGAAGAACTTTTCCTTCCACACCAAGGTAATGCAGACCCTGCTGAACAAGCAGCGGGAAATGGGCTTTTACAAGAGCGAGCGCGCCATCACGCTCCTTGAGGAGGAATTCAAGAACCTGGTGGTCAACAACAAGGAGCGCAGCCGCTCATACACGGTTTTTTACAGTAAGCTGTCTGAATATCACCAAAAGAGCGACCGGCACAATTTCCTCGCCGATGCCTGCGGCAGCCAGCAGTTCATGGGCAAAAGCGGCAATGCCAGCCTGATCTACGATGGCAAGTGCCAGAATGTCTTCTCCTTCATGAAGGCCTACGGCGCGCCGGCCGGCGAGGGCGGAGCCAGCAAGGGCTTTTTCAAGGATGGCAAGCTTGATTTCGATCTCCTGACCACCAAGGTCATCTCCAGGTGCCTGGAGTTCCCGGGTGATTTCGAGTACCTGGGCCCGGGGGTCAGGGAGGATGCCGAGCGCATTTCCGAGATGCTAAACACAAGCCAGGAATTCGTGGGCGATGACGAGGAGCAGAAAGCGGCACGGCGGTCCGTCACCAACATCTTTGACGCCCTCAAGCTCGGCCTGTCCCGCTTTGCGCAAAAGGCCATCGACAGCGGCAAGCACCCCGAAGCGGTGGCCAGGGCCCTGCAGGGGATGATGAATGAGCTGTGCGGGCCGATCCGCTACCATAAAAAATCAGGCAGCGGGCTCAAGAACCTGTTTGATCCCAAAAAGATGGAGGCGCGGATCCGCGGCCTGCCCGATGCCCCCCAGGGGCGACCGGCACCGCCCTCCTGGCACGTGGGGGAGATGCAAAAGCGCTTTGGCTGCACGCCTGAGCAGGGCATCAGGGGCCAGGCCTACCTTGAGGAAAACAATATCACCGACCGGCTGTTTGATGACATCAGGCAGAATGTGGACGGGGAGAATTTTGGCTCCCTCACCTTTGAGTGGGATCGGTGCCTTGCCCCCGTCAACAGCGCCAGGCTGCTTGCGACCATGGACTCGCTCGAGCGGATCACCGGCAAGTACTTCAAGCCCGACGCTGAGCTTGACAATGTGCACGTGCAGGAGTGCCTCAAGGCCATTGCCCTCCAGAGCATGCTCAGGGCCAAGGACAAGACCGCCCTCAGGACCGGCATCAACACGATGCTAAGTGCCCTCAACAGTACGCTCCGCCCCCAGAGCGACTTCATGAAGGGCCCTGACTCTGACTTTAGGACCAAGGTGCAGCGCCAGATGACGCTGCTCAGGGACACCATGCAGCACATGAGGAACATCCTCAATGAGCAATACCCCGAGACCGAGCGCATCAAGGACCAGGCGCGGGCCGAGAAGCTCAAGTCCGGCATCCAGGCGCTCCTGGGCAACTTCGCGGCCCTCAAGGAGGTCCATTCCCGCGCCGTGCAGGGCTACATCACGGAGAAGCTCCAATTGTTCCCCGAGAACTGCCGGGTGTTTGCCGGGCGGTACCTAACCGAGCAGGCCATGGTCCGCGCCGGCGCCGAGGGCGGCGATAGGGAGAGGATCAAGGGCTACATTGACGACATTGCGAAAACCCTGCGCGACCAGGAGAATGTGCTGCTGTTCGCCAGCGACAAGCAAAACTCCAAGGAGTTCAATGACAAGTTCATGCAGGATTATTTCCTCAATGATCATGACCTGGGCTTGGGCAATGTGTTCGCTGACCAGCGGAAAAACATTGGGCCATCCGGCTACCACTCGAATTTTGACCGCGACATCAAGGGCTACCTCCTGCGCAAGATCAACGGCAACCCCCAGGTCTACAGCGGTGATTTCGATGCCATGGCGGCAAGTGCGCGCGAGGATCTCAATGAAATTGTCCCGGAGGCGTTCCGGCCCTTTGTCTCCACCACCCTGATGCAGGGCGGGCTGGGCCGGGTCCTGCCTGCCCTGTACGGAAGGGACATGCAGCTGCAGGCCAAGGAGGGGGCGCCAGCCATGAACCCCGTCAGCATCTTTACCAAGGAGAGGCACGTGGTGAACAACGCCTGCTACTGTGAGGTGTCAAGGAATGGGGACACCCTCTCCATCGACCTTTATGCCAGCTTCGGGCTGACCCCCCAGGACAACAAGGAAAAGAACGGGGTCGTGCCGATGAACACCCAGAAACCGATATTCGTCAAGAATGAGCACGTGAGGGTTGACTTCAGCCTCAATTCGGACAACCTGGACACGAACACTGGCATTCCCAAGGAGATCAAGTGCACCCTGGTTGGGGAAAGCCATGATGCCCCCTATGGGGCCTTTGCCAGCAAGTTCCGCTAGCAGGATTCAATTCCCATTGTCTTAAAGGGTTACTTATATGCTTCAAGATTTGGTCAAGGCTTACTACCGGCACCTCGGCGGCAGCGAGGATTACATCGAGGGGATTGAGGGCGAGGACGGCATCTACACCCTGTCCATTGGGCAGGGGAGCATCTGCACCATCAGCGAGAGCCGCACCAACCGGGAGGGCAAGCTGAAAATCTGCCTGCTTGCCACCCTCGACAGCGAGCTAACTCCCGAGGGGGTGCTCAAGGGCTTTGCCCACTATGGCCCAAGGCTCCGCCTGACCCCCCTGTACCTTAGGGCCTACCTCGTGACCAGCGAGGACCTGGCCCTGGGCCTGTCCTATGAAATCGATGCCGAGGGGGCCACCGAGGAGAGCTTTCCCCACACCATGGATCTCTTCGCCGCCACAGTGATCTCGCTGCTGTCTGGCGAGCCTGGGGAGGGGCAGGAGCCGGATCACGACCAGGAGGAGGCCATTGCGGGGCTGTTTGTGCCGGTGCCGGATGACGGCTACCGCGAGTTCCTTGGCAAGGTGAACCTCGATGAGGAGGCCCTGGATGGCAACCTGGGCATCCTTGAGGTCCATGAGGGCTTTGCCACCAAGATGAGGTACCACGACCTCTCGGGACTGGTGTTCCTTGAAAACTCATTTGCGTGCGCCGACCAGCAGGTCCTCATCGACTTGCTTTACCTCAACGGCATCAACCCCTACATCTCATCCTTTGACTACCGGGATGGCGCCCTGCGCCTGGTCAGCGCCATCGATCCTGCCCATTCGGGGCAGGAGGAGTTCCACGACGCGCTTTTGACCCAGGATTTCCTGTGCGAAAAGACCAATGCGTACATCAAGGATGAGTCAAGGCACGTGGCCGAGCTGAGCCCCGATGAGATATTGCACGCGATCTTCGCGTGAGCGGGGGCGGCCCGCCTGGCCCCGGGCCAGGCGGCCGCAGTCCCGGCACGGCGCGTGATCCTCGCTGCCCCAAAAAGCGCAGGGCCCATCCCGCAAGGGATGGGCCCTGCCTGTGCCTTAGGGCTGGCTAGAGGAGTATCGGGCGCGCAGTGTGGCGCTCCACGAAGGTTTGCACCTCATCGCGGTAGGGGATGGACGGGGTGGCGCCGCGCCGGGTGACCGCGATGGCGGCCGCGGCGGTGCCGACCTGCAGCGCCCGCACCGGGTTGGCGCCCGCGGCCAGCTCGGCGATCAGGTAGCCCGAGAAGGTGTCGCCGGCGGCGGTGGTGTCGATGGCCTTGACGTCATAGCTGCCCATGGTGGTGATCTCGCCCTCGGCGGGGATCAGCGCCGAGCCGCGCTTGCCCAGGGTGAGCACGATGTTGCTGCTCGGGTACTCGGCGCGCAGGCGGTCGGCAAGCTCGCGCGGCCCCAGCGCGTCCGGGGCGACATGCGCGAGGCCGGCGCCCTCAATCTCGTTGACCAGCAGGTAGGCGCAGCGGTTGAGCGGCAGCGAGAGCAGGCAGTCGTCGTAGGGGGAGACATTGAAGCAGGGCTTGATCCCGCGCTCGGCAGCCGCGGGGATGATGTACTCGAGCAGGTTGGTCTCGTTCTGCAGGATGAGGTAGTCGCCCGCCTCGAAGTCGTTGAGCGCCTGGTCCACCTGCTCGCGGGTGAAGGACTGGTTGGCGCCGCCAAAGAGGATGATGCAGTTCTGGCCGTTGGTGTCGACCTGGATGATGGTGTGCCCCGAGGGCATCGGCTTCTCGGCCACGTAGTCAAGCGGGATGCCGTCGGCGCGCAGCACGTCAAGCAGCACCTTGCCGTCATCGGCGCCCACCGAGCCGGCGTGGTAGACGTCGGCGCCGGCGCGCTTTAGCGCCACGGTCTGGTTGAGCCCCTTGCCGCCCGCGTAGATGCAGCGCTCCAGGGAGGACATGGTCTCGCCGGGGCGGATGAAGTGGGGAACCTTGTAGACATAATCGATGTTGAGCGAACCGAAGTTAATGATCCTGGTCATGCATGATCCTTAGCGCTGCCGCAGCTGTGAACAAGGGGGGATGCTAAGGTTAATTTACAACATCTTGCCTAGGTGGTGGCGGTAATTTTTTGAAAAAAGTGAGGCGTGCCCGCCGCTTTGGGATCGGCGGGCGGTGAGGCAGGTGGGAACTAGGCCTCGAGGGCCTGGGCGGCGGCCATCTCCAGCTCCGAGGCCTCCGGGGACTCCACGCCATCCATGCGCTTGCGGATCTCCTCCTGGGCGCTGGAGTTCATGTCCAGGATCCTCTGGGTCCACTCATCGGCGGCGCTGAGCGCCCGGTTGAGCATGGCCGCGAGGGCGGGGGCGTCGGTCGAATCGCCCACCGGCAGCAGGAAGTTGATGGACGCCACCTGATCGTCGGGAGTCCAGCTGAGGCAGCCGCCGCGGGTGTCGGAGAGCAGGTGGTTGGCCTCAAGCAGCGTGGAGAGCGCGCCGGGCAGCGCCGCGCCCTCGACCACGGCCAGCTCCGCGCACAGCAGGCACTGCCCCACGTCCGGGAGGAAGCGCAGCAGCACCGGGCGGCCCTGGTAGTCAAAGACGGTGGAAAGGTCGCCGCCTAGCTCAAGATCAAGGCCAGCGAACTCGTTGAGGCTGGCAACCAGCGCCTGTGCATCCATTTCATTTCTCCTGGTGGGTTAAGACGGGGGGCAATATAGCAGAAACCCGCATGGTTCGCCATTGCCGGGGGGATGCTGCCCCCTGGGGTGGCCAAATTGGTGCGCGCGCTGGCCCCGGCGCTGCAACTTCCGCATTGTTTCCAGGGCCGCCCTTGCGGGAATTGGCTGGCCTAGAGCTTAACCTCATAAGTGACATCCTCGTTGGGGTGCAGCTTGCACAGCCGCTCAAACTCGGCCTTCTGGCGTGCGTAGAAACCGTGATCGTCCCCATCAGGGAACGTCAGCTCATCAGTCTTCCAGCGCTCAATCAGGCTGTTGGGGTTGCGGGGCGGTGCCGCCTTATCCCCGGCCTTGCCATCCTTTTCCATGGTGGTGTGCCTCCAAGTTGCCATTGCCTGTGGGTACCTTATGTCACCTGGGGGCCAAATTGCCCCCGTGCGCCTGCCAAGGGTGCCCCCCTTGCAGGGATTGCCCGGCCTAGAGCTTCACGTGGTAGACAAAGTTCTCGCCGGGGTGAAGCTTGCGCAGCCGCTCAAACTCAGCAAGCTGGCGATCAAGGAAGCCACCATCATCCACCAGCGGGATGTTAAACCGGTCAGTCTTCCAGCGCTCCAGCATGCTGTTGGGGTCGCGGGGCGGTTCCGCCCTATCCCCGGCCTTGCCATCCTTTTCCATGGTGGTGTGCCTCCCAGGTTGCCATCTCCCCTGGGTACCTTATAGCACATGGGAGGCCAGATTGCCCAATGGCGCCGGCACAGGGCCGCCCCAAAATGCCCGCCCCTGGGGCATGGGCAGCGCCTCCCGAGAAATTTGCGCTTCCCCCCTTTAAATGCACTTTGCTTCGGTGCTAGTCTCAACCCATACACCAGTTACCAGGACAAGCACTATGACTGACAACATCAGGGCCATGCTGCAAGGCGACCACAACCTCTCCCTCCAGCAGTTCGAGGATCTCGCCGCGCAAAGCCGCGACGGGCAGGAGATCCGCATCCGCAAGAGCGACTCCAGCCTGACCAACACCCCGCTGGGGATCATCGCGAGATCTGGGCGCAGCCACATCCTCTCCAACTCCATCGCCAACCACGCCTTCGTGCACGCGGTGATGCACAGTGAGCGCTACCGCCTGGTCGCGGGCCGGCTGGCCTCGCTGCTCGACCGGACCATGCCGGCCCACCGGCCCCTGACCCCGGAGCGCATCCGCGCGGTCCTCGACCGCGCCGACCGCCTGCTCGCCGCGCGGGAGCTCACCGATCAGGCCTACGTCAACGGCCTGCTGCCCACCCCGGCCCTGAGGCAGCGCTTTGAGGTGTTTGCCGGCAAGTACCTCATCAGCCACCCGGAAATCGCCCCGGACATGGGCGACACTGGCGACCTGTCGCGCCTGAGCGCCGAGGAGCGCGCCCAGCCCGAGGTCGCCCAGCAGGCGGCGCTGCTGTCCCTGGACCGCACCCGCAGCAACGCCGCGTCCCGGATCCTCGGCGCGTTTTTCAGCAATGCCAAGAACCTCAGGGAGACCGGGGCGTTCAGGCTGCCCGCCTCAAGGTGCGGCAACAGCGAGGCCAAGGCCGAGCTGGTGTCCACCCTCATCAACCGCCACCACACCAAGCTCCCGGTGCCTGGGCACCAGGCGCTGCTCGAGGCGACCATCATCGACAAGATGCCTGCCCCCCAGGGCAAGCTGCTCGACCACCTCAACAACGCCTTCTCCGACTACTTCCTCGGCGCGGCCCGCGACCTCAACCAGGGCAGCGACGGCCAGCACGCGCTCTCGCGGCTCTCCGAGCGCGACCTCAGGCGCCTTGACGCCAGCCTCTCCAATGCCTTTCGCAGCGCCGAAACCCGCCATACCGCCCTGCTGGGGGCGTGCGTGGCCATCAACACCTTTGCCGCCCTGCGCGGCGGGGAGCTGGCGGAAGGGGACTTCAGTGGCCTCGTGGACAAGGTGATCGCGTCGCTCCGCCACCGCCCGGAGGAGCTGATTGACAGCATGAGGGCCGCGGCCCGCGAGCACTACCTCGAGAGCATGGTGGCCTCCGGCGGACTGTCGCAGGATGGGCAGCCGGTGCTGGGCCAGGGCGGGATCAGCGTGGCCGAGGGCCGCATGGCCCTGCTCTCCCCGGCCTTCAGGGAGCGCGCGCTCAACGCCATCACCAGCCTCGACCGCGCCCCGGATCCCCAGGCGGCGCAGCAGGCGCTCTCCGCGGCCGCCAGCGGCTTCCTTGGGGAGGTGGGCCCGGCGCTGCTGCGCACCCAGGCCCTTGGGGAGGCGCAGATGCCCTTGCCGCAGCGCCATGCGGCCATCAACGCCGCCCTTGCCATGGGCAAGCTCCTGTCCAGCATGGCACCGGGCCAGGAGATGGGCCTTATGGCGCTGCGCGCCCTGCACGACCTTTCAGGCGCGATCAACTCCGGGGCCACCACGGGCGCTGGGCGCCGGGCGCTGCTCGATGTCGCGCTGGCGATGCTGCCGGGACGCGAGGCGCTGGGGCAGCTGGTCAGGGAGCGGCGCCTGGGTTTTGCCGAGCTGCTGGGCGGCCTGCATGCGGTGGCCACTGATCCGGCGCGCCAGCAGGGGATCAGGGAGGATGCCAATGAGCTGCGGGCGCTCGGCATGTCCATCTATGGGCAGATGGTTGAGGCCCTGGGGCTTGATGACGCGGGGCAGGCGCAGCTGGAGCTGCCGCCGCCCGCGCCACTGCCCGCTCCCCTCGCGGCGGG
>JAILEI010000067.1 GCA_024688225.1 Succinivibrionaceae bacterium
CCCGGCCTGGCGCCTGCCCGCTGTGGCCGCCTGGGCCCAGGCGCTCCCCGGGACCCCCGCGGCGCGCCACCTGAACCCCTGAGAACCATTCCCCCCAAGAAGGAAGGAGGCTGCCCATGGGCAACACACCAAGTAAACACCAGCTCAACCGCACCGTCTTTGGCATCACCCTGGCCGTGCTGCTGCTCGTGCTCGGCATGGCGCTCGCCTTCCCCGCCGGCATGGCCGCGCAGCTGCGGGCGGTGCAGCAGTGGATCACCGCCCACTTTGGCTGGTTCTACGTGCTCAGCGCCTCGATCATCTTCTTCTCGATCGTGTTCCTGGGCCTGTCGCGCTTTGGCTCGGTCAAGCTCGGGCCCGACCACAGCAAGCCCGACTTCTCCAACACCGCCTGGTTCGCCATGCTCTTCTCCGCGGGCATGGGCATCGGCCTGCTGTTCTTCGGGGTGGGCGAGCCGCTGATGCACTACCTCGAGCCGCCCGCGGCCACCCCGCAGAGCGCCGCCGCGGCGCGGCAGGCCATGCACATCACCTTCTTCCACTGGGGCTTCACCGCCTGGGGCATCTACGCCATCGTGGCGATCCTGCTCGCCTTCTTCTCCTTCCGCTACCAGCTGCCGCTCACGCTGCGCTCGGCCTTCTACCCGCTGCTCGGCGAGCGCATCTACGGACTGTTCGGCGACCTCGTCGACGTCTTCGCGGTGCTGGCCACCCTGTTCGGCGTGACCACCTCGCTCGGGTACGGCATCCTGCAGATCAACTCCGGCCTTGGCTACCTGTTCGGCCTGCCCTCCACCAGCCTTACGCAGGTGCTGCTCATCGCCCTCATCATGGTGTTCGTGGTCATCTCGGCGGTGAGCGGGCTCAAGCGCGGCATCAAGTACATCTCCACGGTGAACATCCTGCTTGCCGTGCTGCTCACGCTCCTCATCCTGCTGCTCGGAAACACCTCGATGCTGTTCAAGGTGCTGGTGCAGAACGTGGGCTCCTACCTCTCCTCCTTCGTGCACGACACCTTCAACCTCTACGCCTACCAGCAAAAGGAGACCTGGCTGGGCGGCTGGACGCTGCTCTACTGGACCTGGTGGCTCTCCTGGTCGCCCTTCGTGGGGCTCTTCATCGCCCGCATCTCCCGGGGCCGCACCATCCGCGAGTTCGTCATGGGGGTGCTCCTGGTGCCCACCATCTTCACCTGCATCTGGATGACCGTCTTTGGCAACAGCGCCATCGGGATGGTGCAGGAGGGCTTCACCCGCCTCGCCGAGGTGGCCACCGCGGACGTCAGCCAGGCGCTCTTCGTGTTCCTCGAGCGCTTCCCCATGCCCTCGGTGCTCTCCGCGGTGGCGGTGCTGATGGTGTTCCTGTTCTTTGTCACCTCCGCCGACTCGGGGGCCTATGTCATCGACATGCTCTGCTCCAACGGCAAGGACAAGACCCCCGCGCGGCAGAAAGTGTTCTGGTGCTGCGCCATCGGGATCATCACCGCGGCGCTCCTGTGCATGGGCGGCCTTGCCGCCCTGCAGTCGCTGACCATGATCTCGGCGCTGCCGCTCACCATCGCCATCCTCGGCTGCATGTGCGGGCTCTTCAAGTCGCTGCGCATGGACCTTGAGAAGAAGGAGAGCCAGAACTACACCCCGGTGCAGGCCTCGTCATCCGCGGGCTGGGAGGATCGCCTCAACGCCATCATCGACTGCCCGGACGCCCGGGACGCCCGGGACTTCCTGACCAACACCGTGCTGGTGGTGTTCAGGAGGGTGGCAGGGCAGTTCAAGAAGCGCGGCCTCGCCACCACCATCACCCACGATCCGGATCGCAAGCTCGCCCGGTTCACGGTGGGCCTCGGCGAGGAGATGGACTTCACCTACGGCGTGCGGCTGCAGGAGACGGAGGTGCCGGACTACGCCAGCCGCATGGCCGACATCTCCTTCCGCGCCGAGGTCTTCCTCAGGGAGGGCGGGCAGGACTACGACGTCATCGGCTGGTCGCAGGACGCGCTCATCAACGACATCGTGGAGCAGTACGGCAGGCACATGCACTTTTTGTACAAGATCCGCTAGCGGGGAGCGCCACGGCGCGCCGGCAAAAGTCAATCCCCGCCCCCCCCAAAAAGGCGCAAAAAAATTGGGAAAAACCCTAAAAAGTGGTTTGAAGTGAATTTTCCACCTGGGCTATGATGGTCTCGCTGGGGCAGGACAGGCGCCCTCCCCCAGCGCCCCGGCGGCCGTGGTTGCCGCCACCCAAGGGCAAGTGCGGCGCCAGGCGCCGCACGGTAAAAATGCATGGGGGCAGGTCCCCCCGCCAATGGACACACAAATCATGGCATTATCACTCAATGAGGCCGCGCTTGGCCAGTTCGAGAACCTCGGCAACATCACCAATGGCAACGCCATTGTCACCGCGGGGCAGGGCGGGCGGCTCCAGTCCACCCAGAACTTCCACGGCCACCCCTTCCGCTGGATGCGCAGCGACCGGACCGAGCAGGCCAACAACGCGGTGCGCACCACCCTGCTCAAGAGCCTCGGCGAGGCCTTCGGGATCAAGCAGGGCATGGGCACTGACAACAAGGGCCGCGCCACCTTCTCCAGGGCCTTCATGGACAAGCTCTCGGACCTCATCGGCCCCGAGCTCAAGGCCAAGGACTTTGGGATCGACCCCAGCACCGGCCTGGTCTCCTCCGGCCGCCCCCTGACCAAGCGCCGCATCAACGCCATCATGAGCCGCGCCGCCCTGTTCAAGGAGCTGTCCTTCGGCAAGTTCAGCAAGGGCGCCTACACTGCCAAGCTCAATGCGGTGCTGGATGATCTCAAGTCCCCCGCCACCGGGACAATCTTCAAGGAGATGGGGCTCGACAAGACGGATGTCAGCAATCTTTTCAAGTCCTTCAAGCCCGTCAAGCAGTGCATCAAGTTCACCAGTTTCGGGGTCGAGAACTTCATCAAGGACACCACGGATTACGCCGCCTGCAAGGACATTGATGACTTCGATGGCATGGATGGCAAGCCCCGCTTTGAGATGTACGACCCCAAGGCGCAGAAGTGCCTGCCCCTCACTGACTTCCAGAAGATGGACATCGGCGTCCAGCAGGCCGCGGGGGGCATCCTCCTGCACCTTGACAACGCCCACTTCTCCCCCTACGGGACCACGATTGACTCAAGAAAGGAGGAGGAGCTCAATGGCCTCGATGAGGCAAGCGTGCAGGAGCGGGACGCCAATGACATTGGCAAGGTCCAGGAGTATGTCGGCACCATGGTGAAGAGCTTCGCCAAGACGATGCTCGACACCTACATGATGAGCAAGCAGCAGGGCAAGCTCCGCGAGCTCTTCGACCTCCTCCTCAACAACCCCGGCGCCTGCATGGAGGGCCGGCTCAGCATCCTGGGGGACTTCATCAAGGATCACCTGCTGACCGGGGAGGCGGCCGATGAGGCCAAGAAGGCCAGCAAGGAGACGGACTTTGCGTTCCGCACCGGCAAGGATGCCAGCCTCGGCACCGCCCTCTCCGCCCTGATTGAGCAGGCCACCGAAAATGATCCCGATGCCACCTGGGACGACATCAAGGATGGCATCATCAAGGAGATGGCGGGCGTGGAGCGCCCCATTGTCACCCTGGACCCCAAGGGGGGATTTGTGCCGGTCATGGATGGCAAGGATCAGGTGGTCCGCGCGGTCACCGCGGAGGAAGTCGATCAGATGGGGCGGCAAATCATGGAATACATCTAGCCCGGCCCGCCCCCACCCGGCCGCGCACTGCCGGTGATCAAGGCTTGAAGCGGGATCCGATCGCAGGTATCATGGCCATGCCGTGCGCGGATCCCTCCCCCACGGACCCCAGGCGGCACTGGCCGCCCGGGCAAGAGAAAAGGAGCCACTATCCACCATGCTGGGACAGCACCTCATCAAAAACCTGTGCTCTGGGATGGGCATCGACATCGAGCTTGACGAAAGCAATTCCTGCACCTTTGAGGTGGACGGCGTCTACCTGACGTTCACCGTGCTCGAGGAGACCAACGAGATCTCGCTGGCCGCCGACCTCGGCGCCCTGCCCGCCGAGTGCGGGGCGCCGCTCGCCATGGCGCTGCTTGAGGCCAACTACCTGCACCAGGAGACCCATGGCGCCACGCTGGCGGCCATCCCCCTGACCGGGCACGCGGCGCTCTGCCGCCTCCTGCCCGCGGATCTCCTCGACGACCAGGCCTTCGAGGGCATCACCGAGCAGTTCATCAACACCGCCGAGTTCTACGCCAAGGTGATCTCCGCCGCCAGCAGCGCCTCCGGCGCCCCGCAGGAACCGCCGCAGGAGGATTCGGTTGACGGCATGATCTCAGTCTAGGGCCGCCCCGGCCCCCCGGGACTCCCCCGCTCCCAGCCCCCCTGCCCACCACCGTGGGCAGGGGGGCTGGCGCATTTGCGGCGCGCGCAGGATCGGGAAAGGCCCCCGCAGGGGGGCCTTTCCCGGGTGCCAGCCCCTGGCGGGGCCGGCGGCTTCCACCTACTTGTCAGTGTACATGCTCAGGCCCTGGAAGGCGCCCACCCCCTGCGGCCCGAACAGGCTGAGCGTGCCCTCGACCCCGGTGATCTTGTAGCCGCGCAGCGCGGTGTTGAGCCTCGTGACCTCCAGGCCGCCACCGCCCATGGCCAGCGTCCGGATCGCCTCGACCCGATCCTTGCGGTCATGGGTCCTCAGCCCGACCCCGCCCGGGTTGTACTCGAGGGAGAGCGCCAGCTCCTTGACCGCGTTGTCCATCTGCCCCGTGCGATCCTTGCCGCTCTTGCAATTGAAGCAGGGCGTGATGCCGCACAGGTGGCAGAGCAGGTTGATGCGCGCGGGCAGGCGGAAGGGATCCTCCCCCGAGACCGCATAGCCGCCGCCTGACTGCAGCTCCTTGATTTGGCTGGCCAGCAAGGTGATCTTGCGCGCGGTGGCGGGATCGGTTTCCTGCAGTGCCTGCGCCCGCTCCTGGGCAATGCCGCCCACCCCCTTGCCCTGGCCCACCAGTTTCAGGAGCGACCTTTTGTTCAGGTCATTGGAATAGCCCCAGCCGGCGATGGGCTGGAGGAGGTTGTACTGCGCCCCCTCGTTGACCCCATAGTTGAAGCACAGCACTGTGGGCTTGATGCTCACCTTTAGATCCTGGTCGCCATCCTTGATGGTGATTTGGCACCCTTCCTGCTCGAGCGACTGCCACGCCTCCAGCTGCCCGCGCAGCTGGGCGCGCTCGCCGCTTGCCGCGCTGAAGGCGCTGCGGATCGGATCGGGGGTCAAAAGCGCAATCGAGGCCATGGGCAGGTGGATTACCTCGCCACTTCTGGCGCGATTCAGCAGGTTCTGGAAGTCGGGGTGCTGGGTAAAGGCGGCGGTCACCACCTCGCGGGCGCGGACCTTGTTGGCCTCCCGCCTCGCCTGGGGGTTCCTGATTTCGTAGGCGCAGTTCACGCCGTGCCTGACGCCCCGGTAGAGCAGCTTGCCGCCGGAGCGCAGCTCAGTGCCCCAGATGTTGACCCCGTGGTTGGCGCGGCCCTGGTCGGAGGCGGCGACCCCGTTGATGCCCTCGGCCCTCATGGACTCGCCTATGCCATTGATGTTGACGGCCGGGACCATGATCGAGGTGGCATTGACGGTACGCCCGGCCAAGACAAAGGTGAGATCGCGCCTGATCGTGTCCCAGGGCAGCCGCTCGAGGTTGCCAATCATGCCCTTCCTGATCCGCCCGAGGAAGTCGCCGGCCGCCCCGGGCCGGTTGATTGAGCTGGCGACAATCTTGGCGCACTCGGCGCTGAGCTCCTTGAGGAAGCCCAGCTGCTTGGGGCTGACCGTGCCGGCCGCGTGGTGCTCCTGGTAGTATTTCTCCTGGAGGTCCCCCAGCCGCTGCCTGGCCAGGTCGAGGCCTTGCCGCTCGCCCTGGAAGGCAGGGTCTGACTTGAGGCCCTCGGCCAGATCCTTGGCCGACTTGACCACCAGGTCAAGGTACTGCCCGAAGCCCTGGCCCTGGGTGGGGAACTCGTTGATCTCGGCCTGCAGCTGCGCGGCGCGGGACACTGCCATGCCGGCCATGTGCCCCACCTTCCCCAGCAGCTCATCCCGGGCCCGGGCGCTGTCCGGCGTGCCGGAGAGATCAAGTCCCTCAAGCGTTTCCCTGGCCCTTTGCAGCTCCGCGGCCACCTCCTGCAGGCTCTGGCGGTGATGGGCCAGCGGCAGCAGGTCATGGGGGGTCGTCTCGAGGAGCGCCTGGGCCTTGGCGAGGCAGTGGCGCAGGTAGGGCCCGAACTTGGTGCCAGTGGCCCTGGAGGCCTGGCCCATGACCTGGGCGAGCTCTATGCCATGGAACTTGCCATCGCTGCTATCCCCGAGGGCGCGGGCGCTGTAAAACCTGGAGGCCTCGACGGCCTCGCCCAGCAGGCGCCTGACGTCAGCGGCGCGGATGGAGGACTCGCCTGTGACCTGCCTGTTGCTGATGCTGCGGCTGAAGAGCCAGTTGCCCACCTTGGCCCCGAACTTGTTGACCATGGTCTCCCTGAGCAACCGGGCGGTCGCCTGGGTGGACTGGGTCAGGGACCGGTTGTCACGGCCCCAGGAGCCAATGGAGAGGAAGTGGCGCTTGAGCCCGGATGCCGCCAGGCCGCCATCGTTGATCTCAACCCGCTTCCTGCCATCGAGGCCCTTGATTGTGTCCGCCAGCCTGGCAAAGCTGTCAAAGCTGCTGCTGGTGCCGCTGACTTGGTTGGGCATGGTCGCCTCCTGTCCTGGGGTATGGGGTAAAGGTGCCTAAAATTAGGTCACAATTTCATTGTAGTGGCGGTTGAAAATCCATTTCAAGGCTATTTTTTGCCCTTGGGGCAGGCGTGGGGGCGGCCCTGCCCGGGGGTGGGCGCAGGGGGCGAGGGCGCCGCATCGTGGGTGTCCGGGGGCCGCTGCTGGGCAAGGCCCGCGCCAGGGGGGATTGGCTAGGAGGCGTCGTAGTCCTCAAACTCATCGGGCAGCTGCTCCAGCAGCGCTGAGAAATGCCCGAGATCCTGGTCAAAGTCCTCCAGCTGCGCGTCCAGGGACAGTGGGTCATCGCCCGTGAGGGCGCGCTGCATCATGATGCAGTTGCTGTCCTCATCGTAGGCAAAGGTCTCGCCCTCGGACTCCTGCCACAGGAAGTTGGCGCCCATGAAGGCAGTGAGGATCCGAAGGTCAAGCTCCTCGCCCCCGGGCAGCGGTCCCACGACCCCCAGCGCCAGGAGGCCCATCCCGGGGGTGTAGTGCAGGGCGATGGCCCGCCCCGACGCGGCGGCCAGCTGGCAGTCACCATGCCCGTCCAGGCCCTCACCGGCGCCTACCAGCGCCTCAACCAGCTCCCTAGCCCTTTCCTCACCAATCATGCCATTCTCCAGGTTGCCGGGTCGTATGAGGCAAAATCATCGTCGCCAGCGGCCCCCTCACCATTGCCCAGTGCGCAAAGCGCGGACCGCAGCCGCCCGAGGCTGCCCTCGAAGCGCAGCAGCATGGACTTGAGGGTGCTGGCGCTGAGATCCTCATCAGTGTAGGCCTCCTGCACCACGATGCAGCCACTGCCCGGCGGGCAGGCGAAGGTCAGCCCCCGGGAGTCCAGCCAGAGCAGGTGGCCGCCCATGAAGGCCCGCAGCGCCAGCAGCGCCTGGTGGCCATCCTGCGGCAGCTCCCCCACCACGGCCATGGCCACCAGCCCCACGCCCCCCACGTGGCGCAGCGCAATTTGGCTGCCCGCCGCCGTGGTAAGCAGGAGGGAGCCATCCTCCCCCGTGGCGCACTCCCCGAGCCCGAGGCCGGGGAGCTCCTGGGCCAGCGCCATGGCCCGCTCCAAGGTAATCATCAATCAGTACTCACCAAAAATCTGGGGGCTGCCGGCGAGCTCCGCCTTGGCCCGCTCATGGGTGGACCCCATGAGCCGGTTGAAGGAATCGCGGAACGCCCCATCCGAGGCGCAGTCCAGCGACTGGGCATTGGCCTGCGGGTCAGGGTTGCAGAGGATCCCATGGACAAACGCATTCGTCAGGCTCAAGTGCTCATAAAGGCCCTGGCCAAAATCGATCCTGCCGTCCATCAATGCGTCACTCTTCCTGGGATCAAGCCCTTGGTACAGGCCCTTGATCGCATGCTTTGGCACCACAGGATCGGCGCGCTCCCGAAAATTGTCAATGCGGCTGGAGGTTTTTTTGTCAGCTGGCACCGGCCCAGGCCAGCTTCCACGGATATGAAATCCCTGCTCGAGTGAAAGCCAAAGGCCGCCCCCAGGTACCCCGTCCTGACCCACTTGGGGCGAACGGCATCGCCCAGGATCCTGGCCTTGCCCAGGCCCGGCCAGTGCCTGGGTACCTGCGGGCCCCGGGCGCACAGGGTGGCGAAGGATTCCTTGGCGCTGCCCGGATCCCCCCGCCCCTGCCGCCCCTTGGCCCCCCGTAGGTGCGCTCGAGCGCGCCCTGGGACAGGTTGCAGATCCCCCGGGGCGGCTTGCCCTGGGCAAGGCCGGCCCCCACCTCCGCCCAGGTCCGGTTGCCCGGGGCATGGACAAAAATATGCCTGAGGCTCTCCAAGGTTGACTGCGCCATGGAGGCCATCGCCTCCTGGGCCTCCTGTTCACTTGCCCGCCGCTCGCTCATCTTCGCCCCCTTGATCACTGGCCCAGGCCAACTGCCAGGGGCCATAACCTGAGTATAGGGAAAAGGGGCAGGCGAAAAAAAGGGCATTTTATGAGGATTGCGGGGGGAGGATCCCAAAATTGGGATCTCGATCAGGGGTGCGCCGCTGCGGCTAGAGAATGCAGATCAGGGAGACATGCCCGCAGTCCTTGCAGACCACGAGCTTCCTGCCGCGCGGCAGGGCCCGGCCGGGGGCAAGCAGGCGCGAGAGCGCCGCGAAAAAGCCCCCGCCCTTGCCAGGCAGCTGATCGGTGAGGGTGGTGTTTGCTGAGCCGCATTTCTCGCAGCGAAAACCAGGGTTTTGTGCCATGGGATCCTCCTGCCCTTGCCTAGAGCACCTCAAGGGGCACCCGCTCCATAAGCCCGCAGCGCGGGCAGCGCCACCAGGCGAGGGCGCTGCCGCCGGGGCGGCGCCCTCGCCTGGTGGC
>JAILEI010000073.1 GCA_024688225.1 Succinivibrionaceae bacterium
TGCGCAGCAGGGCGCCGAGCCCGCGGGTGGCAACGCGCCCAGCGCCGCGGCCAAGGCCGACTATGACGCGGCCTACCAGAAGATCCTCGCCGACGATCTCAATGGGGCGATCACCGCCTTTGGGGCCTACCTCAAGAACCACCCTGACAACAGCCTTACCCCCAATGCCTGGTACTGGCTGGCGCAGGCGCAGTACCGCAAGAACCTGCTGGACGACGCCCGGGTGAGCTTCCTCAACGTGGCGCAGTTCAAGGACTCGCAGAAGCGGCCCGACGCCATCTTCAAGCTGGGGATGATCAAGAAGGCCCAGGGCGACCTTGAGACCGCCCGCAAGTTCTTCAACCTGGTGGCCAAGGCCTACCCCAATGACACTGCGGCCGCCATGGCCCTCAAGGAGCTCGAGGCGCTCAAGCAGCCCTAGGGAGGCTCCCTGGGAATGGAAAGGGCACGCCCCAGTGGCTGGGGCGTGCCCTTTTGCGTGCTGGCGGAGGGCTAGAGCGCCTTCAGGAAGGCCGCGATCTCGTCATTGTGGCAGTTCGGGTAGAACAGGTCCGCAAACTTGGGATCGTCGATGGTGCGCTTGACGAAGTCGTGGTCCAGGCTCTTGAGGATCTCGATGAGCGGGCGGTGGGTGACTTCCTTGACGCGGTCGAGGATCTTCTTGTTGGCCTGCTCGGCCTCGCGGCGCTCCGGCGGGTAGCCGCCGCCCATGGGGGCGTCAAACAGGCGGCCGAAGGTGTACCTGAGGTTCAGCTCGCCGCCCCAGCCAAAGCCCTGCGCGTAGGGCAGCGCGATGGCGTTGCCGGCGTTGACCTGGGTGAAGAGGTAGGCATCGGTGGGGGAGGTGATGTGCCCGCACTGGACATTGGGGAAGCTGTTGCAGGCCAGGGTGGCGCCCTCGCCGGTGCCGCAGCCGGTCACCACGAAGTCGGCGGCGCCGGTGGTGAGGACGATGGAGGCGAGGAGCCCGTTCATCACGTAAGTAAGGCAGCGCTGGTCTTTTGACGAGTACATTCCGTAGTTGAGCACGGTGTGCCCATGGGGCTCGGCGGCGCGGACCAGCTCATCGAAGATGATCTGGTTCTTGTCCGCCTGGGAGTTCTCGAGGATGAGCGCGATTTTCATGGTGCTTTTTTCTCCATTAGCGTTTTTGGGTGGTGGTGAAATTATATTCCCGGCGCGGGATTTCGCCAGTCCCGGCGCCGCGTTTGGGCGGCACCTTTCATTTTTTGGGAGGTGGATCGCAAAAGTCTTGCAACCGGCGGGAAAACCAGTATAATGCGCTCTGTCAAACAGATCTGTGCGCGTCTTGGGTCGTTAGCTCAGTCGGTAGAGCAGCGGACTTTTAATCCGTTTGTCGAGAGTTCGATTCTCTCACGACCCACAAACGTCCAAGATATGGGTTGTTAGCTCAGTTGGTAGAGCAGCGGACTCTTAATCCGTCGGTCGCGGGTTCGATCCCCTCACAACCCACCAAGGACGTTTAGCTCAGTTGGTTAGAGCATCTGCCTTACAAGCAGGGGGTCGCAGGTCCGAGTCCTGTAACGTCCACCACTGAGTCAGTTTCAAGGAAGCCCGTTGCGGGCTTTTTTTGTTTCTGCCCCCGAGCACCTTGCCCCTCCCCGAAATGGCGCACGATCGCGGTAACCAGGATTGTCGCCCCCACGAGACAGGTGCCTGCCCCCCTAATTGGTCATCCTGCCAGGTAACCAGGAGCGCAGGGCCAGCGCTTCCCCCATGAGTTGCGGTGCGGGCATGCAAATTGCTTTTGGATTGGGGATGGCGTGGTTGTGGCAAGATAGGCAAGAGGCGGCCTCAGGAGGAGAAACATGATCCGAGTCAAGCGCGTGGGCGTCAAGGCGGTGACGTTCAGGGGCATTGCGTTCCTGCCCATTGCCAAGGCCTGGCAGATGGAGCTCATGCAGCATGGGGACGCGGAGCTTGCCAACCTGATCCCCTATGGCGAGAGCGTTGAGGGCGAGGTTACCTTCTACACCGACAGCGAGCAGGGGGAGATCTCAGATCTGGGACGCCTCGACAGCCTGGGGGAGGCGCATGCCAAGGAGCGGGACCTCGCGCTGGGCGCGAGGCGGCGCCTGGAGGACTTCCTGAGATCCGGCACGCCGCTGGTCAGCCCCTCCCTGGCCGCCTCGCGCGAGGAGTTCATTGCCCTGCTGGAGGATGCCTGCTACCTGATGCTGATTGGCTCCCAGCCATTGCTGCTGCCCCTGGAGCGGGTGGCGCGGGGGGGGGGCGCCGATGCGGCGCAGGGGACCGCCAAGGATCCTGGTGCGCCGCAAGAGGGGGCGGGCGGCGGGTCCCAGGTCGGGACCGCCGCAGTCCCGGGGGGCGGAGCGCCCACCCCAGGCCAGGGAGACAGCGAGCCTGCGCCTGAGCACACTCCTAAGCCCACCCCTGGGCCCACTGAGGGCGGCAAGGCGCCAGCAAATGATGCTGGTGGCACGGCTGCGGCCCAGGAACAGCACACCCCCGCGGGGCAGGGCACGGCAGAGCCCAAGGGCGTGGATCAGGGCCACAAGTCCCCGGAGGCCAAGCCTGACCCTGGCAAGCCCGCGCCGGCTGCAAGCCAGGGCAAGGCCCAGCCCACAAAAAAGCGTGCCCCAGGGCATAAGGCCAAGGAGGGCGGGGCGGCACAGCCTCCTAAGGATCCGTCCCAGCCTGGCCAAAAGCCTGGCACCGGCGCCCCCAGCGCGGGTGCCGTAGCCCAGGCGGCGGT
>JAILEI010000097.1 GCA_024688225.1 Succinivibrionaceae bacterium
CAGATCACGCCCAACCTTACATGAAGGTCAGCTATTCTTCCACCCTTTTGAGCACCGGGCTACCAAGGCTACCATCCCCAGTGCCCACTGAAGGCTAGCTGCAGCCTTCAATTGGCCCTCACCATGGGCCCGTCCAACTAATACGATCAACTGTGCGCGGCGAGTCGCCGCGCGTGGTGGCGCCATGCCACCACCCACTTCTCATTGGAGTTGATCAAATGAAAAGACTGACAATCGCAGCGATCAGGGAAATGTCCCTGGCCATGGACAGGGACCCAGGGCTTTCGAACCGCCAGGTTGCGGCAATGTGCGGTGTTTCCCATAGCACCGTGGGCTGGTACCGCAACCTGATGGTCAGGCAGGGGCTCTCTCCCGCTGACATCCTGGCCATGGGTGACGATGGCATCAACAGCGCGCTCGGCAACCCATGCAGGAAGGACATGACGCTTGCGGAGCCCAACTGGGACAGCGTGTTTGACTACCTGCAGCGCCCGCTGCCGCACGCCAAGGGGCACAGGACCATGCGCGACGCCTGGTTCTGGCGCTACGTCGTGCCCGGCATTGGGGACCCGGATGAGCGGAGGCGGGCCATGGAGCTTGGCCACATCCGGCACGGCGAGCTCCCGCGCGGGCTGATGAGCCTCTCAACATTCAAGCGCCGCGCCAAGGAGGAGCGCGCCCGCAGGAACCCAAGGCTGGGCAAGGCAGGCAGGCACGACGGGCCCTCGGTCGCCTACGCCCCGGGGAAGCAGGCGATGATCGACGCCAGCGGCGACCTGCTCCCCTGGACCGACTACAGCGACACCGATCACTTCGCGCGGGTCCTGGTGGGCGTGCTGCCACACTCTGGGCTTTTCTTCATGGACGCGGAACCGGACATCACCACCAGGAGCTGGATCAGTTTCGTGATTTTCATGGTCAAGTATTTCGATGGGGTGCCTGGATGCATCATCAGCGACAATGATCCAGCCCTCACAGTGCATGGAAAGGCCAAGGGCGCAAGGCGCCCCAACGAGACCTACCGCAGGCTGTGCGCCGCGCTTGGCACCGTGCCGGTGCTCACCGGGGTGAGGAAGCCGCGCTCCAAGGCGCTTGCCGAGCAGGCCGTGGGCACCGCGCAGCAGAAGGCGTTCGCCAACGACAGCGTGATCCTGGGCGGCGACGATGCCATCGCCATATGCTGCGCCAACGGAAGGATACGCGCCCGGGACATCAATGAGCTGCGCGGGATGCTCAGGGCCGAGAGCGACCGCATCAACAGCATGCCATACAGCGGCCAGGACATCTCAAGGCGCGCCTGGTTCAACGCCCATGAGCGCGCGCTGCTCAGGCCGCTGCCGGATGAGCTGCCCGACTGGCTGGCGGGGCGCCCCCGCACGGTGCGCGAGACCGGCTACGCCGAGTTCAACGGGAACCTCTACTACCTGGGGAGGGCGCACTCCGGGGAGATGGTGGTGCCGCGCGAGTCGGACGACCTTTCAATGGTGGAGTTCATCCGCCTCGCCGATGGCAGGGTGCTTGACACCTACGAGGCTGACCGGGAGATCCACCCGAGGCCGCGGCGCCACATGAACAAGAGGTACATGACCGACGGCGAGAGGCGCGCCAACCGCTCCCGCGAGGAGCTTGAGGCGGAGGCGGACAGCCTCGGCGTGGCCGCCGCCGCGTTCAGGTCCTACCTGGCCATGTCCTTCTCCCGCGAGCTGTACCCGGAGTCCGCGGCAAGGCGCGACTGCAACGGGCTGCTCAGCCTGCTCGGCGGCCTGGGGGACAACGACAGGAGGCTGGCGGCATGCTATGTCGAGTCGCTGCTGGAGGGGCACGACCTGCCGGACTTCAACACCATGCGCCACCAGCTGCTGCGCTTCATTGACAGGATGGCGGGCGCCGGCGTGCCCGCAGGGGGCGGCGGCAACGGGGCACAGGCCGATGGCGGCGGCGCCCCAGCGGCGCCCCGGGACGGGGGCATGTCATACCCCGAGGGGTTTTTCGAGGCCAAGCTCGGCGCGGCCTTTGGCGGCAGCGCGAGGGAGGGCTAGGAGATGGCGAACAATGGAAAGAGGGCGCCGGCAACGGCACTGCCCACCAACCCGCTGGACCAGCTCGCGCCAAGGCACACGCTTGACGAGACATGCGGGCTGCTCAGGTCCATGCGGCTGACCGGCCTTGAGTCCGAGCTGAGGAAGTCCGTCGCGGACCCCGGGTTTGCGGAGCTGCACTTCATTGACCAGTTCCACAGCATCCTGGCGGCAGAGGCCAACCGCAGGGGGCTTGCCCGCTACGAGAGGCACAGGAAGGCCGCCTGCATCCCGGTGGCAGTCAGCAAGGAGGCGGCCAAGCTGGCGGCAAGCGGGATCGACGGCCTGACGAGGGCGCAGCGCGGCGCGATCGGGCTTGGTGCCTGGGAGGACGAGCCAATCATCCTAATCATCGGCAAGAGCGGATCGGGCAAGTCCACGCTTGCAGCCTCGATGGCTGATCTCCTGCTCCGCAAGGGCAGGAAGGTCAGGTTCTCATCATACAGCAACGTGATGTTCACCCTGTGCGAATTCCTCGGCAACGGATGCTCGGGCGCCTGGTCGGGCGAGATCAAGGACCTGGCCCGCAACGACACCGTGATCCTGGACGACGCGTTCATTGGGGAGGTGCGCAAGGGAGAGCCGCTCTCGCTCAAGGAGCTCATTGACGCAAGCGCGGACAGGGAGTGCCAGCTCATCCTCTGCTCCCAGCTGGACCCAACGGAGTGGCACCAGCACCTGATTGCGGCGGGGGGCGGCACGGCCGGCACCAACACCGCCGACGCGGTGGCTGACCGGCTCTCGAACGGGACGTTCATGGTGCGCCTCAGGGACAGCACCCACAGGACCAAGGAATGCCGCGTCGTGAGCATTGGCGGAGACGGGGGCGGCGATGGGAAGCGTGACTAGGGCCAGGGGCTACCAGCGCGCCAATCCCGAAAAGGGCTACGATGATGGTAGCCAGCGGGGGGACGCGCCCACCTGCAGCGAGGGCACCGGACCCGTGGAACCCGCTGCCGCCAAGGGTCCACGGCAGGATGGGACCGTGTCGCCACCCTGCGTGGGGGCTACCACCGGCTACCACGATGATGCCCAAAACTGGGGAGATGGTAGCTTGGCTACCAGCGATTTTGCCCAGAAAGGGGAAGATGGTAGCCCGGCTGCCAGCGATGATAGCCCAGGCAAGTCGGGCAAGAAGCGCAGGAAGCGCGGGCCAAACCTGAGGATTGAGGAGGTGGCGGCCGCCATGGAAAGGCTGGGCGGGGACTGCTCCATCGACGCAGTCTATGCTGAGCTTGGCAACCATGGATCGCTGAGCACCATAACGTCGATGGTGTCGAGGATCAGGGCCGGGGACGTCCCTGACCGCCTCCTGGGCCTTGCCCAGATGCCAGGCATACTGGAGGCCAGGGAGCTGGGCATCAGGCTCGTGGAGTTCATCTACGGGCGCGCCAGGGAGCAGTTCAGGCAAGGGCGCGAGGCCGCGGCGGCGTTTGCGCTTGAGGTCAGGGATTCCTGCGCCAGCGAGTCGGGGGCGCTGAGGTCACGCATCGGCGAGCTGGAGCGTGACTTGCGCAGCCTCGGGGACGCCCTTGCCAAGGAAAGGGAGCTGAGGCTGCGCGCCGAGCAGGACCTGGTTGAGCTAAGGGCGGAGCTGATCGCCGCCAGGGCCGAGGCCAGGCGACTGCAAGCGGCCATCGGCAAGATCGCATCCGGCACACCAGCAGGCACAGGCATTGGCGGTGTACTTATGGCACTTGCGGGCGCCGGACAGGAAGTGGGAGGAGACTAGAAAACCTCAGTGGATCGTTGCCGCCCACACCAAGTGGGCGGCACACCTTCCATCCATGGTTGGCGGCGGCGAAAGCGGCTCCGCTACGCTTCGCCGTTTCGCCGCCGCCAACCGTGGACTGAGGATCAAATCCAAGGGTTACGATCAAGACAGTGACTCCACAAACACGGACCAGATCCCAGTCAAAACTGCCACCAAATGAGACGGTTCCGGGTGGAAGAATAGCTGACCCCAAACTTAAAATCATGGGTGGACGAATGCTTGACCTTCATTGGAAGAATAACTGACCCAGAGCACT
>JAILEI010000178.1 GCA_024688225.1 Succinivibrionaceae bacterium
TGAGTCCGCGGCAGGCGGCGGCAGCGCCCCGGGTGACTGGGGAGCCCCCCCTGCACAGGATGCCCAGGCCCCCGCCCCCGCGGCCGGCAATGACTGGGGTGAGCCCGCGGCAGGCGGCAAGTCCGCCGATCCTGGCAGCGCCAGGGACAAGGCGGGTGCCCCGGACGCCAGCGCGACTGGCACCGCCGATCCCGCCCCCTCCAAGGATGGGGCAAAGGCCAGCGCCACCCCCAGCGCCGCGGCCCTGGATCCCAGCAAGCCCGAGGAACTGGTGCACTACAGTGGCTCCACCACCGAGGAGCAGGACAAGAAGTTCCGCCAAAAGGTGCTCACCGCCTTCACCAAGGTCGAGGAGATCGCCTCCGACCTCAAGCAGGGCGCCAACCCCAACGCCATGGGCAAGACCTCCCTCGGCGGGAAGGTCGAGGCCGTGGTCCCCGTGCTCTTCAACTACGTCGACTGGAAGCAGGCGCGCCTTGAGGTGGTGAAGCTGCTGGTGGAGCACGGGGCGCTCTACAACTGGGAGAGCGAGGATGGCAAGCTCAACCTCGCCTGGCCGTTCCTGTGCGCCAAGCAGGAGATCCTCGAGTACTACCTCAGCCTCAGCCCCAACCTGGGCAAGCTCAGGCAGCTCAACCCCTGGAAGGGCACCCAGCGGCGCAGCCTGCTGCAGCGCTGGATCCAGTCCAAGGACAGCTACCAGAACCACCTCGCGATTTTCAACCGGCTCCTCGACCTAGGGCTTGATCCCAACGAGATGCTGGAGACGGAGGGCATGTACATGCTCTCCTACGCCTACCAAAAGGCGGGCACCGACTACGCCCTGGCACTGCTTGACCATGGCGCCGATCCCAGCCTGTGCCGGATCTTTAATGACAGCCCGCTCACGCTGGCCCTCAACCATGACGATCCCGCCCTGCTCAGGAAGATCCTCGAGAAGGGGGGCAAGCCCTCCTGGAAGGAGTCGGAATCCAACGCCCTCCACTACTACCTGAACGTCAGCAAGGCGGCCGCCAGCAAGCGCGAGCCCGTCCTTGAGGTGGTCAAGGCCCTCGCCGAGGGCGGGGCCGACATCAACTGGGCGGACGACAGCTACTCCGTGGCAACCGACGTGGTCAAGTCCAGCCCCGAGATCATTGACTACTACCTTGGCCTCAAGCCCACCCTCAAGGAGCTCGAGGGCAAGGCCGGCCTGGTGGTGGAACTGATCCGCAACAAGAAAGTCACGGACGACGCGCAAAGGCTGGGCCTGGTCAAGCGGTTGCTGGCCCTGGGGGCCAATCCCAACCACTCCGACGGCAGCTACCCGCTCCTCATGAATGTCTACGGCAAGGCCAGCAAGGACATCCTCAAGGCCCTGCTTGACGCCGGCGCCGATCCCAATGCCAAGGATCGCTGGCAGGAGCCGTTGCTGTTCATGACGATCGAGGGCGCCGACCTCGAGACCGCCCGCCTCATCAAGGAGCACCAGGGCGACATCAACGCCAAGAATCGCCGTGGCGACACCATCATGACCACGCTCGCCGACAAGGAGGAAATCAACCTCGACTACGCGAAGGGGCTGATGGAGCTGGGGGCGGACGTAAACGCCACCGACAAGAACGGGCGCACCCCGCTGATGAACGCCGTGCGCCAGGACCATCCCGTGGAGGGGTTTGTGGCCGAGCTCATCAAGGCCGGGGCCAACGCCAATGCCGCTGACAAGAACCAGCGCACCGCCCTGATGCATGCCGTGTCCGGGCCGGACGCCCCCTCTGCGGCGATCGTGTCCGCGCTGCTTGCGGCCGGGGCCGATCCCAACGCGGTGGACAAGAACCAGCGCACCGCGCTCATGTTCGCCATCTCCGAGCCGGATGAGCCCGCGGAGGCCATCGTGGAGGCGATCACCAAGGCCGGCGCCAAGGTTGACGCCGAGGACAAGGACGGGGCCACCGCCCTGGTGTACGCCATCGGCGCCCGTTCCATCCCCATAGTCGAGGCGCTGCTTAAGGCCGGGGCCGACATGGACAAGGCGCTCAGCCTCAAGGGTGAGATCAAGATCGACGGCGAGAAGAAGACCATGTCGCTCCAGGAGATCATCGAGTATACCTACGAGAAGATGGTGAAGGAGGGCAAGCTGGACAAGAACCCCAAGTTCAAGGAGTTCTACGACTACATGAAGAAGTACCTGTAGGCCAGCGGGGAGGGCAGTCGGTTGGGACGCAGGAAAGGCGCCGGGGAAGTGCCGGCGGAGCGGGTGCAGCAGGGTCCGGACGGCACCTTTCGCTGGCGGCACGACGTGCCCATGCTGAAGAACCCGGTGATCCTCATCACCGTCTACAAGGTGCTGGCGCTGAGCGTGGGCATCGAGTTTGCGCTCGTGGCCACCATCGACTGCTTCGCCAACGGCTTCGATCTCGAGGGCCTTGGGGAGCTGGCGCTCGTCCACGCCTGCATTTGCCTCGGGCTGCTGGCCCTCGGGGCCCTTGGCTACTTCATCGTCGCCTGGTCCTATGGGTTCAAGTACTCGGTGCGCTTTGAGATGGACGAGCGCGTGGTCCGGCACATCCAGATGCCCCACCAGTTCCAGCGCGCCAGGGCGCTGGGCAAGCTCACTGCCATGGTGGGGGTGATCGCCGGCCGGCCCGGCACCGTGGGCGCGGGGCTGCTGGCGGCCTCCAGGAACTCCAGCACCAGCGAGTTCTCCCATGTCAGCGCCATCGTGGTTTGCCGCCGCCTCAACACCATCAAGATCCGCTCGGGCCTGTTCCACAACCAGGTCTATGTCAACGACCAGGACTTTGACCAGGTGCTGGCCCACATCGTGGCCCACTGCCCACAGGCCAAGGTGGTGGACTGATCCGCGGGCCCAGTGCCTGCCTATTTGAAACCCATGGTAAGGCTCAGGCACTTGTCCGGCCGGCGCGGGCTGCGCACAAAGGCATACGTGAATGCCCCATTAAGGCATTCCCTGGTGCAGGGCCCAACCTGTGCCCGCCCCCGGTGCTCAGCCAGCCTGCCCGGAAGGTCCAGGCCCATGCCCACCAAATCCCCGATCACCTTGCAGTACCTAATCACCCGGGACTGCAGCCTTCCGCCAGCATCGGCAACGCCATCAAAGGCCCCGTCCGCCCCATCGCAGCAGAGGCCCCCAAGGAAGAACTGGGAGAGCTGGGCCTTGATGGCCGCGCCTTGCAAAGGCCCGCAGCGATACATGAGCCGCACCATCCTCCCCAGTGCCCCCGATCCCATTTGCCCCAGGACTTGCCACCAGCGCCTGGCGTTGTCGGCATAAGGGCCGAGCGAGGAGTTCATGGCATCATCAGCCCTGAGGATGACCCACCAGGGGGCGATGGGGCCTGAATGGCCGCCCGTCCCGGTGACCGGCCGGGGCTCACTGGCAAGATCAAGGCCCGGCTCAATCCCCTCCCTGGCCATGAGCGCCATCAGGTAATGCACCGTGCCAAATGGGTACTTGTGGTAGTAGTCTGCCTGGGGCCCGAGATCCCCGCAAAAGGTCCTCCGCGCAAGGTCGAGGTTGGGGTTCATCTTGGTGCCCCAGCCCACGATCCTCTCCAAGTGCGCGCGGTTGTAGGCCACAATGTGCTGATCGATGCAAAAGACCCGGGGATCGCCCACGAAGATGTCCACGTAGACTTGATCCAGCAGCGAGCCCGCCTGTGGGGCGAGCCAGATGGACTCACGGCTGTTGCAAAACCCCACCACCTCGCAGCCATAGTGGCGCTGCAGCAGCATGCCGCACAAAAAGCCATCGATGTCGGTGTTGATGACGATGCGGCGATGGCCGGCACGCTCGAGGAACTCACCAAGTCCGGTCATGCCCATACTCCTCATGGATCCTGATTTATGGCCAAGGTCCCAGGCGCGCTGCGCTGCCCCATGCCAGCAGTCGCCGCCCTGTGCCCAGGGGAATGGGAGGCAAGCGCGCCAGTGGATCATGCCCCCGCAAGGGATCATTGGGCAATCCTGGGCCAGGGAGTGCTTGCAACCTCCTAATGGTATGCCCGATAATTTGCTCATCGAGAATTTTCCCAGGAGGAATGAAAAAATGAAGGGACTGCACACGCTCACCCCGGCGCTGCTGGCCGTGGCCCTTTTTGCCGCCGGCTGCCAGAACCCCACCCACACGGCGGGGCAGCAGAGCTATGTCACCAACGGCACCATCACCAACATTGAGGACATCGAGGTTGCCGCCGACAAGTATGACGGCGACACCAACACCATGCTCGGCGCCATTGTCGGCGCGGTTGCCGGCCAGCTCATCGGCCACAACACCGCCGGGACCCTCATCGGCGGCGCCGCGGGCGGCGCGATCGGCGGCCTTAGCTCCACCGCCGGCAACCGCAACAACGCCGGCCTGAGGCTCACCGTGGTGGACGAGAACGGCGCGAGCAGCGTGGTCGACACCCTCTTCTCCTGCGACTACAAGGTCGGGCAGAACATCCGGGTGATCAACAGCGGCGGCAAGGTGGAAATCCAGGTCCAGACCAGCGGCGAGAAGTTCCGCACTGTCCAGGGCAGCACCAAGCGCACCACCTGCAGCACCTACTAGCCAATCGCCAGCAATGGCAAGGGCGGCGCGGGGCCATCCCCGCGCCGCCCTTTTCCTTGCCTGCCCTGGTCACTTGGCCGCGGGCAGCTCCCCGTTGAGGGACAGCTTGCGCGAGCACCTGGGATCGCCTGCCTCGGCCCTGAGGAAGGGCAGCAGCGCCGCACGGACCACCCCGTAGTTGTCGAGGAAGGCGGTGTGCCAGGACTTGGGCACCACCAGGAGGCTGGAGCAGGGCAGGGCCTGGTGCGCCCGGAGCACGGTCGGGATCGGGGCGTGATCGTCCTCATCGCCCACGATGAGCAGCACCGGCGCCTTGATCTGGGTGAAAAACGCCTGGTCAAGCCCCGCCGCGCCCCAGAATTTCATGTAGTTGCTGGCAAACTCCTGCCAGCGCCCCGGCTCGGGGCGGATCGCGCGCTGCCACTCCACGAAGGCCGGATCCGCCTTCTCCAATTCGGAGATGAGCAGGTCGCCCTGGAAAAATCCCGGCTCGAGCGTGCCCGCGCCAATGCCTACCACCCGGTCCACCATCCCCGGGTACATGGCCGCCAGCTTGTAGGCGGTAAAGGCGCCATCGCTAAAGCCCACCACCCTCGCTGAGGTGATGCCCTCCTTGGCCAGCACCGCCCGCACGTCCTCGGCCTTTTGCTCAAGGGTCATGGCGCTGTGGCCAATCTCGGAGCGGCCGTGGCCGCGCGAGGAGACCACAATGGTGCGAAAGCCCTGCCTTAGGTCATCGATCAGCGCGCCCATCTCATAGGGGGTGCCCACCCCGCCGCCATGCAGCACTACCACCGGCTGCCCGGCACCGTAGGCCTCATAGTAAATCCGGGCGTCACCCGCATCCGCATACTGCCCGCAGGCAGGATTGTCGCCATAGGCAGTCTCAGCTGGCGCGGGGCGATCGCCCTGCATGAAATAGTGGGGGGCCGGCGCGGCCAGGGCCGGCAGCGCGGCGCAAAGCGCCAGCACCAGCCCCGCCAGGCCAGAAAGTGCGGTTTGCCTCATCTGGGTATTCCTCAGTGAACTTGGGCCTGCCATTATCCCACACGGCGCCACCCCTGGCACCACCTGTCGGACCGCCCCCGCGGCCGTGCGCAAGTTACGGGACTCAGGGGCCAAGGCACAGTCCCCTGGCCAGCGTCCCGCAAGGCGGGCCGGGGCGGGGCTCATCACCCCGATCCTGCAACCCTTAACGGCAAGGCCCCTCCCCAAGGCCGCATGCCACCGTGGACTTTGGCGACAGTCCTTGCAGAAGGAAAAAGATCCGGGATCGCAGGGCCCAGCGCCTCCCCCCTGGCCCGCGCCAGGCCTAAGGTTCAGGGGCCAAGGACCTGCGGGCAGTCGCATAACCCTTAACCTTGGAATTGGGTCCCGGGAATCGCCTTATTCCTCGCAGATCTCCCGCAGCGAGGTGCCCGCCTCGAGCAGGCCCTTGACCAGTTCCGCCGCATCGCGGGGCTCCTGCACGCTGCCCCCGGTGGCCGAGGAGATGCAGGAGAGCTGCCCGAGCCCCTCGCCGATGAGGATGGTGTGGATCCTAAGGCGGGGCTTTTGGCGGTGCAGCTCAGCCGCCAGGGTGCAGTGCCTGCCGCGGATGCGGGAGATTTCCTGGCAGGAGGCGGGATCGCTGATGTGCACGCAGACATCCGGACGGCTGTAGAAGGACATGTTGACGATGCACTCTTGATCACCGGGGCGCTCCTCGCAGGTTCCCCCCACCTCATAGACGCTGCAGGTCCCGGGC
>JAILEI010000003.1 GCA_024688225.1 Succinivibrionaceae bacterium
TGAGGAAGCTGCCCGCCTCGCGGCGCAAGGTTTCCATCAGGGCCCGGGCATCGAGATCCCCCGGGTGCTCCCCGAGCGCCGCGAGGGCGCGCGAGGCAAAGGCGCTGGACCCCAGGGCGGGCCTTGAGAGCCCCGGTTGCAGGTCGCCTTGGCCATCGAGCTGGCCGGAGGCGGCGATCTCCCCAATGGCGGCCTCGCGGGCGAGGCGCATCAGGGCCCCGGGCGAGCCGGCGGCGGACTCGAGCTTCCCGGCGAGGCGCTCGCAGAGGCGATCGAGCGCCGCCTCAGTGTCGTTGCCCGTGGGGGCGGCGAGCCTGATGAAGGAGGAGAGGGCGCGGTTGATGGCGGTGAGCATGTCGCGGCGCTGCCCGAGGCCGGGGCCGGCGCCCTGGATCGCCTGCTCGAGGCGCCCGAGGGCCGCGGGGCTGGGCCGCATCAGCGCCAGGGGGCCCTCATCGCCTGGCTCGCGGAGCAGGTCGGTGATCTGCTTGAACTGGCTGTGCAGGGCATCCTGGCAGTTGCCGCAGAACCTGCTCCCCGCAGGGCCGGGGCGCTCGGGGAAGGCCGCGGCGGTGACCTGATCGGTCCTTTGCAGCAGCTCGTGGCAGTTGAGGAGCAGGGAGTTGAGCGCGTCGGCCCGGGCCTGGTCGCCGTTAAGGCTTGCGGCGGTGAAGCCAAAGCCGTTCTCGGGGATGCGGGTGCCCTCGTCCCTGAAGAAGCCGCGGAGCAGCCTGGCGGCGCTGGCGGCGCGCTTTTGGTCGGCGGTTTCGATGAGGCGGCCGCGCTCCTCCGCGGGCAGCGCGCGCTGCTCCTCGGTGAGCAGGCCCTCGTCACCGTAGGGCAGGGTGGGGAGGCTCACCTCGGGGTGGTCACTGAGGTAGTCCAGGGCATAGGCGGTGAAGCGCTCGCGGAGCGCGTCAGTGGGCAGCAGCCCGAGATCGGTGACATGCCCGCAGAGGGCCCTTGCGCAGAGCATGCGGTCGGCAATCCCGAGCGCCTCCTTGATGCGCGCCGGGGTGAGCGCCTCCTGCTGCGGCAGGCCGCGCTCGAGGCTGGGGATGAGGGTGCGGGCAATCTCCTGGTAGCGCGGATCCTGCCCGAGGGCGCGCAGGAAGGCCTGGTTGGCGGCGCGGTTGGATTGCGCGTGGGTGTCGCCAAAGTTCCTGGAGATGAAGCCCAGCGGGGTGTTGGTGAGGTCGCCGCCATGCTTGCGCAAGCGCAGTTCCTGCTGGTCCTCGCTCTGCGCGGCGAGGCGCTGGAAGTCATCGAGGGTGAAGCTGCGGGAATTGATGATGTTGTCAGACATGACGCGCTCCTTGCCTAAATTTGCCACCTGCCACTGGGCCGCGGGGGGCCCCATGGATTGAATCTAGCACTCCCCAAAATCCATTTCCATATTGATTTTTGCAAAGTCCTGGCGGCTTTTTCGCGATCCTCCCCTGCCTCAATTTGGTGCGTGGCGCACCACCTGCGATCGATGGCGCGCCGCGGGCGTATAATCCCAGCGCCGCGGGCTGTGGGCCCGCGACTTTGCTTTTACCCAACCTCATCAGGACCTGAAATGAAGATCACCCTAAAGCGCGTGGCGCAAGGCCTGCTGGCCGCCGCCCTCTCCCTTCCCCTGGCCTGTGGCGCCGCCTCCTACAAGCAGGAGTACCGCCTGAGCGTGGTGCCCGGCCCCACCTCCGGCTGGGCGCTTACCGCCGACTACTTCGCCGACTTGGTGCGCCAGGAGAGCGACGGGCGCATCAACATCAAGGTCTACGCCGCCGCGCAGCTGATGCAGGGCAAGCAGACCTCGGAGTTCATGCTGCTGCGCAACGGCTCCATCGACTTCGCGCTCGCCTCGACCATCAACTGGTCCCCGCAGATCAAGGAGCTCAACCTGCCGGCCATGCCCTTCATGATCGGCACCCAGCCCGACCGCTACAAGGCGATGGACGCCATCCTCGCCGGCAAGTCCGGGCAGATGATGACCGCCGCGGTGGAGAAGAAGGGCGTCAAGTTCCTCGGCTGGGGCGAGAACGGCTTCCGCGAGCTGACCACCAGCAAGGGCCCGATCAAGTCCCCTGCGGATCTCAAGGGCCTTAAGATCCGCGTGGTCGGCAGCCCGATCTTCATCGACACCTTCAACGCCCTGGGCGCCAACCCGGTGAACATGAACTGGTCCGAGGCGACCACCGGCTTCCAGCAGGGCCTGGTGGACGGCCAGGAGAACCCGACCAACGGCATCAACATCGGCCTTAAGATCTGGGACTACCACAAGCACTACACCGACTGGCACTACATCATCGACCCGCTGCTGCTGTGCGCCAACCAGAAGGTCTGGAAGTCCTTCTCTGAGGAAGACCAGCAGCTGCTGCTCAAGTGCGCCGCGAAGATGGAGCGCTATGGCAAGGCCCTCTCGCGCCTGGGCATGGACGATGGCTCGTCGCTGGCGCTGCTCAAGGAGCTCGGCAAGGCCCCGGCCTTCGAGGATCCCTACCAGGAGCTCGAGGCCCATGGGGTGGCGGTGACCCGCTTTGACGCGGCCGGCCTCAAGGCCTTCTACGACGCCACCGCCGGGGTGCGCGAGAAGTGGGAGAAGGAGCTGGGCAGCGAGCTCATCTCCGCCGCCCGCGCGGATCTTGAGGGCGCCAGGAAGCAGTAACGGTGCTGTCGCTGCTCAACCGCTTCCTCGAGGAAATCCTGGGGGCGGTGCTGCTGGCCGCCATGGCCGCGATCGCCTTCGTGAACGTGGCCGTGCGCTACCTGTCCAACTTCTCCTTCGCCTGGTCGGAGGAGATGACGGTCAACCTCTTTGTCTGGGTGGTGCTGCTGGGCAGCTCCGCGGTCTTCCGCGACGGCGGGCACCTCTCCATGTCACTGCTCTTCAACGCGCTGGGCACGCGCGCCCGCTGGGCCTGCCACTTCCTGGGCGCCGCCTTTGGGCTGTGCTTCTTTGGGGCGCTGTGCTACTACGGCTGCCTCGAGGTGCTCGATGAGATCGACCTCGAGGTCACCTCGGAGTCCCTGGGGATCCCGGTGTGGTGGTACACGCTGTGCACCCCGGCGCTCTCGGCGCTGGTGATGCTGCGCATCGTGCAGTCCTCGGCCCGCGCCCTGCGCTCCGGGAGGCCCTAGCATGGGTGAAATCCTGCAGGATCCGGCCTTCTGGCTGCTGGGCATCTTCGTCGCCGCCATCCTGGTGCGCGTCCCCATTGCCATCGCCCTGGGCATGTCCGCCCTGGTGGTGATGTGGCAGTGGGACCTCGGCACGGCGATGCTCTCCTACAATTTCTTCGCGGGCATCGCCAAGTTCCCGCTGCTCGCCATCCCCTTCTTCATCGTCGCGGGCTTCACCATGGAGCGCGCCGGCATTGCCGCGCGCCTCATCGCCTTCATGGAGGTCATGGTGGGATCGATGACCGGCGGCCTGGGGGTGGTGGCGGTGCTGGTCGCCACCTTCTGGGGCGCGGTCAGCGGCTCGGGCCCGGCCACGGTGGCGGCGCTGGGGCTGATCCTCATCCCGGGGATGGTCAGGGCCGGCTATGGCAAGCCCTTCGCCGCGGCCACCGTCTCGGTGACCTCGGGGCTGGCGATCGTCATCCCGCCCTCGATTGCCTTCATCATCTACGGCGGGGTGGCCGACGTCTCGGTGCCGGCGCTGTTCGCCGCCGGGGTGGTGCCGGGCCTGATTGTCGCCGCCTTCATCATGGGCGCGGTGCTCATCATCTCCCGCCGCCGCGGCTACCGCGGCAGCGCCCCCCAGGTGCCGCTGCTGCGCGCCTTCCGCGAGGCCTTCTGGGGCCTCATGGCCCCGATCATCATCCTGGGCGGCATCTACGGCGGGGTGTTCTCCCCGACCGAGGCGGCGGCGGTGGCGGTGGTCTACGGCCTGTTCGTGGGCACCTTCATCTACCGCACCATCAACACCATGAAGGCGCTCTTTGACATCCTCGCGGCGAGCGTCAAGGCCACCGCGGTGGTGATGCTGGTGGTGACCTGCGCGGGCCTCTTCTCCTGGGTGTCCTCCTCGGTGGGCCTCATCGAGAAGGGATCGGCGCTGCTGCTGGCCGTCTCCGGCAACCAGTGGGTGATCATGCTCATGATCAACGTCATCCTGCTGCTCTCAGGGATGATCCTCGACGCCATCTCCATCTACTATGTGCTGCTGCCCTTCATGCTGCCGCTCATGGCGCACTTTGGCTGGGATCCGATCTGGTTTGGCGTGATGATGACGGTCAACCTCGCCATCGGCCAGGTGACCCCGCCGGTGGCGGTGAACCTCTACATGGGCGCCAACATCAGCGGCATCAGCATGGAGCAGATCAGCCGCGCCTCGCTGCCCTTCATCGGCGCCGCGCTGGCCGCCCTCGCCGTGATCGTGGCCTTCCCCTCGCTCTCCACCTTCCTGCCCCGCGCCCTCGGGCTTTGCTAGCCAAGGCGGCCGGCAAAAAAGGGGGTGGATCGGAGATCCGATCCACCCCCTGGCCTGTGATCCGCCCTAGAAGGCGTAGGCGACCCTGAGGGTGCCGGTGGCGCCGCGCACGTCGCCGAGGCGGCCCGAGGCCCCGAGGCTGAGCGAGAGTCCCTTGACTGACCCCGGGGTGAGGGTCACGCCCACGTCAATGATGCCCGAGGTGCCCGCGAGCGAGGGCGCCTTAAGGTCGATGCCGCCCAGCTGCGACTCCGCGCGGCCCTTCCAGGTCCTCTCCACCGCAAGCCCCGCGGTGAGCGCCGCGGTGTTGCTGAGCCTCCACCTGGCGTCCACCCCCGCGCGCAGGGTGTGGGCGGTGACGGAGTCCAAGTGCAGCCTGCTGGTGAGGCCGCGCAGCGAGACGGTGTCGGAGCCCAGGTGGGTGAGGGTGTAGCGGGCATACGGGGTGAGCTCGACGCTGTCGCCCGCGTTGAGCGCCGCGGTGTTGCTGAGCCTCCACCTGGCGTCCACCCCCGCGCGCAGGGTGTGCGCGGTGACAGGGTCAGGGTGCAGGCGGCTGGTGAGGCCGCGCAGCGAGACGGTGTCGGAGCCGAGGTGGGTGAGGGTGTAGCGGGCGTAGGGGGTGAGCGCGAGGGCGTCATTCACCCCGAGCCTGTAGCCCCCGCCGAGGGAGAGGCCATAGTAGGTGGCCCTCGAGTCGTACTTGGTCTCAAGGCCGGTGCGCAGGTAGGAGCCCTTGAACTCGGCCCGGGCGCGGCCAACCCTGGCCGAGGCGTCGAGGAAGGCGCCGCCCTTAAGGGAGTACCTCGCCCCCAGGCCCGCGCCGTAGAGGGTGTTGTCCGCGGAGGCGGAGGAGTTGCCCACGTGGGGCTTGGAGGTGCCGGTGCCGATGTCGACGAAGGCCGAGACCGTGAGCGAGTCGCCGTTCTTCCTCTCGAAGCGCCTGGCGGCGCCGACCGCTGCGTTGAACGAGTTGATGTTGACGTGCGAGCCGATCTCGTAGCGGTTCGAGCCGCCGCCCATCGCGCCGAATCCGGCAATGCCGGAGCTGCCCGGCGCGGCAGCGGCCGCCACGGCAGCTGCCAGGCCTTCGTTGGCCGAGAAGCTGTTCACGGACGAGGCAAGCGCGGCGCTGGAAAGATGCGCGGCAGAAAGCGTCTCGGCTTCCTTGGTGTAGGTCGTCGAAGAGCCGCCGCCGGAATTCTTGGCTTCCAGATAGAGCAGCTCGCCGTCGGCGGCCTTCTTGACCGATGAGCCCGAGTAGCTCGTCTGCGCGAAGGTGCCGGCCAGCGTGACGCTGCCGCTGTCAGGCGCGGTTACGCCGGCGTCGCTGTAGACCAGCGCGTAGTTGCCGCTCGGGGCCGAATCGGCCGTGGTCACCGTCAGGCTCTTGCCGCTCAGGTCCACCGCGCTGGTGGAGATGATGACCGCCTTGGTCTTGCCCGAGGCAGCCGTTGCATCCGAGCCCATGGAGTTCACGGAACTGACATTGAGCGACAGCGTGCTGTAGCCCTTGAGCGCCTTGACCGACACGATGCCGGAGGCGTAAATCGTGTTGCCCGCGGTTTCCGTGTAGTCGCCGGCAGAGGGGGACGTGACGCGCGTTGCGCCGCCGTAGACGGTCGTGGACGAGAGATCCAGCGCGTCAGACTGGGCCGCGCCTG
>JAILEI010000058.1 GCA_024688225.1 Succinivibrionaceae bacterium
AGCTTCACCTCCCACACCGACACCGGCGGCCGCACCGCGCCCTACGCGCAGTACACCCTGGGCTTTGAGAACTCAAAGTGGGGCACCTTCGGCGACCTGACCCTCGGCGCCGAGCGCCGCTCGGGCAGCTCAACCTTCAACGTCGGGGTGCAGGCCGGGATCAGGTTCTAGCCAGGCCTTGTGCCAGGGGGGCGGCAGCCATCTGGGGCTGCCGCCCCCACTTTTTTGCGCCCGCCCCCTCCCGCCGCCGCGGGGGGCGCCCGGCCTGATAAAATGGCGGCAGGCGCCCCGGGGCGCCGCAAACCCACAAGGAGAATACGCACATGCTAGAAGAACTGAAGCGCGAGGTCTTCAAGGCCAACCTGGAGCTGCCTGAGCACGGGCTCGTGACCTACACCTGGGGCAACGTGTCGGGCATCGACCGCGACGCGGGCCTGGTGGTGATCAAGCCCTCCGGGGTGGAGTACGACGAGATGACCCCCGATGACATGGTGGTGGTCGACCTCAAGACCGGCGACAAGGTGGAGGGCAAGCTCAACCCCTCGACCGACACCGCCACCCACCTCGAGATCTACCGCGCCGATCCCAAGGTCATGGGCGTCACCCACACCCACTCGCGCTACGCCGCCTCCTGGGCGCAGGCGGGCCTAGACATCCCCGCCATGGGCACCACCGGGGCCGACTACTTCTACGGCGCGGTCCCCTGCACCCGCAAGATGACCGACGAGGAGATCAAGGAGGCCTACGAGGCCAACACCGGCAAGGTGATCGTCGAGACCTTCCGCTCCCGCGGGATCAACATGATGGACATCCCGGCGGTGATCGTCCACTCCCACGGCCCCTTCACCTGGGGCAAGTCCCCGGCCAACGCGGTCTACAACGCGGTGGTGCTCGAGGAGGTCGCCTTCATGGACTTCCACGCGGTGATGCTCAAGGGCGGGAAGATTGAGCCGATGCAGCAGACCCTGCTCGACAAGCACTACCTGCGCAAGCACGGCGCCAACGCCTACTACGGCCAGGGCGGCGAGCACTGACCCAGGCCGCGCGCAGCCAATGGCAGGAAGGGGGGCCCACGGCCCCCCTTCCCCTTTTGGGCCCAGGGGCCGCTACTCGAAATGGTTCTTGATCTTGATGATGCTGTCCACCATGAAGTCCTCGGCACGGCCGCGGCGGCCCTTGGAGAGGTAGTCATGGAGGCGCTTGATGGACTGGTAGCCCTGCTGGAAGGGCTCCTGGGTGATGACGAAGTCGATGATGTCGTTGCGCACCAGCTCGCGGGTGGTGTAAATCTCGTCGCAGGCCACCACGAAGCGGGAGTGGCTGCGGTCGGCAATCACCGCCGCCCCGAGGCCGCTCACCCCCGATCCCGAGGACATGTAGATGCAGTTGATCTCAGGGAGCTCGCGCAGCGCGGCCATGGTGTTGCGCTGGGTGATGATGTCGCTGTCCTGGCCCTCGACGAGGCGCAGCACCTTGTAGTCGGCGTGGCGGCGGTCCAGCTCGCCGATGAAGCCCTCCACGCGCTGGGCGTGGCCGACATGGGAGCGCAGCCCGGTCACCACCAGGATCCGCAGGCTGCGGCCCTGGTTGCACTTGTCGAGCATGGCGGCCGCAATCTGCCCGGAGCGCAGGTAGTCAGGGCCCACGTAGAAGATGCGCCGCGAGTCAGGCAGGTCGTTGTTGAGCAGCATCACCGGCAGGCCCGCGTCGCACAGCTCGTTGATGCGCCCCACGATGCGCTGGTCGTTGACCGTGCACAGGGCAAAGGCCTTGCAGCCGCGCTGCCTGAGATCCTCGATGGCCATGAGGTGGGTGGGCGGATCCCAGCCCTCGACCTCGCTCATCGCGACGTCGAGGCCCAGATCCATGAACTCCGCGCGCGCCGCCATGATGCCGCGCTTGATGTCATCGAAGAAGGGGCTGTTGATGCTGGGCAGCAGGATCCCCACGCTGTTGAGGTTGCGCTGCGCGCTCAGCGCCCGGCCGGCGCGGTTGGGCACGTACCCAAGCTCCTGCGCGAGCTGCCTGATGCGGTCGGAGGTCTTCTCGCTGACCTCGTTCTTGCCGTTGAGCGCCCGCGAGACCGTGCCCACCGAGACGCCACAGACCCTGGCCAAATCCTTTAAGGTCACACCCATGGCAGAGATTCCCAATGACGAACCAGCGCAACCGATTGCGCTTAGTTAGCGAATTCTACCTTGCCACCGAAAAAACTCCATAAAAAAAACTTGAAAATGAAAGGCCGCTAGCAAAAAATCGCAACTGTTTGTAAATTTCGTAAGTTACGCATGTTGCGCTTTGCCACACAGCGCCAGACCGGAGGGCCCCCCATGGACCACCACGAAAGCAGGAGACTGCGCGTCTCCAGCCTCAGCGCCTTCATCGTGCTCGGCTTCCTCGAGTCCGCCTGGGGACCGATGGTCCCCTACGTCAAGTCGCGCTTTGGCCTTGACGATGGCGAGCTCGGGATGCTGCTGCTCTGCACCGGCGCCGGGGCCTTCGCCGCGCTGCCCCTGGTCACGAGCCTGGCGCGCCGCCTCGGCTGCCTTAGCATGGTGCGCGGGAGCGCGGTGATCTTCGCCCTGGTCCTGGCCCTCATCCCGCTCAGCCCCAGCCTCGCGGCCACCGCGGCGCTGCTGCTTTGCTTCGGCGCCATGACGGTAAGCGTGGACGTCAGCGCCAACATCAACGCGGTCATCGTCGAGTCACGGCTCAGGCGCCCCCTGATGTCCGGGCTGCACGGCGGCTACTCGGTGGGCACCCTCATGGGCTCGGCCTTCATGAGCGCCATCCTCACCCTCGGCCTCGGGCCCGTCGCCGGCGCCGCCTCGGCCTGCCTCCTCGCGCTGCTCATCACCCTCAGGTTCTGCGGCCACCTCATCGGCGACATCCGCCCCTACGAGGAGCAGCAGTCCGGGCCGGCGGCGGATGCGCACGGGGGGGAATGGCGCCGCATGCCCAGGCAGGTGGGGATGGTCGGGGTGATCTGCTTCATCGCCTACGCCATCGAGGGCGCGGTCATCGGCTGGTCGGCGGTCTTCGCCACCGAGGTGCGCGGCCTCGACCTCGGGCGCGCCGGCTTCATCTACACCTTTTACGCCATCGCCATGACCCTGATGCGCTTTGCCGGCAACCGCCTGGTGCTGCGCCTCGGGCGCCGCCGCACCATTGCCCTCAGCTGCGCCGCCATGGCCCTGGGCTGGGCGATCACGGTGCTCCTCCCTGGCATCGGCGCCACCTGCCTGGGCTTCGTGCTCATCGGCCTCGGCGCCGCCAACGTGGTGCCGCAGCTGGTCTCCTACGCCGGCACCATCAGGGGCTACCCGGTCCACAGCACCATCGCCATCATCAACGCCATCGGCTACTCGGGGATCCTGCTCGGGCCGGTCATCATCGGCCATGCCTCACGGCTCACGTCGCTGTCCGTGTCCTTCCTCGGGCTTGGCGCCGCGGCGCTGCTGGTGGGGCTGCTCTCCCTCACCGTGGTCAATGAGGACGGCATCCGCCCGGGCGGGGGCGGCAACGGGGAAGGCTGATCACAAAAGCCCAAAAAAATGCGGAAATCCACCCTGAAAAATGCTAGGCTTAGGGTATGGGCCCCCAGGCAAGGCAAGCTAAAGGAGACGCGCATGGGCACTTTCAGCCAACTCATCAGTGATCTGTCAAGGGAGACGGGCCTTGGCCTCGAGGTTGACGCCGACAATACCTGCAGCCTCGAGTTTGAGGGCATGATCATCGTCATCGAGTACCGCGAGGAGGCCGATGACGTGGCGCTGTTCGTCCCGGTGACCGATCCCGACCGCACCTACAACGTGTCCCCCCCGGTGCTCCGCAAGGCCCTGGAGCTGGGCTTCAACGGGGAGGGCACCGGCGGCAACTTCCTCGGCATGTTCAACGGCACGCTGGTCATGTCCCGCACCGTGCCCTTCACCGGCCTTGGCCACCAGCGGCTGGCAGCCCTGCTCGCCGAGTTCTCCGAGCGGGCCCTCCTCGTCAGGGACACGCTGCTGAGCACCAGCGCCACCCATAACCGCGACGGCGAGTTCATGGCCACCCCCTCACCGCGGGCGGCCGCGCAGGGCTTCATGCCCGTTTAGGCACCACCTTACCAGGAGGGCTTGGCCATGACCGAGCAAATCCACAGCTTTTCCAACAACGCGTCCTACTACCTCTCCTCGAGCGGCGAGGTCAAGCAGGCCGGCTTCTGGCAGAAGTTCAAGTGCCTGCTCAACATCGGCGACGGCCGGGACAAGGTGCGCAACCTCATCGCCGAGATCAAGACCAACCTTCGGGAGGCGGCCGCGGGCGCGTCCACCCGCCAGGTCTTCAGGGATCTCGAGGGCCTTGACACCACCTCCAACATCAGCGGCGCCAGGCTCAACGAGATCATCGGCCGCTTCAAGGCCCAGGAGGCGGGCAAGATCAACACCATCACCGCCAGGAATGAGGTGTCAAAGATGATCGGGGCGGCCGTGGACCAGCTCTCCTCACAGGGGAAGGTTGAGGACAACGCCAAGCCCGCCATGGGGGAGCTGCTGAGGTTCATCCTCAAGCCGACCGTCAGGCAGCTGCTGAACGGCATTGCCCAGGATGCCGGGCAGCCGGATCCCGCGGCCATCAGGGAGAAGGTGGAAAAGCCCCTCGCCGAGGCCGTGGAAATGCTCAGCACCATCAGCGACAGCAAGCTCCAGGGACGGGGGCACAGCACGCTGTACCTTGACTACGTGAAGGCCTCCCTCTATGACCCCAAGGGGAACCGCAACCAGGTGGGCCTGGAGTCGCTCAAGGAACCCGATGAGGCGGGCCGGGAATTGCTGGAGGCCACCATCGGCAAAATCCAGTCCGGCTACCAGGACGAGAAGGCCAGGGCCAGCGAGGCGGAGGTCCGGCAGCTCATTGACACCACCGTCGATAAAATCAGCGACAACGAGGAGCTCGCCAGCATTGCCCTGTCCTATCCCGAATTTGCCCTCAAGTCCAGCGACGGCCGGCTGCGCTCGGCGGAGTCCTTTGCCAAGCGGCTGGACGCGGTGAGCGACAACCTCAAGGAAATCAACGACCTCGGCAGCCAGCTCGAGGGCTTTAGGACCCTGGGCCTTGAGTGCATGAACTCCCTCAAGACCGCCAGTTTCCCCCAAGGGTACATCTCAGGCCTCTTCGGCCAGGCCCAGCAGTTTGACCTGGGCGCCCTCAGCGCCCTGGGACCCAAGTCCACCCCCACCGAGATCCACAGGGCCATGCTGGCCCTGCAGGCTGCCACGGCGGCGGCCCTCGGCGCGGCGGGCAGCGCCGGCGAGGTGGCCGGGATCACGGGCGACCCCGAGCGGCTCCGTGG
>JAILEI010000102.1 GCA_024688225.1 Succinivibrionaceae bacterium
CGGGCACCGCCGCCGGGCTGGAGGGGGCCAGGATGGCATGGGCGCCAGGATCCCGGCACACCCGGCGCCCGCTGGCATCCTCGGTGCAGTCGAGCGCCGTGGCCCCCAGGGCCGGCAGCGCCAGCAATGAAAGCAAAAGGCAGGCAATCCTCACCATGGCATGTCCCTCCCCCAAAAGCAAAGGCACCAGGCCTTGGCCTGGTGCCATGCAACAAGCGCGCCCAAATGGCTACTCGATATGGTCGATGGACAGGTTGGGGAGGAGGCTGAAAATGGCCTGCAGCTCACCGATCCCGGTGAACTTGGCCAGGTCGACGTAGACCTCGAAGTAGTTCGCCTCAATGCGCGGCACCACCTCGGTGACATAGCTGACACCCTTGAGGGACTCGCAGAGCAGCTCCACCTCCTCGGGATCGAACAGCCCCTCGACGAAGAGCGCCAGGTAGTCAAGGCGCTGGAGGACGAAGGTCACCGGCCGGGTGCCACTGTTGCAGGTGGCAATCATGAGCCGGTCGTCAAGGTAGGTGCTGCGCTTGAAGGCGCCCCCGTTGAGGGCGGACTGGATGTAGGGACCCACGCAGGACCAGAAATCCGGGCAGAACTTGCCCGGCGCCATGTCCCGGTAGTCATCGCGGTCGCGGAAACGGTAGAAGGAGAACTTCTCCCCCATCTTGTAGAGCCGGCACGGCCCGTACTGGTCGGGCCGCACGTAGGACTCCTGCAGCTTGGTGTTATAGCTGATGGCCGCCACCGTCACGTCGCAACGGTGCTGCATCTAGTCGTGATCCTTGTGCTTGGCGCGGTACTCGTCGACGATCTTCTTGGCCAGGTGCACGTTCACCGTGAACAGGTCGCCCGTGATCTGCTCGAGCACCAGCTCCGAGGCGCTGCTCTCGAGGAAGCCGCGCGAGCCGGCGTGGCCCATGCAGACCATGCGCACGTTGAGCTGGTTGCACAGCCGCGGGATCGCCTCATCGATGCGCCCCTCGACCACAAAGGTGTGATCCTCGGGGATGGCGTGGCGCTGGGCGTACTCGCGCAGCAGATCCTCATTGAGGTCGGCGCGGCGCGGGATCTGGTAGGTGGGGTTGGGGATCTCCAGCTCGCGGCTGCGGATCGCGCCGTGGGTCGGCGGGATGCAGTTGGCGACGTAGATCTCGCCGCCGAAGTCGTCGCTGAACAGGCGCGCCGCCTGGTAGAGGTACTCGTCCACCTCGTTGGAGTGGTTCTCGCCGGAGAAGTCGATGGCGAGCAGCAGCGAGTTCTCCACCTTGGAGGAGGCGTTGCCGCGCTTGACCACGATGAGCGGCAGCTCCACCTGCTGCATGATGCGGTTGTCGAGCGGGCTGACGAAGAGGTCGCGCACCGTGTTGCGCGAGTTGGCGCCGATCACGGCAAAGGCATAGTCGCCGCTGTGCGCCTCACCGATGAAGGCCCCCGCGACGTCCGTGTTGAAGATCACCTTGTGGCCCATCTCGGCAAGCGAGGGGTAGCGGCGCCTGAAATCCTCGGCCTTGCTGTTGGCCGACTCCTCAAGCATCTTGCGCTTGGACTCATCAAACTTGTTGATGATGCGCAGCGCCACCACCTCGAGGGACTCATTGAGGCGGGCAAACTCGGAGGCGCGCTCGAGGGCGGGCTGCTCCTCGCCAGGCTTGAGCAGGACCAGAATCTTGTGGGGCATGATGCTGTCTCTCCTTAAGGGAACATCCTAGATCACCTGATTTTAGAATATTCTGCGCGGGCCTACACCGCCCGTGCCAGCCCGCCCCCCACATAATTGCCAATTTGTGATCGCATTCGCACAACACATGGGGCGCATAAGCCCCTATAATGGCGCCTCCCCCACCCACCGCGCAGGAGAGAGACCATGGGCACCATCACCTTCGAGGACGCCACCTTCAGCCTTGGCCGCGAGGGCGGCCGCACGGTCAGCATCGGCACCCTGTCCATTGGGGCGGGCGGTCTGCTGGCGCTCATCGGCGGCACCGGGCAGGGCAAGACCTCCGTGGCCCGGGCGCTCGCGGGCGAGCTGCCCCTGTGCTCCGGCAGCGCCCCCCAGGGCACCCGCGCCGCCCTGGTCTCGCTCGAGCGCCAGGCGGCGCTCCTCGAGGAGGACTTCCGGCTGCGCAACGACGACACCCTGAGCCCTGAGGAGGAGCGCGGCATCACCCTGCGCGCGCTGCTGGGCGACTGCCAGCCCGATCTTGCGGCGCGGCTGGTGGCGGCGCTGGGCCTTGCCGCCCACCTCGACGCCCCCATCCGCACCCTCTCCGGCGGGGAGGGGCGCAAGGCGCTGCTCGCGGGCGCCCTCGCCGGCCGCCCCGGCCTGCTGGTGCTCGACACCCCCTTCGAGGCGCTGGACCCCGAGGCCCGCGCGGGACTGCGCGCCATGATCGCCGAGCTGCGCGCCCAGGGCACCGCCGTGGCGCTCATCGTCAACCGCCAGGCGGACATCCCCGCTGACGCCAGCGCCCTGGGACTCATCGCCGCCTGCCGCGTGGTGCGCCTCGGGCCGGTGCCCGAGGTGCTCGCGGATCCCGATGCCCGGGCGCTGCTCAGCCAGCCCTCCCCAAGGGATTGCCAGCTGCCCGAGCCGCCCCACGGCCTTGCCGCCACCGGGCGCGGGCTTGAAACCCTGGTCAGCCTGCGCGACGTGTGCGTCACCTACCAGCGCCCGGTGCTCTCGCACCTTGACTTCACGGTGCGCCGCGGCGAGCACTGGCTGATCAAGGGGCCCAACGGGGCGGGCAAGTCCACGCTGCTCTCGCTCATCACCGGCGACAACCCGCTCACCTACGCCAACAATGTCACGGTGCTGGGCATGCGGCGCGGCAGCGGGGAGTCAATCTGGGACGTGCGGCGCGGCATGGGCATGGTCAGCGGGGCGCTGCACCTTGACTACCGGGTCTCAAGCCCCGCGCTCGCGGTGATCATCTCCGGGCTCTATGACAGCATCGGGCTCTACCGCGCGGCCGGGGACGATGACCAGCGCTGCGCCAGGGAATGGCTGCGCCTCCTCGGGATGGGGGAGGCGGCGGGCACCTCCTTCCGCTCCCTCTCCTTTGGCCAGCAGCGGCTGCTGCTCATTGCCCGCGCCATGGTCAAGCGCCCGCCGCTCCTGATCCTCGACGAGCCCTGCCAGGGCCTCGACGCCACGGCGCGCGCCCTGGTGGGGGCGCTGGTCTCGAGGATCATGGCCAACGGCTCAACCTCGGTGCTCTTTGTCTCCCACTACGAGGAGGACGTGCCCGCGGGCATGACCCACCGCCTCGAGTTCGTGCGGCAGGGCGAGGGGTATGAGGTGGTTCAGGGCCCCCTCGGGGCGGGGCGCTAGGCCCTGGAGAGGTAGTCCCCGCCGCACACGTAGCGGTAAGTGGTGAGCGCCTCCAGGCCCAGGGGGCCGCGCGCGTGCAGGCGCTGCGTGGAGATGGCCACCTCGGCGCCAAGGCCAAACTGCCCGCCGTCGGTAAAGCGCGTGGAGGCATTGACGTAGACGCAGGCCGAGGGCGCCCCCGCCACGAACATCCTCGCGTGGGACTCGCTGTCGGTGAGGATGGCGTCCGAGTGCCGGGCCCCATGGCGCCTTAGGTGCAGCAGGGCGGCCGCGGTGTCCGCCACCAGGCACACGTTCATCTCCAGGGCGAGGAACTCGCGGTCCAGATCCGCCGCCACCCCCTCCTCAAGGACCGGGTAGCCCGCGCACAGCGCCAGGGCCTCCCCATGCGCGTGCACCCGCACCCCAGCCCTCCCGAGATCCGGCAGCAGCAGCGGCAGCAGCCCCCGCGCCGCGGCGGGGGTGAGCAGCAGCGTGTCGAGCGCGTTGCAGGCCGAGGGCTTTTGCAGCTTGGCGTTGAGGATCACCCCCACCGCGCGCCGCAGGTCGGCGCTGTCGTCCACGAAGATGTGGCTGATGCCAAAGCCGCCCTCGATGAGCGGCACCGTGGCCTCCTTCTGGCAGCGCTCATAGAGCGACTGCCCGCCGCGGGGGATGATGACGTCGACATAGCGGTCGGCGCGCAGCAGCGCGGTGACGTCGGCCCGGTCGGTGCCCTTGACCAGGGTCACCGCCCCGCCGAGGGCGGGATCGAGCCCCGCCACGCCCGCGATGGCGCGCTGCATCACCGCGTCGAGGGCGAGGTTGGTTTGCAGCGCCTCGCGGCCGCCGCGCAGCACGCAGGCGTTGCCCGACTTGAGGCACAGCGCGGCGATGTCCACCGTGACGTTGGGGCGCGCCTCGTAGATGGTCCCCACCACCCCGAGCGGCACCCGCTCGCGCACTACCCGCAGGCCGCTCTCCACGGTGCGCCCGCCGAGCACCTCCCCGATGGGATCGGGCAGCGCCGCCACCTGCAGCACCCCCGACTGCATCTCATCAAAGCGCGCGGGGGTGAGGCGCAGCCGATCGCAGAGCGCCGCCGGCAGCCCCGCGGCCGCCGCGGCGTCCACCTCCTGGGCATTCACCGCCATGATCCGCCCGCGCTCCTCCCCAAGCCCCGCGGCGATGGCGCGCAGGATCTCATTCTTGCGCGCCGTGGGCAGCACGGCGAGGGCGGCGGCCGCCGCCCGGGCGCGCGGCCCCACCTGTTCCATGTCAAGCATTGCCTTCCTCCCCGCGCAGCACCAAGTCATCGCGGTGGATGGCCACATCCCCGCGCGTCATGCCCAGCACCTGCCCAATCTCCGTGGACTTGCGGCCCTGGATCTGCCTAAGCTCATGGGCGGCGTAGCGGGCGATGCCGCGCGCCACCTCCCCGCCCTCGAGGTCGCTGACCTCCACCAGCGCCCCGGGCAGGAACTCGCCGTGCACCGCGACAATCCCCGAGGGCAGGAGCGACGATCCCCCCAGCAGCGCGCGCGCCGCCCCCTGGTCGACCACCAGCACCCCCTGGGGGCGGACCGCGGTGGCGAGCCAGGACTTGCGGCGCTGCAAATGCCTAGGCTGCGGGGTGAAGAAGGTGCCCTCCCCCTCCCCGCGGGCCAGGGCGGGGATCTGCGCGGGGTTGGCCCCCGCGGCGATCACCAGCTCCACCCCCGCCTCGGTGGCGGTGCGCGCCGCGGTGAGCTTGGTCGCCATCCCGCCGGTGCCCTGGGCGCTGCCCGCCCCGCCGCCCAGCGCAAGCACCGCCGCGTCGAGGAGCTCCACGCGCCCAATCAGGGTGGCGTCCGGGCAGGTGCGCGGATCCTGGGTGTAAAGGCCCTTCTGGTCGGTGAGCAGGATCACGAGGCGCGCGCTGCACATCACCGCGGTGAGCGCGGCGAGGTTGTCGTTGTCCCCGATCTTGATCTCGCGGGTGGAGACCGCGTCGTTCTCGTTGATGATGGGCAGGATGCCGTGCCCGAGCAGGGCAAAGAGCGTGTCATGGGCATTGAGGTAGCGCTCGCGATCCTCAAGGTCGGCCCTGGTGAGCAGCAGCTGCCCCACCTGCACCCCGAAGATGCCGAACAGCTCGGACCACAGGCGCATCAGGTGACCCTGCCCCACCGAGGCCAGCATCTGCTTGGCGCTCATCAGGGGCGGCAGCCGCGGGTGCCCCAGCGCCTCGCGCCCGGCGGCCATCGCCCCCGAGGAGACCAGCACCACCTCATCGCCCGCGCGGCGCAGCATCACCAGGGCGCGCGCGAGCTCGAGCATCGCCTCGCGGCACAGGGCGCCGCCGCCGCGGGTCAGGGTGCTGGTGCCCACCTTGACCACCACCACCCGGCGCGGCCCTTGCTCAGCCCTCGCCACGGCCAAGGCGCTCCACAATGAAGGACTCCACCTCGTGGAAGATGGCATCGAGGCGCTCGATGGTGCGCTTGCCCGCGCCCTTCCCCGTGCCCTCGCGGATCAGGGTGAAGTTGCGGAAGGTGCCGCGCAGCAGCTCAAGATCGCGCCCCAGCAATGCCGCATGGGTCTCCAGCGCCACCGCCAGGGTGGGCACCTGGCTGCGCCCTGAGGCCGAGAGCAGGCCCTGGCGCCTTAGCGAGAGGGCCTGGAGCTGCGGGACGATGGTCTCCCAGTTGGAGGCGTCGAGGTTCATGCGGTTGCACCAGGAGGAGCGCAGCACCAGCGGGAAGCTGTTGAGCAGCTTCTGGTCGGTGAAGATGGCGTCGGCCATGGGGTTCACCACCACCAGGCCCTGGAACCAGTCCGGGTGGGTGAGCGCCGCGCGCAGCGTGGCGGTGGCCCCCACCGCAAAGCCCATGCCGAGGAGGGCGGTGCCGTCAATCTCGGGGAGGGCGCGCACCCGCTCCACCGCCTGGGCGATGATCTTCGAGCTCTCCTGGTCAAGGTCGGGGCTGCCCGCCTCCCCCACCCCGGGCAGGCGCAGCGCCAGCATCGCGATGCCGTGGGGGCGCAGGAAGGAGTCGTAGATCCTGAAGAGCTCGGGGACGCTCTGCTCGTAGGCCATGGTGCAGATGACCAGGGGGCAGGGCTGCGGGGCCTCCAGCCCTGGCAGGTGCAGGAAGCCCACCGAGGCGCCGTCGCCGGGGATCTTGATCTCCAGCTCGCGCAGCGTGCCCAGCGCCGGGTTGCACGCGAAAATAGCGCGGTAGGCCTTGAGGCAGTGCAGCATCGCCTCTGAGGCGAGCAGGTCCGAGCGCAGCCTTGGGTAGGCGGCAATGGCGAAGTAGCGGGAGGCGAGGCGGTACTCGTGCGCCGCCTTGATCCCCTCCCCCGCCTCACGCTGCGCGGCGCCGCGCAGCGCGCGGCGCTGGGCGATGCGGCAGAACTCGTAGTTCCAGTTGCCCGGGCCATAGTCGGCGATGGTGTCAAGCAGCCCCGGGCGGGAGCGAGTGGCGGTGCCCGCCGCCACGCAGGAGAGGGCCTCCTCGATGTCAACGGGGTTGCTGCCGCTCCAGGCCCAGTGCAGGCGCTCCAGCGGCCGGTACCATTCCCGGAGGTCGCCGTCGCCCACCAGGTCCAGCTGGCAGTCCGTGGGCAGGGGGGCGCCGCTGTTGGAGATGAGCGAGGTCTCAACATAGCCCCGCTGGGGCTTGAAGAGGATCTCGCTGAGGTTTTCGCTGTGCTCGGTCATGGCCGCTCCCCGCTCCTTGCGTGTCTAGGGGCGGCCCGCCACCCAAGGGGGTGGGCCGCCTCGCCTGTGCCCGGGGCGCCCCGGGCTGATCCACAGGGCCAGGATCCACTGGCCCCCCTGGGGGGCCCCGGTCAGCCCTTGCCTTGATCCCTTGCCGCGTAGTGGGAGAAGAAGTTCTCCAGCAGCCACTGGGCGCGATCCTCCACGGCAGTGCGGGCCGCGGTGAGGCGGCGGCGCGCGCCCTCATAGGCCTCGCGCTCCTCCGGGGTGAGGGTGAGCCCCTGGGCCTTGCCGATGAGGCTGTGCTTGCAGCCGAGGTAGGCGCTGCGGGCCTGGGCATACTCAAGGCGGCAGGCCTCGGACTGCGCCGCATGGTGGGACTGGTAGAAGCCCAGGGCGGTGTCCGCCTGGTGGGTGATGCCAAAGCGCGCGATGTATGAGTCCATCCGGCCGGAGATGAGGCACTCGGTGAGCTCATCCCGCGCCGAGCCGAGGATCCCCCTGACCCGCAGCCCTTGGCCATCCTGCCCCAGGGCCGAGGCGCTGGTGCCATCGAGCCAGGGGAAGGTGCCCATGCCGGTGCTCTCGAGGTAGGAGAGCTGTCCCAGCACGGGGTGGTAGCTGAGCAGCTGCAGCCGCCCGCCCACCGCCACCACGAAGGCATGGTCGCCGAGGCAGGGGAAGTAGCGCCTCGCCTCGCCGCCCTCGCACTTGGAGTTGCGCACCACCACCGGCACCCTGCCGCCGCGGGGCATGAGGTAGAAGAAGGAGGGATCCTGGGGGTGGTCAAACTCGCAGGGGCAGCGCTTGCCGAAGGGATCGAACTTGCCGTCCTGGTCGCAGACCGTGCCCTCGATGATGGTCCCGCGCGGGGTGAGGAGCAGCGCCTGGGCGTGGCCCGCGTCACCCAGCACCGGCAGCCGCTCGGGCTGATCCTCAAGCGAGAGCCCCCGGCAGGCGGCCGCGGCCTCGACGCTGGCCTCCCGGGAGCGCACCAGGGGGTGCAGGGCATAGTCCTGCGGGTAGTTGACATTGTAGGAGAGGGTGAGCTCAGTGGTGAGGATCTCGGCATCCTCACCCTCCCCGGGGTAGAAGTCGGAGAGGGCCACCACCAGCCCGGGGCGCATCGCGAGATCGGTGCTGTGGTAGGACCACCCAGCGTGCGGGGCGAGGCACTCGCCCACGCTCAGCAGGGCGCGCCGCTGGGCGGACATGTCCACGAACTCAAGATCGTCCGAGCCGTCTTCCTTGAGGGTCTCGTAGTAGCCATAGCAGGCGGCGAGGGCATCGTGGACAGGATCATCGGCAGCGCCATCGTCCCCAAGGGCCAGGACCGCGGCGCGGGGCGGGCGGTAGCGCCCTGACACCGCAACCTCGCTCAGGAAGCTGGGCGCTGAGCGGTCGCGCATCTGGCAGCGGTAGGCGCCCTGGCGGGGCGCGGTGAGCTCCCCGCCCACCCCGGGCTCGAGGTAGGTCAGGTAGCTGAGGCCGGTGTCGCTTACGTAGACTCTGCCCGCGTGGGCGCCCGCGAAGGTGTCCTGCACCAGGTTGAGGCCGTGGAGCAGGCAGAGGCGGCAGGCAAAGTCATAGTCGCTCTCCCCGGCCTGGGTGAAAATCATGCTGGAGGGCAGGTCGTTCTTCCGGGCCAGCTCCTCCTTGACCTCCAGGCTGAGCCCATGCTCCCCGAGGATGGCGCCCAGCACGTCGAGCACATTCTGCCGCACAAAGGATCGGGTGTGCCGGGCAAGGCGCAGCCGCGCGAGATCCGACTCAATGGTGAGCTCGTAGCAGCAGGCGTCCTTCTCCTTGAGGGCGCCGCGCTCGCGAAAGGCGATGCCCTTGAACTCGTGGGCGGACAAAAAGCCCTTGAAGCAGCGCCGCACCACCCCGTCGGAGAGGCCAACCTCCACCTGGGCGCCGAGCGCGGCGGCCAGATCCGCGGCCCGAACCGGGGCCCCGGTGAAGGCGATCAGGGCCAGGGAGAAGGGGATGCCCACCCCCTCGTGGACCTCCACGCAATAGGGCAGCATCGAGGCGATGGCCGCCTCCTTGCAGTCGATGGTGATGGAAAATTCCTTGCGCTGTGCCATGCCCCCTCCCCGGCGCCCCCGCCTGAAACCGCGGCGCCCATGGGCCCGATTATAGGAAAAATTGGATCCCGCTCCTAGTCTCGCCCCCAAAAAAGGGCGGCTGCCGCCGCGTCTGCCCACCGCCCCCGCCCCAGCCCCGGCGCGGCTTTTCCCACCGATTTAACCCTAACCCACCGTTTTTCCCACCTGGGGCCAGGCCCGCGCGCCGCCCCCCTTGCCGGGGGTAGGGTTCAGGGGGCGGTGAAATTGCGCGCATTTTCATGGAATTGCAATAATTATTTGGATTTTAAGCAAATTTAGTGGACAGTGGGAAATATCCCCCTCATTTACAAGCAGATTGGGGTGGCCAGGGATGGGGATTTTCCCACCGATTTACAGAGATTCCACCGCTTTGCCCACCGCCTGGCGCCGCCGCGCGGGGCAACCCTTTACTTTCTTGTTTGTAAGCATCTCACCCCCGCCGCGCCCGATCACGCCTATTTTTTAGCAACGCATTGAGAGAACTAATAATTTAACCTAGGTTCTGAACTGCATAACCAAATGCCGCCTGCCCGCTGCCCCAGGAGCGCCCGGAATTGATTCTGGCAATGGCAAAATTTCAACATAAAATAAGATATTAAAATATCTATATGAAATTTGGTTGAATTTTTTCAGCCTCTCCAATTCCCCACCGTGGGCTGCCCAGCGCGGGCGCATATTTTCCCACCGATTTGGCGGGATTCCACCGTTTTTCCCACCGCCACGGGGGGAATTTTGCCCCGGGCCATTGACAGTCCCCTTTTTTTCATAACTGAAAGCGCGGGCGGGGGTGCCTTGACAGGCGCGCTAACATGGGACAGGTCTTTTTTGCGGAGGGGGAGGGAACATGGCACAGGGCAAGGAGGGCGGGACGGCGCGCCTGCTGCGGGCGGGGGCGGTGACCTCGGCCGCCACCTTCCTCTCGCGCATCCTCGGCATGGTGCGCGACATGGCCATCGCCTCGCTGCTGGGGGCGGGCCTGAGCGCCGACGTGTTCTTCTTCGCCAACCGCATCCCCAACTTCTTCCGCCGCCTCTTCGCCGAGGGGGCCTTCTCCCAGGCCTTCGTGCCGGTGTTCAGCAAGCAGCGGCGCGAGGGCGACGCCGCGCAGCTTCGGGAGCTGCTGGCGCGCACCGTGGGCACCCTGGCGCTGGTGGTGGCGCTCATCTGCGCCCTGGGCATGGTCGCCGCCCCCGTCCTCACCGCGATCTTCGGCTGGGGCTGGTACCAGGCCTACCTGGGCGGCGGGCCGGACGCGGTGAAGTTCACCGAGGCCTCGCGGCTGCTGTGCATCACCTTCCCCTACCTGCTGCTGGTAAGCCTCACCGCGCTGGGCAGCTCCCTGCTCAACATCTACGGCCGCTTCCTCATCCCCGCGCTCACCCCCTGCGTGCTCAACCTCACCCTCATCGGCACGGCGCTCGCCATCGCCCCCCACTGCGACAACCCCAACACCGCCCTCGCCGTGGCGATGGTGGCGGGCGGGGCGCTGCAGCTGCTCTTCATCGTCCCCGCGCTGTGGCGGCAGGGGCTCATCGTGCGGCCGCGCCTGGGCTGGCGGCACCCGGGGGTGCGGCGGATCCGTGAGCTGATGCTGCCCGCCATCCTTGGGGTCTCGGCGGGGCAGGTCAACCTCATCGTCAACACCGTGCTCGCCTCCTTCCTCGCCACCGGCGCCATCTCCTACCTCTATTACTCGGACCGCCTGCTCGAGTTCCCGATCGGCATGTTCGCGGTGGCGATCTCCACGGTGATCCTCCCCGCCCTCTCGCGCATCGACGCGCGGCAGGAGGCCGCGCGCTACCGCGACACCCTCGACTGGGGGGTGCGCCTGGTGCTGCTGCTCGGGCTGCCCTCGATGTGCGGGATGATCGCCCTGCGCGAGCCCATCCTGCGCGCCATCTTCATGCACGGCGCCTTCACCGCCGAGCACGTGCGCTGCTCCTCGCTCTCGCTGCTCGCCTCCTCGGTGGGGGTGTGCGCGCTGATGATGGTCCGGGTGCTGGTGCAGGGCTTTGCCGCCCAGCAGGACACCCGCACCCCGGTGCGCTGCAGCCTCATCGCCATCGGCGCCAACATCGCCCTCAACCTGATCCTGATCCTGCCCCTGGGGTACATCGGCCTCGCGCTCTCCACGGCGCTCGCCGCCTGGGTGAACATGCTCTGCCTGCTCACCCTCCTGCGCCGCCGCGGCATCTACACCCTCTCCCGGGCCACCGTGGCGCTGCTGCTGCGCGCCGCGGCCGCGGCGGCGGCGATGTGCGCGCTGCTGCGCCTCATCTCCCCCGACCTTGGGTGGTGGGCCGCCCAGGGCACCCTCGGGGCCGCCCTGTGGCTGGGACTGCTCATCCTAGGCGGCGCCCTTGTCTACTTCGCCCTCTGCCTCCTGCTGGGGATCCGCCCCTCCTCCCTCAGGCGCTGAATTTTGCTAGGCCGCGCACGCAAATGAGCGGCAGTTGCTGATTTTTTGGGGGGCTTATCCTATATTCCTAGGTGATCCCCCCAGGGGCGGGCCGCCCCTGCGATCTGCCCAAGGAGCGACATCATGAAGCAGTACCAGCACCTTTTGGTGGTGATTGAGCCCAAGCGTGACCGGCAGCTGGCGCTGGAGCGCGCCATCGAGTTCGTGCGCTACAACCCCCGCGCCAAGATCACCGCGCTGCGCGTCATCTACGACTTCACCCAGGACGTGCACATCCTCAGCAAGGCCGCCGAGGGCGACACCCGGCACAGCGTCGAGGAGGAGACCCGCCGCCAGCTCACCGAGTCGCTTGCGGAGATCGCGGCCCGCGAGGGCGTGGAGATTGAGCCCAAGGTGGTGTGGGGCAGCGACATCGGGCAGTGCGTCATCGAGGAGATCCGCTCCGGGGGGCACGACCTGCTGCTCAAGGGCGTGAACCACCACGGCATCTTCGACGCCATCCTCTTCACCCCCATCGACTGGTACCTGCTCCGGCACGCCGAGATCCCGGTGATCATCGCCAAGGAGCACGAGTGGTCGCGCTCCGGGGCCATCGCCGTGGCCCTCGACTTCACCTCGCCGCTGTCGGCCAAGACCAACCTCGCGCTCATCCGCGAGGCGCAGCTGCTCTCCACCATCACAGGAAACGAGATCCACCTCATCAACAGCGCCCCGGTGATGCTGCCCACGGTGATGCTCGAGGTGCCCCACTACGCCCCGGAGGTCTACGCCGAGAACATCGTCGCCGAGCACCGCCGGCGCCTGCTCGCCTTCGCCGACGAGCACCTCATCCCCCACCGCCAGTGCCACATCGAGGAGGGCATGCCCGATGACGTGATCCCCAGGATCTGCCATGACATCGCCGCCAACGTGGTGCTCATCGGCTCGGCGGGGCGCAGCGGCGCCTCGGCCGCGCTGATTGGCAACACCTGCGAGGAGGTGGTCGACTACATCAACGCCGACCTGGTGGTGCTCAACAACCGCACCGTCGAGCGCCAGGGCTCCTGAGGGCGCCCCGCGCCATGCAACAAGGCCCCCGCCAGTGGCGGGGGCCTTGCGCTTTCAGGGGCCCTGGCGCTAGTCCACGGCGGGGATGTTGGGGTAGATGCGCTTGGCGGAGTTGAGCGCGGCGGCCTTGAGCTTCTGGGTGGTGTTCTTGGCGCGGCGCACCAGGTTCATGGGCCCGGCCTTAATCACGTTGTCGTGGATGTCGTAGCAGATGAAGCCGAAGGTGCCGCGCAGGCAGCCCTTGTTGGAGCTGTCGTAGACGGCGTTGAAGTAGCGGGGCTTGGAGCTCTTCCACACCAGCATCAGGCCGTTCTCGCTGGCGTAGTAGCTCTGGGTGACGCGCAGCCTAAACTGCTCCTCGCGGGTCTGGGTGATGCGGTAGGTGTACATCATGGAGACGTTGCGGCGCTCGTCAAGTCCGACCCAGGTGCCGACATAGTCCTCAGGGTAGGGGTCGCAGCCGCAGAGCAACAGCGCGGGGAGCGCGGCCAGTGCCAGGCTGGCGCGGCGCAGGCGCTTCAACCACATCTCGTCCTCCTGCCTTTGCCTCGGTGCGGGTTGCCGGGGCAGCGCCCCAGGGCGGGCACGGCCCCATGCCGCAACCTGCCACCCCTGTAGATGTTACCATCTTTTGGGCAAGTTTCGGCAAAAATCAGCGCCGGCGCCCCAGCAGGCGCCAGGCCATGGCATGCCCCAGGGCGCAGTCGGCGGTGAAGGCGGCGATGATCCCCATCAGCGCCAGGGTGAGCTGCCAGAGCGGCCAGGAGAGGTGCAGCAGCGCCCAGCAGATCACCGTGATGGTGGTGAAGGAGCCGATGAGGCCGATCTTGAGGAAGTAGCGGTAAAAGCGGGTGTCGATGAGGCCGTGCCCCTGGCAGCAGGAGACCACCCCCATGATGAAGCAGCCCCCGATATTGACGTAGAGGGAGTAGAGCGCGGGATCGTAGAGCGAGTCGAGGAGCACGCGCAGCAGCGCGCCCGCCGCTCCGCCCAGCGCCGTGTAGGCCAGTTCCACTAGCATAGCGCCACCCCGATCCCGTGCCCCGCCCAGATCGCCGCCATGCCGAGCGCGGCGTTGAGCGCGAGGTAGCAAAGGGCGGCAAGGGGCTGCCCATGGTTGACCTTGGAGATAAGGATGGTGCAGAGCGTGGAGAGCGTGCCCATCCCCCCCGCCACGCCGCCCACCGCGCACAGCAGCACCCAGGCCTCTCGCGGCGCGGCGAGGATCACCCCCACCGCCAGGGTGGCGAGGGTGTTGCCCAGCGTGACGCCCAGGGGCTCAGAGCCGAGGAGGCGCGCCCCAAGGCGGATGCAGGAGAGGCGCAGCAGCGCCCCCAGGGCGCCTCCCGCGGCCACGCCGAGCGCAATTGGGGCAGATAGCATGGGCACCTCCTTAGGGCAGCATCACATAAGGTGGGCATTTTAGCACCGCCCCGGGCGTGGCGCGGCGCCCCCAAAAGCGCTAGAATCCGTGGCATTGCGCAATTGGTAAGGATCCAGCATGAACGAGTGCATTGCAGGCCTCAGCCCCACCCAGGTCTTCGGCCACTTCCGGGACATCCTCCTCACCCCGCACCGCTCCGGGCATGAGGAGGGCATGGCGGAACTGCTCCTGGGCTTCGCGAGGGCCCATGGCCTCCCCGCCCGCCGCGACCAGGTGGGCAACGTCATCATCGAGCGCCCGGCGTCCGCGGGGCGCGAGGGGCACGGCACAGTGATCCTCCAGGCCCACATGGACATGGTGGCGGTCCGGGGGGAGGGCGTGGCGCACGACTTTGACCGCGACCCCATCGAGGCCGTGGTGGAGGGGGGCATGGTGATGGCCAAGGGCACCACGCTCGGCGCCGACAACGGCATCGGGGTGGCGCTGGCCATGGCGCTGCTTGGGGATCCTGGCCTGAGCTGCCCGCCGCTGCGCGCCATCCTCACCGTCGAGGAGGAGACCACCATGCGCGGGGCCTGCGGGCTTGACCCCACGCTCCTGGAGGGCCAGGGGCTCATCAACCTCGACTCCGAGGAGGATGGCTGCATCTACGTGGCCTGCGCGGGCTCCTTGGCGGCGGAGATAAGGTACGCGGGCCAGGCACAGCCCACCACCGGCCTTGCCGCCCTCACCGTAACGCTTCGCGGCCTTTTGGGCGGGCACAGCGGCGCGGACATCCACCTGAGGCGCGGCAACGCCATCCTCGACCTCCTCAGCCTGCTCTGGCAGCTGCCAGGGGAGATCCCCTGGCGCCTCGCCGCCCTCTCCGGGGGGCAGGCGCAAAACGCCATCCCCGCCGCCGCCACCGCCACGCTGGCCCTGGACCCGGCCGACCTGCCCCGCGCCAAGGAGGCGCTGCGGCAAGGTTTTCTGGGGCTGCGCGCCACCTACGGCGCCGCCGAGCCCGGCCTTGAAATCGATTTTGGCGAGGGCACGGCCCCCTCCGCCCTGGGGGAGGATGAGACCCGGGAGTTCCTGGGCCTCGCCGCGGCGCTGCCCAACGGGGCGCTGCGCCAGTCGGGCGTGGATCCCAGCGTGGTCGAGACCTCGCTCAGCTGCGGGCTGGCCACGGGCGGGGGCGGGGACTTCACCCTCTGCACCTACCTGCGCTCGCTCAAGGAGGAGGCGCTGGACGCGCTCGCGCAGCGCCTTTTGGCCATCGCCGCGCCCTGCGCCCGCGCCCGCCTCACCCTCTCCGGGCGCCACCCCTGCTGGGACGGCAGCGCCGACACCCCCCTGGCCCGCACCCTCGCCGCCTGCTACCAGGAGGCGTCAGGGACGGCCCCCAGGATCACCGCCATGCACGCCGGCCTCGAGTGCGCCGAGTTCACGCGCCTAAGTCCCGGCCTTGCCATCGCCTCCATCGGCCCCACCCTGCTCTCCCCCCACTCCCCGGCCGAGCGCCTGAGGATTGCGGGCGTGGGCACCCTCTACGAGGCCCTGCGCCTCACCCTCGCGCAGCTTTAGGAGATCATCATGCGCCAGAACACCACCTCAGCGCGCGGCACCCTGCCCTTCCAGTGCTTCCACACCTGCGCCGCCCCGGGCTCCAACCTCAGCTCCAAGACCCTCTTCGTGCGCGGGGTGGAGCCGCAATGCCTGGGCGTCGAGCTGGTCTCCTTCCCCGAGCACGAGCCGCTCTTCACCCCCATGGAGTGCACCGGGGAGCGCCACGGGATCTACCGCTTTGACGCCACCATGGGCGTCGACCTGGGCTCCAACCTGCAGCGCTACTGCTTCAAGGTGGCGCTGCTGCGCAAGGGCAGCGTCGCCGACGTGGTCTGGTACAGCTCACTGGGCATGTCCCGCGAGTGCCCGCTGCTGCAGCACTGCTTTGCCTTTGAGCTCAGGAACTCCCACCCCGAGTGGGCCTTTGACCTCATCGCCTACCAGGTGGTGCCCGACCGCTTCGCCTCCTCAAGCGGCCACTTCACCATCGACGCCACCGCCTGCCCCGCCGACCGCCCCATCGACCCCAGCATGCTCGAGTACAAGGATCTGGGCACCCTGCACTGCGGGGGCGACCTCGACGGCATCGTGGACATGATCCCCTACCTGTCCGGCCTCGGCTGCAACGGCATCACCCTGACCCCCATCTTCAAGTCCCCCTCCCCGCTCAAGGAGGACACCGAGGACTATGACCTCGTCGACCCGCGCCTGGGGGGCAACGGGGCGCTGAGGCGCCTGCGCACCGCCACCCTGGGCTACGGCATGACCTTCGTGCTCAGCGGCAGCTTTGCCTACACCGGCGACAGCCACCCCTGGTTCGACCGCCAGGACCGCACCCAGAAGGGCGCCTTCCACCACCCTGACTCCCCCTACCGCGGCCACTACACCTTCCACACCACCCCCGAGGGCAGCACCGAGGCCGCCTACTTCCACCACAACCCGCAGCTGCCGCGCCTTGACTATGCCAGCGAGCAGGTGCGCCACGCCATCTACGGCGGGGAGAACAGCGTGATCAGGAAGTGGCTGCGCGCCCCCTACGGGGCGGATGGCTGGTGCCTCGACGGCGGCCCCAAGATCGGGGACGGCGGGCAGGGGCGCGGCAACCGCCGCCGCCTCAGGGACATGTGCGCCGCGGCGCGCGAGGTCCAGCCCGAGTGCCTGATGCTCGCCAAGTTCACCTCGGATGACCGCTATGCGCTCAACTCCAGCCACGGGGTGGACGGGGCGGTCAACTACACCGGCTTCCTCAGCCCAATCCGCGCCTTCTTCCTCGGGCGCAACCTGCGCGGCGAGTCCACCCCCTACACCGGCGAGGATCTGCGCCGCGCCTGCGAGAACTTCGCGGTGGGCCTCACCCAGCAGGCCAAGCTGTGCCTCATCAACGAGCTCGACAACCAGGACCTGCCCCGCTTCTACACCGAGCTGGGGGGCGACAAGGCGCTCTACAAGGCGGCGCTGGCGCTGGTCTACACCTGGCGCGGCATCCCCTCCCTCTACATGGGCGACGAGCTCGGCGACGTGATCATGGAGCACCAGATCGGGCCCAGCACCCCGCTGCCCTTTGTCGCCATGCGCGATCACCACGCCAGCCCCTACAGCGCGCGGCTGCAGCGCATGCTCCACGATCTCGCGGCGCTGCGCAAGCAGAACCCCGCGCTCTCGCGCGGCACCCAGATCTTCATCGCCGCAGGCGGCGCCCACTTCGCCTTCCTGCGCATCTACGACAAGAGCTTCGCGCTGGTGCTCACCAACGCCGGGCGCAGCCAGGTGCGCATCGAGCAGGGCTCCATGCTCCTGCCCCTCTTCTGCGCCCTGTACGTGGATAAGGGGGAGGTGCGCGCGGGCCAGGGCGCGCCGGGCGGCGCCGACCTGCTGATCCCGCTCTCCGGGCGCAACGTGCGGCGGGTGGATCTCGGGGAGGGCCTGGAGCCCTTCTATGAGGCGCTCGGGCAGGAGAGCCTGCGCCTCGAGTGCTTTGGCGCCGCGGAGTGGGACGAGGCGGCGCGCGGGGCGTTCCTTGGGGAATTGCTGGGCGGGCAGTCCATCACGGTGCCGCCGCGCTCCACGGTGGTGCTCGGCGGCGGCCGCGCCTAGGGCTGCGGGGGTATCCCCGCGAAGAAGGCGGCGATGGTGTCGAGCACGCGGCGCTTGTCGTTGTTCTTGAGGATGTAACCCGCCGGGTGCAGCGACAGCGCCTCGGTGACCTGCTCGCGGCTGTCCACCCCGGTGAGGAAGATCACCGGGATGTCATGCAGCGCCGACTCCGAGCGCATCGCCTTGAGCACCCGCGGGCCGTTTAGCACCGGCATCTCGTAATCGAGCAGCACCAGCTCGGGGCGGTGGTTGGCCAGGTACTGCAGCGCCTGCGTGCCCGAGGACACCGGCACCACGTCATACTCCTCCGACAGCCAGCTGCGCATCACCCTGAGGAAGGTCGGATCGTCATCCACCAGCAGCAGCTGGTGGCGCACCCCCTCGCTCTCGTTGCCCAGGGCCGCCACGCAGGCGCGCACGATCTGCCGCGCGGTGCTGTTGCTGTCGATCACCAGCGCGCCCGAGCCGCTGGGCAGGGCCATGCGGGCGCGGGCCACGTCGGCCTGGCTGCCCACCACCACCACCTTGAGCCCCATCCTCGCCACCGTCTCGGAGAGGTAGTTGAGGATCGGGGGGCGCAGCGACTGCTCCCCCGCGAAGAGCAGCACCGCCCAGGCGCCCTTGAGGCGGGCGCTGAGATCGGGGATCTCGGCGTGGCTGGCCACCACCGGGTATCCCTCGGCGGTGAGCCCGCGCTCGCAGGCCGCGGCGACAAAGGGGGCGTCATCGCCCACTGTGACCACCTTGTGGTTCATTGCCCCACCTCCTTGATGAGGCCCGACATGGCCTCCCAGTCCGTGCCCTCCACCGCCTTGGCCATGCGGGGCAGCCACTCCTGAAGATCCTCGGGGAGGGCATAGCCGCGCAGCGTGTCCACCAGCACCCCCAGGGTATCGATGTCATAGTCGCCCACCGCGAGCGCGATGCCGCGCAGCGCCTCCTTGCGCTGCGCCGCGCCCAGCTCGGGGCCGGTGGC
>JAILEI010000181.1 GCA_024688225.1 Succinivibrionaceae bacterium
GCCGCCCCGCGCGGCCAGATCCCCTGATTTGAGGAGTGAGCGGAGCGTAGCCTCCAGCTCCCCTGCCTGAGCCACGGCGGTGGCGGCGCCTGAGGCGCACAGCAGCGCGTACTCCTCGCGGAAGTTGTAGTAAATGGGCCCGGTGACGGTGGGAATGCCAAAGTGCGCGGGCTCGAGCGGGTTGTGCCCGCCGATGTCGACCAGGCTGCCCCCCATGAAGGCCAGGTCAATGAGCCCGAGGTAGCGCTCCATCTCCCCGGTGGTGGCGCCAATGAGGATCCGCCCCCCCTGGGGGGGCGCGCCGGCATCCTCCCCGGCGGCCGTGGCCAGCGGCACCCCCGCGCGGTCGCGCAGCAGGAAGCGCTCCCCCCGCGCCCTGAGGCAGCCGGTGATGAGGGGCAGGTCCGAGGCGTGCCTGGGCACCAGCACCAGTGACAGCCCGGGCAGGGATCCGCGCAGGGCAAGGTAGGCCGCAATGATGGTTTCTGCCTCGCTGCCGTGGGTGCTGAGCGCCCCCAGCACCAGATCGGGGAACAGCTGCGGCTTTGCCGCGCGGCCCTCATTGAAGCGCCCCTCATCGGGACTGAGGTCAAACTTGATGTTCCCGCCGCCCCTGATGATCTCCTCGGGCACCCCCAGGGAGCAAAAGTGCCGGCAGTCCTCCTCGCTCCTTGCCATCACCAGGGACAGCGGCGCGAGCAGCAAGTCGCGGGTGAGCCCCGGGATCCGCCGGTAGCCCCGCACACTCTTCTCCCGCAACCGGGCGTTGACCAGCGCCAGCCGGCAGCCGCTTTGCCTCGCCTCATAAAAGAGCGCCGGCCACAGCTCGGTGTCAATGATCGCCATGAGGCGCGGGCGCAGGGCGCCAAAGAAGCGGCGCAGCGCCAGGGCGCTCTCGAGGGGCAGGTAGACCGCGGTCGCGGGCAGGCCCTGTGCGGCGGCCATGCCGGTGGTGGTGCGGGTTGAGACCACCAGGGGCATCCCAGGGTGTGCCTCATGGAAGGCCCTGATGAGCGGACGTGCCGCCATCACCTCACCCATGCTGGCGCCGTGGAAGATGACGCTTTCCCCCAGGCTGGGCAGGCCGCGGCCGAACAGTTCCTGGCGCCGCTCCCCATAGGGGGGATCGCGGCGGCGGGCATGGCAGAGCAGGGCGACAAGCGGGCGGTTGAGCGCGGCCATGAGCGCCCGGTAGAGGTGGAGGGCCGCCAGGGAGCAGGCGCGCATGGTCAGTCCTGCCCCCCGACCAGCGAGGTGAGGGTGGAGATGACCGCCTGGGGGGTGATCTCATGCAGGCACTGGTAGTCCCCGCGCGCGCAGGTGCGCCTGAAGCAGGGGTGGCAGGGCGCGGTGGACTCCAGGCACACCGCGCGGGGGGAGAGGGGCGGGGTGTACTGGGTGGAGGTGGATCCGAAGATGCAGGCCTGCGGCACCCCTACCGCGGCCAGGGTGTGCATCATCCCGGAGTCGTTGCATACCGCCGCGGTGCAGCAGGCGGCAAGATCGAGCGCCTCGGTGAGGGAGGTCTCCCCGGCGGCGCAGTAAAATTGCCCGGTGCCTGGGGGGAGCAGCTCCTGAATCCGCTCCGCCCCCGGGCGATCCTTGCGGGTGCCCAGCGCCAGCACCGCCCCGCCTTCCCCGATCCACCAGGAGGCAACCTCGGCAAAGCTCTCAAGCGGCCATTGCTTGGCGGGCCCATAGTTGGCGCCGCTGCCCAGGGCCAGTAGCGGCCGGTCCAGCGCGATGCCAAGGCGGGACAGCAGCGCCGCGCTGGGGGGCTGCGCCCGGAGGGCGGGACTGGGGAAGGGCGGGAGGTCTGCGGCGCCCTTTACCTCGGGGCCGTAGGCGAGGGCCACATAGCGCTCCACCATGCGCGGGAAGTCCTGCTTGTTGGTGCGCATCTCGTTGATGAGCAGGTAGCGCGACTCACCCCTAAAGCCCCGGCGCCGCCTGATGCCGGCAAAGAGGGGGATGAGGGCGGACTTCAGGGAGTTGGGCAGCACCAGGCAGCATGAGTAGCCCCCCTTGCGGAGCTCCCGGCCCACCTGCCACCTTTTGCGCAGCGAGAGCTCGCCATGGGCGAAGGGGTTCTCGATGAAGCGGTCGATCTCCGGCATCCTGGCGACCAGATCCCGCATGTAGGCCGGGGCGAAGAGATCGAGGGCGCGGCCGGGATCCTGATCCTTTAGCACCTTGAACAGGCTCTGCGCCATGATGAGATCCCCCAGCCAAGAGGGCGCGAAGATGAGGTAGCGCTCCGGTTCCACAGCCAGCCTCCTTGCCAATGTGACATATAATGGCAACATCTTAATGCATTTCTTGCCTGCCACGGGAGAGACCTCCATGATCATCGTCACCGGCGGGGCCGGCTTCATCGGCTCCAACATCGTCAAGCTGCTCAACGACCGCGGGATCTCCGACATCCTGGTGGTCGATCACCTCAAGGACGGCCACAAGTTCACCAACCTGGTGGATCTCGACATTGCCGACTACAAGGAGCGGGATGAGTTCTACCCGCTCCTCGGGCGTGAGGATGGCCTGCCCCACGCGCGCATCGAGGCGATTTTCCATGAGGGGGCCTGCTCGGCCACCACCGAGTGGGACGGCAGCTATGTGATGGGCAACAACTATGGGCTCACGGTGCGGCTCTTCGAGTATGCCACCGCCCACCGCATCCCCTTCATCTACGCCTCCTCGGCGGCCACCTACGGCAAGAGCCAGGAGTTTGTGGAGGGACGGGAGCACGAGGGTCCGCTCAATGTCTATGGCTACAGCAAGTTCCTCTTTGACGAGTACCTGCGCCGGCGCCTGCCGCGCCTGCAGTCCCAGGTGGTGGGCCTGCGCTACTTCAACGTCTATGGCCCCCGGGAGTCGCACAAGGGCGAGATGGCCTCGGTGGCCTTCCACCTGCACGGGCAGATGCTCTCCGGTGCCAACCCCCGCCTCTTTGAGGGCAGCGACCGCTTCCTGCGCGACTTTGTCTATGTCGAGGACGTGGCCCGGGTCAACCTCTGGTTCCTCGAGCATGGGGGCGCCTCGGGGATCTACAACTGCGGCACCGGGCGCGCCGAGCCCTTCTCCCACATTGCGGAGGCGGTCATCCGGCACTTTGGGCGCGGGGAGATTGAGTGGATCCCCTTCCCGGATCACCTCAAGGGGCATTACCAGGCCTATACCCAGGCTGACCTCACCCGCCTGCGAGAGGCCGGCTGTGACGTGGAGTTCAAGACCGTGGCGCAGGGCGTGGGCGAATACATGCGCTGGCTGGGGACCCGCTAGGCCATGGTGGAGTTCTCCCTTGACGAGGATGATGAGCGCACCGGATATCCGGTGGGCATCCTGCCCGCCGAGATGGCCCCGCGCTTTGTGGACTACCTAAACTCCCGGGGGTTTAACGCCTTCTCCCGCCCTGGGTTCAACGGCAAGGCCAAGGTGCTGGTCCATGAGGAGTCCCAGGTGCCAAGGGCCAAGATTGAGTTGCTGCGCTTTGGGTCCAACCCCTACTCGCGGGCCTACAGCGAGGCGGCGTGGGAGCGCGGCGCCAAGGTGGATGGCCAGGGAGGGCCCTCGTCGTGGGCCACGGGGCTGATGCTGCGCCTGAGCGCGAGATCCACGGTGACCTGGGTGGAGATCCTCTGCGTGCTCTGCTACCTGTGGTGGGTGGTGGATCCTGGGGGGGCGGTAGGCGCCCTGTCGCTGGGCGCGGCACACGATCCGCTGGGGGCGGATGCCTACCGGCTGGTGACCCCGTGCCTGCTGCACTTTGGGCTCCTGCACATTGCCTTCAACCTGGTGATGTGGGAGGCGCTGGGGCGGCCGCTGGAGCGCGCGGTGGGGGCGCTGCGGGTGCTGCTGCTCGCGCTGTGCGTGGGGATTGCCTCCAACCTTTTGCAGATCCACTTTGTCCCTGCGGGCACCTTTGGCGGCCTCTCGGGGGTGGTCTATGGGGTGATTGGCTACCTGGGGGTGCTGTCGCTGCGTGGCCAGCTGCCTGGCGGCGCTAACTTTCCCCGGGGGCTGCTGCTGGTGAGCGTCATCTTCCTGGCCCTGGGGTTCCTCATTGACGGCATCGCCAACTTCTGCCACCTGGGGGGCCTGCTCCTGGGCGCCCTGGCGGCGCTGACCCAGGGGCGGCGCTAGCCGCCCCAGCAGGGGCTACATGTACATGTAGCTGAGGAAGAGCAGATCCTGCACCACGGTGTGCCCAAGGCGGTCCTCGAGCAGCAGCGCCACATGGTCGCGGCACTCGGCGCGCAGGCTCTCGCGCCCGGAGGCGCTGGAGGCGGTGGCGATGTTCTTGGAACTGATGACATTGAGGATCTCGTCGCGGATGAGCGCGTCATAGCGCCCGAGCGCCGGCAGATCCTTGTCATCGAGCACCATGATCGCGACCTTGATGCGGATGTAGTTGAACTTGCCCGCCTCGCTGGTGCCGGCGAGGTTGGTGATGAAGTCCGGGGTCATGTTGTAGTAGCCGATCTCCGGCGCAATCCCGCCGGGTCCCACCGAGGGCAGGTCGCCCATGTCATCGCCCGGGGCGCCTTCCTCGCCGCCACCCTCGGCGCTCTCCTCACCCCCCTCCGCGGGCGCCTCCTCGCCGTGGCCCGCCGCCATGGCAGCCGATGAGAGCAGCAGGGCGGCCAACAGTGCCGCCAGCATCCACCTAAGTTCCCTGAGCATTCCTTTCCCTCCTCCTGGTTCGGTGACATCTTACGGCAAATCGGCGCCTTGCTCCATGACCTGGGTGCCATAGAGGATCCTCAGGTCGCGGGCTCGCATCAGCGGCTCCGCGGCGCTCGCGAGCTTCTCGAGCTTGGGCGGGTTGATCTTGACGGTCCCGTCCTGATCGTTTACCCAGAAGTACTGGTGCCTGATAAAGGTGTCGCACATGATCCTGAATACAATTGGATCGTGGAACTCGGGGGATCCCCCCGAGACCTCATGCGGCAGGCACTCGGCGAGCGCCACGCAGCGCTCGATGAGCTGCGGCACGGTGGTGGTGTGGTCGGCGGTGCGCTTGAGCGCCGCCACCCCGACCATGTAGCGCAGCAGGTTGAGGCGGATGCACTGGGTGAGCAGGATGATCTCCTCGGTGCCATCCCCCGAGATGTAGACCTCACCCCCCTTCTCGACGAGGTAGCCCTCGCTGACGAAGGTGTCCACATAGACCTCAATCAGCCGGTCAAGGTTGGCCTCATCGGCGGGCACGAACAGCTCATGGCGCAGGAAGTAGAAAAGCGAGCGGGTGTGGGCGTTGATGTCGGCCCTGGTGATGTGCCCGTTGCGCAGGATGATGTTGGCGATAAGGCTGGGCAGGGCGAAGTGGTGCACGATGTTGTTCATGAAGTAGGTCAGCTCCACCAGCTGCGCGTCGCTGGGGTGGACGTACTTGACGTGGTCGCCCACGTCGTAGACCCGCATCTTGCGCAGCTCGATGGCCTGGTGCACCAGCTGGTCGGCATCCTCCTCATGGATCGACTTGAGGCGCTGGGGATCGCACTTTAGCAGCTTGATGTAGAGCCGCAGGCAGCGCTTGAGCAGGTCCATGGAGATGATGTGGGTGTCCTCGCTCATCAGCGCCAGGGCGCAGAGGTTGATGCCGTTGACCGCCGCCGAGTCGTTGATGTTGACGATGATCTCGTGCGCCAGGGCGTCCACGGCCTGGTGCAGCCAGGGCGGGTTGGTGTTGGCGCCCACGTCGGTGTGCCACTCGGGTTGGACCCTTGAGAGGAAGCGGGGCACCACCAGCGGCTCGCCAAAGCAGATGTAGCTGCGCCCGTAGTAGCGCAGGCGCTTGAAGATGCCCAGCAGCGCCAGGGCGCTTTCCTTCTTTTTCTTCTGCCCGGAGAGCTCGCTCATGTAGGAGCCGATCTCCATGACGTGCTCATAGCCAAGGTAGGTGGGCACGAAGGCAATGGGCCGCTCAATGCCGCGCAGCTGCGACTGCACGGTCATCGCCACCATGCCGGTGCGCGGGGGCAGGGTCCGCCCGGTCCGGGAGCGGCCGCCCTCGATGAAGAACTCGGTGGCGTAGCCGCGCTCGAACATCAGCGCCAGGTACTCGCGGAACAGGGCAAGGTAGAAGTTGTCGCCCTTCATCTTGCGGCGGATGAAGTAGGCGCCGCAGCGGCGGATGAAGCCGCCGGCGGGGAAGAAGTCGAGGTTGTTTCCCGAGGCCACCTGGGGGATGGGCAGCCCCTCATGGAAGATGACGAAGAACATCATCACATAGTCCATGTGGCTGCGGTGGCAGGGCACATAGATGATCTCGTGGCCGCTCTGCGCAAGGGCGCGCACCTTGGCGGCGCCGTCGATCTGCTGCCCGTGGAAGAAGCCCCGCCACAGGCAGGAGATGAAGCGGTTGATGGTGCGGATGAGCCAGTAGCGGGCATCGGCCACCATGTGCTCGAAGATGTCGCGTGCCGCGGCCTCGGCCGCTGCCTCGCCCCCCTCGCGGGTGCGGGCCTCCAGGGCGATGGCCTCGCGGGTGGCGGGGCGGGCGAGCAGGGCCTCGATGAGGCGGGCGCGGTCAGGCAGGGGGCGGCCGGTGACCGTGACCATCTGGCGGCGGAAGTGGATCTCGATGGCGCGGCGGATGAAGTCAGGGCGCTCGCGCTGGTTGAAGCGCTTGGCGGCCTCGAGCAGGTTGATGGGCCGCGACATGATGTTGCAGTTCTCGTTGCCCGAGAAGATGATGCGGAAGAATTTCTGGAAGGAGGAGTGCGGCTTGTCAAAGCCCCAGACCGGCCGGCCCTCGATGCCAGGGTCGCGGGACCAGATCACGGTGATGGGCAGGATCTGGATGTCGGTGCCGGCCGCGCGGGCGGCCTGCACCCACTCCCTGAGCAGGTGCTCGAAGTTCACCTTGATGCTGACCGAGTGGAAGAAGCTGGGGCGGCGCAGGAAGACGACCCGCTTGAGCTGCTTGCCGTTGATGGTGAGGTCGGAGAAGGGGGAGGGCAGGCCCAGGCGCTGGGTGAGCCGCTCGATGCTCAGGAGGTTCGCCACCGACGAGGACATGGTGAGGTAGCAAAGGGGGCGGTTTTTGTCAAAGGTGAATTCATTGAGGGGCTCAAAAGGTATAGAATTGCACGACGACGTGAGACGGATCGGCCAGTAGAAAAGCAGTCTGAGCAGCTTGTTGAGCATCTTCCCCTCCATTCACCCTGCTGGCGCTTGCCCCGCGCCGCGCCACCTGTCCCACAATTCTATCCAAAAACCGTCCCCTCTGACCTATTTTTGTCGGGTGCCCGGGACCCAGGCAAGGAATGCCCATGCAAGCCGCGCCCTCACTTGAGAGCATCATTTGGCAGGATATCACCACCGCCGCGCTGGGGGCGGCGCGCGAGGAACCGGCGCTGCACGGCATGCTCAACGACGCGGTGCTCTCGGCGGGGTGCCTCTGCGAGGGCTGCGCGCGGGTGCTTGCCAACCTGCTGGCCACCTCGATGGTCTCGCGCGGGGCGCTCGAGGACATCTTCTGCCCGGTGCTAAAGGGTGACCCAGGCATCGGCCCTGCCATCGCCCATGACCTGCTGGCGGTGCTGCGCCGTGATCCGGCGGTCTCCTCCATCCTCACCCCCTTCCTGTACCTGAAGGGTCCCCATGCCCTGGCCACCTACCGCATTGCCCATGCCCTGTCCCGCGCGGGGCGTGAGCACCTGGCGCTGTACCTGCAGGGGCGGGCTGCCGATGTGTTTGGGGTGGACATCAACCCCCATGCCGAGATTGGCTCGGGGATCATGCTGGACCATGCGGCGGGGATTGTGGTTGGCGAGACCTGCCGCATCGCCGACAATGTTTCCATCCTCCAGGGGGTGACCCTGGGCGGCACCGGCAAGGAGTGCGGGGACCGCCACCCCAAGCTGGGGGCGGGCGTGATGGTCGGGGCCGGGGCCAGGGTGCTGGGCAACATCACGGTTGGCGAGGGTGCCAAGATTGGCGCGGGATCGGTGGTGCTTGAGGATGTGCCCCCCCATACCACGGTGGTGGGGGTCCCCGCGCACGTGGTTGGCCACCCCCAGGACCTGATGCCGGCGCTGAGCATGGACCAGTCGCTGGACGGCAACGATCCGATCGGCTTTCGCCCGGTCTAAGGGAGAGGATGCGCATTCTGGACCTTTTGCCCGCGTCCGCGGTGCGGATGGGCGCGGAACCGGCCGATCGCCGCGAGGCCATCGCCATGGCGGTGGACCTGCTGCGCGGGCGCGAGGGCATTGTGGATCCCGATCAGTTGCTACAGGACGTGCTGGCGCGGGAGGGACAGGGCGGGACCGGCATGGGGGAGGGCATTGCCATTCCCCACGCCAAGAGCGCGGGGGTCCGGGCCCCGGCGCTTTGCGCGCTCTCCTGCACCCGCGGCGTGGACTTTGGGGCGCCGGATGGCCAGCCCTGCCGGCTCATCTTCCTCATTGCCGCCCCGGCCCATGATCCCAGCATTCACCTTGGGGTACTGTCGCGGCTGGCGGCGCTGCTCGCGGATCCCACGCTGCGCGGGCGCCTGTGCGCCGCCGCCGATGCCGGGGAGCTGCGCGGGGCGATCGCGGAGGCGGAGCGTGAGCGTGAGGAACCCGTGCCGTCCCCACAGGGCCTGGACCTGGTGGCAGTGACTGCCTGCCCGGCAGGGCTCTCCCATACCTACATGGCCGCTGAGGCGCTGGAGCGGGAGGCCCGCGCCCAGGGCCTTTCCATCAAGGTGGAGGCCGATGGCGCCGCGGGGCCGCGCAACCCCCTCTCCCGCGAGGACATTGCCAAGGCCCGCGCGGTGATTGTCGCCGCCGACCGGGCTGTGGAAATGGACCGGTTCCTCGGCAAGCCGCTGGTGCTCGCCAGCGCCACTGAGGGGGCTCGCGACCCGGGCGCGCTCATCAGGCGGGCCCTGGGCCCACAGGCCGAGCCCTATGATCCCCTCAAGGTGAGCCATGGCGCCAGCCTTTGGCAGCGCCTGTTCCGGCACCTCATGAGTGGCATTTCGCTGACCATGCCCCTGGTCGCCACCGCCGGGATCCTCTCCTCCCTGGAGCTGCTCATCCCGGGCACCGATCTCATGCCGTTCCTCGTGAACGTGTCCTGGAACCTGGGCGCCATGATTTTCCCGGTGCTCTCCGCGGTCATCGCCTGCTCCATTGCCGGGCGCCGGGCCCTGGTCGCCGGCCTGGTGGGCGGGCTCATGGCCGCCATGGGCCATGCAGGGGTGCTGGGCGCCCTGATCCTGGGATTTGCGGGGGGTGCGGTAGCACAGGGCATGGCCTGGGCGGGCGCGCGGGCGCGTGGTCATGACGCCATGTTCGCCCTGCTCATCTCCCCGCTGGCGGGGGGCATGATTATTGCCCTGCTTGCCGAGTTGGCGGTCAACCCGCCCTGCGCGGAGCTAAACGATCTCATCGACCATGGGCTGGGCGAGGCCCCGCCCTGGCTGCTGGGCCTGCTGGGCGCGATCCTAGGCGGGATGATGGCTGCGGACATGGGCGGCCCGCTCAACAAGCTCTCATACTCGGTGGGGGTGCTGATGCTTGCCAACACGGTGCCCGCCGCAGGGCCGGGACTGCAGTTGATGGCGGCGGTGATGGCCGGGGGGATGATTCCCCCGCTGGCGCTGGGGCTTGCGGCCCTGTGCACCGGGCGGCACTGCTTCACCCCGGGCGAGCGCCAGCAGGCCTGGGCGGCGGTGCTCAAGGGATTGCTCTTCGTGACGGAGGGGGCGCTGCCCCTGATGGTGCTGCGGCCACTGCGCAGCCGCCTGTCCTGCGTGCTGGGCGCGGCGGTGGGCGGGGGCCTCTCGATGCTGCTCTCCTGCGGTTGCTGTGCGCCCCATGGCGGGATCCTGGTCATCCCGCTGTGCGACAACCCGCTGCCCTATGCCCTGTCCATCGCCCTGGGCACGCTGTGCGCGGCGCTGCTGCTGGTGCTGCTGCGCTGGCGCCGGGACGCCAGCCTCGGCTAGCAGGTCACGGCAGGGCGCGCCCCATGCCCTCCCGCCAGGCCTGCAGGGTTTCCCGGAGGTGCTGGTTCTCCTCCTTGAGCGCGATCATCTCACGGCGGATGCGGGTGATTTCCGCCTCGCGGGCGGCATCGCGCGCCAGTTCCTCCTGCCGCACCCGCACCGCCTCAAGGAAGCGCTGCTGCAGCCTGCCCAGCCGCTCCAGCAGCCGCCGCTCGGCGGGGGAGAGATCGGGGTCGGTTGGGGGGTGGGGCATGGCTAGAGGATGTAGCGGCTGAGATCGTCGTCGCTGACCAGATCCCGGAGATGCTCGTCGACGTAGGCCTCGTCGATGGTGACCTGCTTGTCGGCAAGGTCCGGGGCCTCGTAGGAGAGATCCTCGAGCAGCTTCTCCATCAGGGTGTGGAGGCGCCGGGCCCCGATGTTCTCGGTGCGCTCGTTCACCGTCCAGGCGTCCTCGGCAATGCGCCGGATGGCGCCCTCGGTGAACTTAATCTCGAGTCCCTCAGTGCGCAGCAGGGTGTCGTACTGCATGGTCAGCGAGGCGTGGGGCTCGGTGAGGATGCGCACGAAGTCATCCGTGGAGAGCGGCTTGAGCTCCACGCGGATGGGCAGGCGCCCCTGCAGCTCGGGGATGAGATCGGAGGGCTTGGCCATGGAGAAGGCGCCCGAGGCGATGAAGAGGATGTGGTCGGTCCTGATCATCCCGTACTTGGTGCTGACCTGGCAGCCCTCAATGAGGGGCAGCAGGTCGCGCTGCACGCCCTGGCGGGAGACCTCGCCGCGGGATCCCTGGGTATCCTGGCCGCAGATCTTGTCGATTTCATCGATGAAGACGATGCCGTGCTCCTCCACGAGCTCCACGGCGCGATCCTTGAGGTTGTCGCCGCGGCTGAGCTTGCCCGCCTCCTCCTCGACCAGGGCCTCGAAGGCATCCTTGATCTTCATTTTCTTGGTCTCGGTGCGCCCCTGGTTCAGCGACTCGAAGATGCTCTGGAGCTGGCTGCTGACCTCTTCCATTGCCCCGCCGCCGATTACGTTCACGCTGGGCGACTGGGCGGCAACGCGGATCTCAATCTCACGGTCGTCGATGCTGTGCTCGCGCAGGCGCTTGCGCAGGCTCTGGCGGGTGGGGTTCTGCAGCTTCTCCTGCTCGGTGGTGCTGGCGGGCATGGGGAGCAGGGCATCCAGCACCCGCTCCTCGGCGGCGTCCTCGGCCCGGGTGCGGTATTGCCGCATCGCGGACTCGGCAACCAGTTTCATGGCCACGTCGGCGAGCTCGCGGATGATGCTGTCCACCTCCTTGCCCACATAGCCAACCTCAGTGTACTTGGTGGCCTCCACCTTGATGAAGGGCGCGTCCGCCAGTCGTGCCAGGCGCCTGGCGATCTCAGTCTTGCCCACGCCAGTGGGACCGATCATGAGGATGTTCTTGGGGAAGATCTCCGCCCGCAGCCGGGGCTCGACCTGCATCCTTCTCCAGCGGTTGCGCAGGGCAATGGCCACCGCCCGCTTGGCCTCGTGCTGCCCAATGATGTAGCGGTCCAGCTCGGTAACGATCTCGCGTGGGGTCATCTCGCTCATCTGCTATTCGCTCTCCAGGGTCTCGATGGTGTGGTGTTGGTTGGTGTATACGCAGATGTCCCCGGCGATGGCGAGGGACTTGCGCACAATTTCCTCGGCGCCAAGGCTGGTGTTCTGCACCAGGGCGCGGGCGGCGGCGAGGGCATAGTTGCCCCCGGAGCCGGTGGCGAGGATGTTGTCGTCCATCTTGATGACATCGCCTACCCCGGTGATCATCAGCGAGGCATGGCGGTCGGCGACGATGAGCACTGACTCGAGCTTGCGCAGCGCACGGTCAGTGCGCCACATCTTGGCCAGGGCCACGCAGGCGCGCTCCAGGATCCCCTGGTGCTCCTCGAGCTTCTGCTCGAAGAGGTCGAGCAGGGTGAAGGCATCGGCGGTGGATCCGGCAAAGCCGGCTATGACCTTGCCATGGAAGAGGCGCCGGACCTTCACGGCGTTGTCCTTGAGCACGGTGTGCTCGCCATGGGTGACCTGCCCGTCACCCCCCACCGCTACCACATGGTCGCGGCGCACGGTCACGATGGTGGTCATGGGCGCACGTCCTCCAGTCTGCATTCCTTGGTCAGTCCCGCGTCTGCCAGGCGCTTGAATGCCGCGCGGGCCTCATCACGGCTGGCAAAGGGCCCAACCTTGAGGATGAACCCCCCGCCATCCTGGGGGGCAACCTCTGATCTCACGCCGATGAAGGCGATCCGGGCCTTGCGCTCCTGCGCGTCGGCATCATTGGCAAAGCGCTCGCAAAAGAGCATCGCCTGGGGGGCGGCGGCGGGCTGCCCAGGGGCGGGCTCGGCGGTCATTGCCTCACCAGTGGCGGGGGTGGGCGGCGGCTCGGGGGCCGCGGGGCGCTCGAAGTCGTAGCGCTCCTTGACCGGCACCTGCGGGGAGGCCGGCGCGCTGTCCCTGGGGGTGCCGGGCGCGGCGGCCTGCTGCCCCTCATCCTGATCCCCTCCGAGGGAGAGCAGGATGGCAATGAAAACCGCGAGGACGGCGACAATGCCGGCCAGGATGAAGGACTTGCGCTTGTCGAGGCTAAGGTGCCGGGTCAACTTCTTGATGTCCATCTTTTTTACATGTGCTCCATAACCCTAATCCCGAGCAGCCCCAGGCCGCGCTCGATGATTTTGGCGGTTAGATCGCAGAGGGCGAGGCGACTGCGGCTAATGGCCGGATCCACCCCCTCCTTGGTGACTGGGCAGGCCTCATAGAAGCGCATGAACAGTCCCGCCACCCCATAGACATACGCGCACAGCAGGTGGGGCATGGCCTTTTGCGCCACTTCCCCCACCACACTGGGGAAGTTAATTAGGGCCGCGGCCAGCTCCTGCTCCTGCGGGGTGCCCACCTGAATCTCCCCGGGCTGCTCATGGGCCTTGCGGAAGATGGAGCGCACCCTGCTCCAGGCATACTGGAGATAGGGGGCGGTATTGCCGTCAAAGGAAAGCATCTGGTCCCAGTCGAACACGTAGTCGGTGACGCGGTTCTTGGAGAGATCGGCGTACTTTACCGCCCCAATGGCGACATGGTGCGCAATCTCGTCAAGATTGCCCCCCTCAGGGGTGCCGCGCTCCGCAAGCAGGGCGCGGACCCGGGACTCAGCCTCATCAAGCAGGTCGGAGAGCTTGACGGTGCCCCCGGCGCGGGTCTTGAAAGGGCGACCATCCTTGCCCAGCATCATGCCAAAGGCATCATGCTCGGTCTCCACGCCCTCCCCCAGGTACCCGGCGCGGCGGCAGATCTCCCAGACCTCCTCGAGGTGCTGGCGCTGCCTGGAGTCGGTGAAGTACATGAGGCGGTCCGCGCCCAGGGTCTCCACCCGGTACTTGACGCAGGCCACGTCGGTGGTGTTGTAGAGATAGCCCCCATCGCTCTTTTGCACAATGATCCCCAGGGGCTGGCCATCCTTGTTGCGGGAGCGCTCGGAGTACACCACCACCGCGCCCCCGTCATCGACTGCCAAGCCCTTGTCCCGGAGATCCTGAACCACTGGGGCGAGCATGTCGTTGTACATGCTCTCGCCCATGGTGTCCTTGGGGGTGAGGGTCACGTCGAGGCGCTCGTAGAGCCGCTGGTCCTGCTCCATGGTGATGCCCACCAGGCGCCGCCACATCTCGAGGCAGTGGGGGTCGCCATGCTGCAGCGCCACCACCCGCTCGCGGGCGGTGCGTGCAAATGCCTCGTCCTCGTCGTAGCGGCGCTTGGCCTCGCGGTAGAAGGCCTCGAGGTCGCCCAGCGGGATCCCCTGGGCGCTGGCGTCCCCGCCCTCACGCTGCTCAAGGAAGGCGATGAGCATGCCAAACTGGGTGCCCCAGTCACCTATGTGGTTGGCCCTAATCACCTTGTGCCCCAGGAACTCCAGCACCCGCACCACGGCATCCCCGATCACGGTTGAGCGCAGGTGGTGGACTGCCATTTCCTTGGCCACGTTGGGGGCGGAGTAGTCGACCACCACGGTCTGCGGCCTTGGGGCCAGGGGCACCCCGAGCCTCGGGTCAGAGCGCATCGCGCCCAGGCGCCTGGAGAGCGCGTCCTCGCGCAGGAAGAAATTGATGAACCCGGGGCCCGCAATCTCAGTCCTGGCGATGAGATCAGGGTCTGACAGCAGCGCCACGAGGCGCTCGGCAACCGCCCTGGGGGGCTGTCCCAGCGGCTTGGCGAGGATCAGGGCGGCGTTGGTGGCAAAGTCGCCATGGCCGCGATCCTTGGGCAGGTCGACCTTGATGGCGCGCAGCACCCGGGGATCAAGGCCCGCACCCAAGGAGGCGACGGCCTTCCCGACTAGACTTGTGATTTGCTCTTTCATAGGCTCAGTGGTGAATGGCGGGCCGCGAAAGGCGCTCGCCCTTACAGTCAGTGGTTTTGGAAATGGGCCGTATGATACCACAAAGGCCCTCGCGCGCGCCCCGCGCGCGATCCTCTAGTGCCGGCCGGGCGAGAGGCCTAGCAAGGGGAGACGGGATCCACCTCCACGGCGAAGCGCAGGTCCTGGCGGGGGGTGCCCGCGGCGAATGCGGTGGCGAAGCCGAGCGCCTGGTGCAGTGGCTCCCCGAGGGGTGAGGATAGCCTGAGGTTGAAGTAGTGCCGGTTGCCCTTGCGCTCGATGCGGTTGGGCAGCACGGGGGCGAGCTCCACCCCGCTGAAGGCCTGCCCGGCCAAGGCCTCACGCAGCCCTGAGAGGAAGTCAAAGGCCCGCTCACGGATCTTGCTGTTGGCAAGCAGCAGCGCCTCGTGGGCAAAGGGCGGGAGGCCAGCCTCGGCACGCAGGTCCAGCAGCGATGCGGCGATGGCCCGGTACTCGACCCCAGGATCGGTCACATCGCGCAGCAGGGGGTGGTCAGGGTGGTGGGTCTCAATGAGCACCTCGCCGCTCTCACTGGCGCGGCCGGCGCGCCCGGAGACCTGGGTGAGCAGCTGCGCGGTTTGCTCCAGTGCCCGGTAGTCGCCGGAGAACAGCCCCGCATCCACGTCGATGATGCCCACCAGGGTGACATTGGGGAAATCGTGCCCCTTGGCCAGGAGCTGGGTGCCCACCAGGATTTGGCTCTCGCCGCTGCGGATGCGATCGAGGCGCCGCTCAAGCTCGGCCTTGGACTTTACCGTGTCCCGGTCGATGCGCTCGATGGAGAGATCTGGATAGCGCCTTTTCAGGAAATCCTCAATTTGCTCGGTGCCAAAGCCGGTCTCGTAGAAGGCCTCGCCCTGGCATTCCGGGCAGCGCAAGGGAAGTCGCTCACGGTGCTCGCATATGTGGCAACTCAGGATATCCGGATGGCGGTGCACGGTTAGCGGGTTGTCGCAGTGGGGGCACATGAATACGTGCCCGCAATGGTGGCAGGACAGGGAGTGGGCATATCCGCGGCGGTTTAGGAAAATTAGCGCCTGGTGCCCCCTGACGGTCACCTCGCCCACGCGCCGCTCCAGGGTTTCGCCAATCCCGCACGAGAGCCCGGCGGTGAGTGGCTCCTTGCGCATGTCCACGATCTCGCATTGCGGCAGGCTGGCGCCCCCGGCGCGCTGCCTCAGGGTGAGCTCCACCGCCCCCTGGGAGTCGGCGAGGCGGAAGGCCTCAAGGCTGGGGGTTGCCGATCCCAGCACCACCTGGCACCCTGCCTCATGGGCGCGCAGCAGCGCGAGGGTCCGGGCATGGTAGCGAAAGCCGTCCTCCTGGCGGAATGAGAGATCGTGCTCCTCATCGATGACGATGAGTCCTAGGCGGGGAATGGGGCAAAACAGTGCCGAGCGGGTGCCAATGAGGATCTTGGCGTGGCCGGTGGCCATGTCGAGCACGGCATCAAGGCGCTCGCGATCCGAGAGCTGGGAGTGCAGTGAGGCAATGGGCACGGAGAAGCGGTTGTAGAAGCGGCGGAAGGTCTGTGGCGTCAGGGCAATCTCCGGGACCAGCACCAGCGCGGCGCGGCCCTGCCTGAGGGTGTGCTCGATGATGCGCAGGTAGATTTCAGTCTTGCCTGAGCCGGTGACCCCGTTGAGCAGGAACACCCGGGGCGCGCCATCCGCGGTGATGGCGGCCACGGCCTCGCGTTGCTCGGCGCTGGGATCAGGGGGCACCTCGCGCAGGATGTCCCCATCCTGCATGGGCTGCACGTGCCGGCCGGGCTGCAGGTCGATGATTTCCACCAGCCCCTTTTTCACCAGCGCGGCCTCCTGCTGGCTGGTATACCCACGCTCGCGGCTGACCCTCCTGGGCAGGGGGCCTGAGCGCAGCAGGGCCAGGAGCTCGCGCTGCTCCTGCGACCTGGGGGGGCGGGAAGGCTCCTTTCCGGTCAGGCGCAGCCCGGGGATGGTGTCATAGGCAGCCGGGGCACCGTGGCGCAGCATGGTGCACAGGGCCGTGGCCAGGCACTGTCCCAGGGGATGGTGGTAGTAGGCGCTGCCCTGCCTGAGGGTTGCCATCAGGTCCGGGGGGATGACCGGGCAGTCGTCGAGGAGGCTGGCCCAGAGCAGCCGCTTGCCGGGAGGGACCGGGGATTCCTTGGCCGCAACAATGATCCCCACGCCCTCGCTGCCCCCAAAGGTCACCGCCACCCGGCAGCCCACCAGATTATCGGAGCGCACGTGCCTGAGCAGGTAGTCATAGGCGTGGGGCAGGGGGCGGTCCAGTGCCACCTCAACCACGCATGACTCGCCCGGGGTGGCGGACGCCGGGGCCTCAACTTCATTTTCCATGGGCGGGGATTATGCGATGGGGGGCAGGGCCGGTCAAGGCGGCGGGCATGGAAAAAGGCGCGTTGGCCTTGCGCGGCCCAGTACAGGGGAGTAGAATCCCCAAGTCTTTTTTTGGCGTGTGGTGTCCGAGGCGCGCTGGGCGGCCATGGATGGCGACACGCAGTGAGGTCAACATGAAAGAGAATATCCACCCTGCCTACGCAGAGGTCAATGTCCGCTGCTCCTGCGGCAACACCTTCAAGGTCAGGTCCACTGCCGGCCATGACATCGAGATCGAAGTCTGCGCCAAGTGCCACCCTTTCTACACTGGCAAGCAGAAGATTGTCGACACCGGCGGGCGCGTTGAGGCGTTCAAGAAGCGCTTTGGCCAGCTGAGCGCGCTGAAGGTTGGGCAGTAGTCCGAAAGTTTTTAAGGGGGCGCCTGAGGGCGCCCTTGTTTTTTTTTTGCAGATCTGCCATGCCTAGGACATTTACGCGTGATGACACTGCCCTTATCAAGGGGGTTGCGATTTTGCTGATGGTGGTGCACCACTGCTGCACCTTTTATGAACGAACCCCATTGTCCAGCGATGAAATAGAGTCCTTCAGGCTGTCTGGTTTTGTCCATTCACTGGGTGGGTTTGGCGATATCTGCGTGTCTTTCTTCATGTTTCTTGCGGGGTACGGACTCTATTGCCGCTTCGCTGAGAACAGGCTAAGCCTGACCAGGGACCTTAAGCGCATTTATGCCATGTACTGGAAGGTGATCCTGGTATTTATCCCCATAGGCTTTGCCTTTTTCAGCGAAGTGCCGGCAGAGTACGCTGGAAAGGCTTTCAACATCAGGTTTGAGCATTTCCACATCGATCGCCTGCTGTGGAATTTGACTGCCCTGAGGCCAGATTACAACGGTGAGTGGTGGTTCATAACCCCATATATATTCATGCTCATGTATGGGTATGCGTATGTCAGGATGCAAAAGTCAAATAACCCAGTGTTTGATATCCTGTCAGTTTCCCTGGTGATTTTGCTGTTTCAGGGCGGGGGGCTGTTGTTTCTCCTCAACTCAGCGGGCGGGGCCTTTGCCCAGGACGCGATTGTCAGGAGCTTGTTATGCCCAGAATGGCGGAGTTCTCTGTTTTGGGTGGGGCTATTGTGCCGTAAGTATGAATTGCTAGACGCAATGCTGTCTTTCTTGGCGGGCATGAACAAAATAAAGAGGATCATTGTTTCCCTAGTGGTGGTTTATGCCTGCTTCAGGCTCAGGAACTCGGGGGGCACAGGGGTGCTCGGGGAGTGTGCCATCGTGGTTTCCCTGGTTGCGGCATTGACCTCATTCAACAGGGTCCCGGTACTGTCAGCCCCAGTCAGGTTGCTGGGCAACCAATGTGGTTACATTTGGCTGACACACAGTTTTTTTTGCTATTACTATTTTTGGATTAGCAAGAACATCGTTTATTCTTCGGGCAACACCATGGTCGCTTCACTGATAACATTGGCACTTTCTTTGCTGGCGGCAATCATGCTGGGCAAGTTCTACGGGAAGGCTGGGGCCGTGCTCAAACCTAAGGGTTAGTCCCCATGCTTCCTTGGGCATTATTTGCTAATTTTTCCCTTTGCCGGCCTGCCTATAGTCCCTTTCAGCGTGGTTTTGTTTTTTTGCCTGTCTCCTATAACCTGTGTGGGCGTCTGATTGGAAGTGTGTAAAAGTTTGGGATTGATCGGCTTTTTGTCGCAAATTTCCCCCGATGCGCAAGCACCTGTAATACACTAGACCGACCCAGGCGGACACGCCCGCGTGTCCCCCTTTGCTTTTACTGGAGGAAACAAGGTGAACCATCAGGAACTACACGATGCCGCGCTCAAGTACCATGAGCACCCGGTGCCCGGCAAGATCAAGATTTCCCTGACCAAACCGGCGGAGACTGCCACCGATCTGACCCTGGCCTACAGCCCGGGGGTAGCGGAACCGGTGCGTGAGATCGCCAATAATCCCTCCGATGCCTACCGCTATACGGGCAAGGGCAACAGTGTTGCCATCATCTCCAACGGCACCGCCATCCTGGGCCTGGGCAACCTTGGTCCCCTGGCCTCCAAGCCGGTGATGGAGGGCAAGGCGCTCCTCTTCAACCGCTTTGCCGACATCAATGCCATCGACATTGAGGTCAAGCATGACACGGTTGATGAGTTCATCAAGACTGTGGAGTGCATCGCCGATACCTTT
>JAILEI010000183.1 GCA_024688225.1 Succinivibrionaceae bacterium
CGGGGCCAGGGGCAGCCGCGCCCCGGTGGCCCGCGGGGCGCGGCGATCGATGCCCTGCACCAGGTCGTAGGCGTTTACCAGCCCCAGATCCCCCCACACCCGGCCCGCGCGCCGCAGCTGCCCAAGGAGCGCGGTGGGGGAGGTGCAGAAGTCGCAGGTGACCAGGGTGACCCGCCGGCCCAGGTCCGCGGCCAGGCGCGAGGCGCGCCCCAGGGCGGCAATCTGGCTGCCATCAAGGCTGCTCTCATCGCCCAGGGTGGACAGCAGCACCAAAACCGCAGGTTGTTCTTCGCGCCCCTTTGCCAATCCAGTTCCCTCCCCAAGGCTGCCAGTGCCTGACATTCTAACCCCATGGGCGGGCGGGTTTGCCCCCCGCACCGCAGGCGGGGCATACAGGAAGGCCGCCCGGGGGGCGGCCTTGCTCAGGGATGGCGCGGGAGGCTACATGTCGTACTCGTAGGCCTCGGCGCGCACCAGGACATTGGGGGGCATGCGCTGCGAGAGCTCATGGATGAGGTACTCGCGCTTCTTGTTGCGGTAGTCGTCGGTGAAGCGGGCGTGGTAGAGCCAGCTGTAGGCCTCCTCGTAGAGGGCGGGGGAGCCATAGCCGCGCAGCAGCATGTCCACCCAGCCGATGCGCCCGTTGATGGAGCCCAGGGCGGCGGCGGTGCGCATGAAGATCTCAGAGCGCCTGAGATCGCGGCTCACGTAGAAGCCCTTCTCGTAGTACTCGGCCATGCGCACCAGGCTGGGGGCATAGCCCTGGTCCACGGCCTTGTGCAGGTACTCAAGGCCCAGCGGCACGTCCTTCTTCACGCAGGTGCCGGTGATGAGCATGTCCGCCCAGGCGTAGAGGAAGGCCGGCACCGCCACGATGCGGGCGCGATCCTCGATGTCCGGGGTGAACTGGCACTGATCCTTGTCGCGGATGATGGACAGGTGCTCGCCGTTCTCGATGTAGTTGTTCATCTGCTCGGCGGTGTACATCGACACCACCGTGGTCTCGCCCTCGTACTGCTGCAGCGAGTACTGCAGGGCATCGCGCGCCGACAGGGCCCGGGCGTCGGTGATGAGGTCCATCTCGCCCTGCCCCGCCTGCGCCGCCCCGGCAAGCAGGCTGGCGGCAATCCATGCGCCCATTCCCATCCAGTGCCTGGCCATCTGACCTCCTCGCGCCCCGGGCGCCCTTACTGTCCATATCGGCACAGGGCGCCAAAAATTTAGCGCCGCCTTGCCGCTACCCTTGGGAAAAGCAATTTGGGTGCCAGAAATGCAAGGGGCCCGCCACCATGGCGGGCCCCCTGCCTAAGGGCCGCGGCTAGTTGGTCTTGAGCCACTCGGTGGCAAAGTCCACGCCCTTCTTGATGTTGCCCTCGAGGGTGCCCTTGAGGCCGTCAAGCGCCGCCTGCTCGTAGGCGGACAGCGTGCCGATCGGCAGGGTGCGCTTCCAGCCGGCGGTGCCGAACTCGAGGCGCTGGGCAAAGAACTTGGCATAGGCGCTGCCGCCCTCGACATAGCCGTACTCGGTCACGCCCGGCTCGCCGAGCAGGCCGCGCACCACCTTGAGCGCGAAGCGCGCGCCGGCGGTGGCCATGGACAGGGTCGCCGAGCCGGCGCCCGCCTTGGCCTCGACCACCTCGGTGCCCGCGTTCTGGATGCGCTTGGTCAGCTCATCGATGCGGGCCTCGCTGATGCCCTCGCCGTTGAGCACCTGCGAGAGCAGCGGCAGGATGGTGTTGCCGCTGTGGCCGCCGATGACCGGCACCTGCATGGCCTGGCGGGACACCCCAATCTCCTCGGCGAGGAAGGTCTCCGAGCGCAGCACGTCGAGCACGCTCACGCCAAAGAGGCGGTGCGGGTCGTAGCTGCCCTTGGCCTTGATGACCTCGGCAGCGAGCGGGACCATCGAGTTGACAGGGTTGGAGATGATGCACAGGCAGGCCTTGGGGGCATGCTGCGCGATGGCGCGGGACAGGCCCGCGACAATGCCGGCATTGATGTTGAACAGGTCGTCACGGGTCATGCCGGGCTTGCGGGCCACGCCCGCGGGCATCACCACCACGTCGGCGTCCTTGACTGCCTCGGAGGCGTCGGTGCCGGCAAAGCCCACCACCTCGACATCGGTCGGGATGTGGCTGAGATCCTTGGCCACGCCGGGGGTAACCGGGGCCACGTCATAGAGGCTCAGCAGGGAACCCGCGGGCAACTGGTTCTTCAGGATCATGCTCAGCGGCTGGCCAATGCCGCCCGCCGCGCCCAACACTGCAACTTTCATGTCTACTCCTTAATGTGTCCAGGCGGCGCCCGTTCTGGGACCGCCATCAGGCCATTCTAGCAAATTTGCCCCACCATGGTTCAGGGTCAGGCGCCCTCCGCCCCGGAGAAGTCCAGCAGCGAGTAAATGCGCCCCTCGTTGCCCGCAAGCGGCGCCACCCCCGCGAAGTACTCGCTGGCGCTGGGCAGCCGCCCGAGCCGCGCCGCCACCGCCGCGAGCTCGGCGGAGGCCAGGTAGACCCGGGCGCCATTGCCGAGGCGGTTGGGGAAGTTGCGGGTGGAGGTCGAGACCACCGTGGCGCCGTCGCGCACCCGCGCCTGGTTGCCCATGCACAGCGAGCAGCCGGGGATTTCCACCCGGGCCCCGCTCTTGCAGAGGGCCGCCAGCAGCCCTTCCGCGGTGAGCTGCGCGCGGTCCAGGCGGGTGGGCGGGGCCATCCACAGGCGCGGCGCCACCTCGGGTCCCTGATCCCCAAGGATGGCCGCGGCGGCCCGGTAGTGCCCGATGTTGGTCATGCACGAGCCGATGAAGATCTCGTCGATCGGCCCTTCCTTGATTTCCGAGAGCGGCCGCACGTCATCAGGATCGTTGGGGCAGCACAGCAGCGGCTCGGTGATGGCGCCCTGGTCGATCTCCAGGACCGCGGCATACTCACACCCGGGATCGGCCTCGAGCAGCGTGGGGCTTGCCAGCCACTCCTCCATGGCCGCAGCGCGCCTTTGCAGCGCCTCGCGGCTGCCGTAGCCCTCGGCCGCGAGGCGGCGCAGCAGCGCGGCGTTGGACCTGAGGTAGGCGGACACACTGCGCCCGGAGAGGCGGATCGAGCAGGCGGCGGCCGAGCGCTCGGCCGAGGCGTCGCACAGCTCAAAGGCGTGCTCCACGCTCAGATCCTCAAGTCCCTCGATCTCAATGATCTTGCCGGAGAAAATGTTCCGCTTGCCCTTTTTCTCCACGGTCAGGAGGCCCTTTTCCATGGCGGCGCGGGGGATGGCGTGCACCAGGTCGCGCAGGGTGATGCCCGGGCGGCGGCGCCCCGTGAAGCGCACCAGCACCGACTCCGGCACCGTAAGCGGCATGGTGCCGGTGGCGGCGGCAAAGGCCACCAGGCCCGAGCCGGCGGCAAAGGAGATGCCCAGCGGCATCCTAGTATGGGAGTCGCCCCCCGTGCCCAGGGTGTCGGGCAGGCACATGCGGTTGAGCCAGGAGTGGATCACCCCGTCGCCCGGGCGCAGCGCCACCCCGCCGCGCTCGCGCATGAACTCGGCCAGGCCCTGGTGCATGCGCACGTCGCCCTGGCGCGGGTAGGCCGCGGTGTGGCAGAAGGACTGCATCACCAGGGGGGCGGCGAAGCGCAGGCAGGCCAGGTCGGTGATCTCGTCGCGGGTCATGGGGCCGGTGGTGTCCTGCGAGCCCACGGTCGCCACCTTGACCTCGCAGTACTGGCCGGGGCGCACTGCGCCAAGGCCCGCGGCGCGGGCAATGATCTTCTGGGCGCGGGTGCTGCCGCCCTGGGCCGCCGGCGCCGCCTCCTCCTGGAAGGGCCCCTTGCCTTCAAGGCCGAGGTGGGCGCGGGCGCGGGCGGTCAGGGCGCGGCCGATGATGAGCGGGATGCGCCCCCCGGCGCGCACCTCGTCAAGCAGCGCCGGGCGCAGCGTGAAGGAGCACAGTATCCCGCCACTCGCATGGTCGCGCACCTCCCCGCGCCCGAGGTCGAGATCCACCGCCTGGCCCATGGAAAGGCCTGAGACGTCGGCCTCGATGGGCAGGGCGCCGGAGTCCTCGAGGGTGTTGTAGAAGATGGGGGCAATCTTGCCGCCCAGCACCACCCCGCCCGAGCGCTTGTTGGGGATGCCCTCGAGGTCGTGGCCGATGTGCCAGAGCAGGGAGTTCACCCCGCTCTTGCGCGAGGAGCCGGTGCCCACCACGTCGCCGGCGTAGAGCAGCGGGAAGCCCTTGCCGCGCAGCTGCGCGATGAGGCTGATGGGGCCGCGCACCCCCTCCTCGTCGGCCTTGATGTCCGGCCTTGAGATCTTGAGCATCGCCAGCGCGTGCAGCGGGATGTCCGGGCGGGTGAAGGCGTCGGGGGCGGGGGAGAGATCGTCGGTGTTGACCTCGCCTGACACCTTGAGCACCGTGTAGGTGCCGCCTGCCGGGGCGGGGCGGGAGGTGAACCACTCCGCCTCGGCCCAGCGCCCCATGAGCTCATGGGCGGCGGCATTGCCCTGGCGCTCGAGGGCTGCCACCTCGTCAAAGGCGTCATAGACCAGCAGGGTGTGCGAGAGCGCGTCCACCGCCAGGGGCGCCAGGCCCGGGCTGGAGAGGAACTCCACCAGCGGCGCGACGTTGTACCCGCCGAGCATCATCCCCAGCATGCGCACCGCGTCCCCAGGGCTGACCGCGCCGCTGCGCTTCTCCCCCCGGGCCACCGCCGCGAGGAAGGCCGCCTTGACCCGGGCGGCGTCCGAGACCCCAGGGGAGACCCGGTCGCGCAGCAGCGCAAGGAGGGTCGCCTCGCTGCCCGGGGGCGGGTCGAGGAGCAGCGCGCACAGCTCCCGGCACTCCCCCTCATCGAGCGGGAGCGGGGGGATCCCCATCCCCTCGCGCGCCGCGGCCTTGGCAAAATAGTCCTGCAGGTATTCCTTGCCCATGTTCTGGTTCCTCGAGCAGTGGTTGGTGTGGGGTGGCGGCGGCGCCGCGTGGCGGCCCGCCTAGCTGAGCCCCCGGCGCAGTCGCGCCCAGTCAAAGTGGGGGCCGGGATCGGTCTTGCGGCCGGGCGCCACGTCACTGTGCCCGGCGAGGCGGTCGCCAATGCCGGGGTAGCTGTGGCGCAGCGCGGCCACCAGCGGGATGAGCGCCCCGTACTGGGCGTCAGTGTAGGGCAGGTCGTCGGTGCCCTCGAGCTCGATGCCCACGCTGTAGTCGTTGCACTCGGGCACCCCCTGGTAGGAGGAGCGCCCTGCATGCCAGGCCCGGTCGAGGAAGGAGACGTACTGGGTGATCGCCCCGGTGCGGCTGATGAAGGCGTGGGTGGAGACCTCAAGGTGCGCCACCGTGGCAAAGTAGGGGTGGGCCGCCGGGTCGAGGGTGCCGGTCATGATGGCGTCGACGAAGTGGCCGCCGAACTGCCCGGGGGGCAGCGAGATCCCGTGGATGACCACCAGCGAGATGGCGGCGCCGCGCGGCCGCGGGCCAAAGTGGGAGGTGGGGACCTGCCGCGCCCCCTGCAGCCAGCCGGCGACAATCACCGGGATCATGAGGCCTCCGCGGGGTGCCCGATGAAGGCCAGCGGCCCCCCCTGGTCGCCCCCGGCGTCGAAGGTGACCACCCGGTAGTTGGCGCTGTCGGAGAGCAGTGCCCGCAGCAGGCGGTTGTTGAGGCTGTGGCCGGTCTTGTAGGCGCTGAACGAGCCGAGGATGCTGCGGGTGCCCATGTAGAGGTCGCCGCAGCAGTCCAGCATCTTGTGCTTGACGAACTCGTCCTTGTAGCGCAGCCCGTCGGGGTTCATCACCCGGTTGTCGTCGAGCACCACCGCGTTGTCGAGCGATCCGCCCAGTGCCAGGTGGTGGGCGTGCATGTACTCAACATCGCGCATGAAGCAGAAGGTGCGCGCCCGGGAGAGCTCCTTGGCAAAGCCCTCGCCGGAGAAGTCCATCTCAAAGTGCTCGAGGTCGCGGTCAATGGCGGGGTGGTTGAAGTCGATGGTCAGGTCCAGGCCAAAGCCGCTCTCGCGGGGGTTGAGCTCCGCCCACTTGTCCCCGTCCTCGACCCGCACCTTGCGCAGCACCTTGAGGAACTCCTTGGGCGCGGGCAGTTCCTTGAGGCCCACGCTCTCGAAGAGGTAGATGAACGGCATCGAGGAGCCGTCGAGGATCGGCAGCTCCGGGGCGCTCACGTCCACCAGCAGGTTGTCGATGCCCAGCGCGCTCAGCGCGGCGGTGAGGTGCTCAACCGTGGAGATGCGGATCCCGTCGCCGTTGACCAGCGCCGTGCACAGGTGGGTGTCCAGCACCAGGTCGGGGTGGCAGCGCATCACCACCCGCGGGCTGAGGTCAGTGCGCGTGTAGACGATGCCGGTGCCGGGCGGCGCGGGGCTGAAGGCCACCTCCACCCGCGCCCCCGAGTGCAGGCCAATGCCCGCGGCCGAGAAGGCCCTGCTGATGGTGCGCTGCTTGATCATCTGCTCTCCGTCCCCCTAGCCGCCAGGATCCCTGCCCCTGGCTTTCCGCCTCGCTGGCGCCCAGGGCGCCGCCGTTTTCGGTTATTAAAAAGGCCCCCGCCGGGGCGGAGGCCTTCCTGGCCACAGGGCCGCGCTAGTCCGCCTTGTTCCTCAGGATGGGCGGCAGCTCCCACAGCGAGCCCTCGTCAGAGGAGGAGCTGTCCTGGCCCACCGGGATCTCGGCAGCCGGGACCTCGCTGCGCCCGAACGGGGCGGCCTGCGGGGCGGCAAAGGCATTGCCCACCTGCTGCACCGGCTGGGGCTGCGGGGTGGCGAACTGCTGCACCGCGCCCTGCGGGGCGGACATGCGGTCGTTGGCGAAGAATCCACGGTCGCTGGTGCCGGCGTTCATCTCCTGGACGAAGGGCGAGCGGCGGATGTTGCCGCCGTTGCCGGCCCGGGACTGGGAGCCCGTGGTGAGGTCAGCGCCGGAGATGCCGGTGATGAGGATGGTGATCGCAATCTCGTCCTCACCCACCTTGTCGTCAAAGAGGATGCCAAACTTGCAGTCGGCCTCGTCGTCGGCATAGTTCTGCACCGCGGTGCAGATCTCCTGCCACTTGGTGATCGGGAAGTTGGGGTTGACGCGGGCGTTGACCAGCAGGCCGGCGGCCGAGGCAATCTCGGACTGCTCGATGAGCGGGGAGTGGATGGCGCGGTCCACGGCATCCTGCACGAAGTTCGCGCCCTTGCCGAGGCCGGTGCCGATCATCGCGTGCCCGCGGCCGCGCATCACGGTCTGGACATCGGCGAAGTCGAGGTTGATGAAGCCCGGCTGGGTAATCGAGTCGGTAATGCCCTTGACCGCGTTGAGCAGCACGTCGTTGGCCTCGTTGAAGGCGTTGACGATCGAGATGTTGGCGCCGAGGTTCTTGAGCAGCTTCTGGTTGTCAATCACAATCAGGGAGTCCACGTGCTTGCTCAGCTCGGTGATGCCGGACTCGGCATTGATCATGTGGCGCTTGCCCTCGAAGAGGAAGGGCTTGGTGACCACCGCCACGGTCAGCGCGCCGGTCTCCTTGGCAATCTCGGCGATGATCGGGGCCGCGCCCGTGCCGGTGCCACCGCCCATGCCGGCGGTGATGAAGACCATGTCCGAGCCCTCGAGCAGCTTGCGGATGTCATCCTTGCTCTCCTCGGCGGCCTTGCGCCCCTTGTTGGGGTCGCAGCCCGCGCCCAGGCCGTTGGTCAGCTTGACGCCGATCTGGACCTTAAGCGGCGAGGTGGACTTGGTCAGCGCCTGGGAGTCAGTGTTGACCGCAATGAACTCGACACCGCTGAGGCTCTCGTTGATCATGTGCTGCAGCGAGTTCCCACCGCCGCCGCCAACGCCAAGCACGCGGATCACGCAGTTGGACGAAGGCTGGATCCCCACGTCTGATGACGGGGCTGACACCGACTCTAATCGAAAATCACTCATTTTTAGTCTCGCTACTAATTTCCCGGTTCTTGCGCATGGTTCACAAGCAGATCGGGGAGAATCATATCAAAATTTGGGCCCGGCCAAGCGCCGCGCCCCAAAAAAAGGATGGGGCAACCCACCTTTGCACCGCTCAGAGCTCGTCCTTGATGGCCTGCACCATGCGCTGGAACCAGCTGCCCTTGCGCTCCTGGGCGCCGCCCCCGGGGAGGCCGCGCATCTCGCGGATGTTCCGCCCCGCGCGCAGCAGCCCGGCAACCACCGCGTACTCCGGGGCCACCATGTCCTCGTCGCCGGCGATGGCGCGGGGCACCCCCACGCGCACCTTGACGTTCTGGGTGGGCGAGGGCGAGAGCGCGCTCTCGGCCAGCTGCACGATGCCGCGGGTCCTGGCCACCCCGCCGGTCAGCACGAAGCCCGCCCCGAGGCTGATGTTGGTGCCGCTGTCGTTCTGCTGCTCGGCGTAGCGGCTGATGTGGTCGATGATGGTGTTGAAGATGCTCACCAGCGCCGAGCGGATGATGTCCGAGACCTGCACCAGGGTGAAGGTCTGGGTCTTGCGCTCGTCGGTGTAGTACCTGCTGACCCGCTCCTCCTCGGTCAGCGCCGCGACCTGGGCCGCGCCCTTCTCGACCTTGACCGACTCCGCGTCCTGGAGCGGGATGCCGATGTACTCGGCAATGCTGCGGGTGATGGCGCGCCCGCCATGGCGCATGCCAAAGGAGAAGAGGATGCGCCCGCGCTCGTAGACGGTCACGTCCACGGTGCTGTCGCCGAGGTTGATCACGCACACCCCGATGTCCTTCTCGCTCTCGGTGAGCACCGCGTCGGCGGCGGCAAGGCCGCTGTAGACCACCCCGTCCTCGGCGGAGATGTCAGGGGACACCGAGGACAGGGCCGTCTTGAGGTTGCTCTCGTGGTTGCGGTCGCAGAAGATGATGTGGGCGCGCACCTGCACCCGCCGGGCGCTGAGCCCCACCGGGTCGATGACCTCGCTGGAGTTCTCGACCTCGTAGACCTGCGGGAGGATGTGGATGAGGTGGTAGTTGTCCTGGGAGACCACCGCGGCGGCGTTCTCGATGGCGTTCTGGCGATCCTCCTCGCTGACCCGCTGGGAGAGCACCGTGGCGCTGCCACGCTCGTTGCGCGCCTCGATGAAGCAGCCCGCCACCCCGATGTAGCAGTGCCGGATCGCGATCCCGTGCTTCTGGGTGAAGTCATTGATCAGCCCGGCGAGGGCGTTCTCGAGGGCGCTGAGGTTGCTGACCGCGCCGCCCACGATCCCCGCCGAGGGGTGCTCCTCGCGGGCCACCACCCGGATCCGCCCGTCGCCCATGACCTCGCCGGCCACGATGCGCAGCGTCGAGGATCCCAGGTCGATGGCAACCACCTGGTCACCCTCGCGCTCCTCATGGGCGATGCCGCTGTCCCCGCCCCGCTTGCCACCAAACAGTCTCAATTCCTGGCCTCCACTTTTTCCGCCGCGCCTTCCCCCGCCACCTTGGGCCCGGCGGCAAAGCCGGACTCGTAGCGGAGGTCAAAATACTGGTACTCGCCCACCGGGATCCCGGCATTGCGCACCACCGTGAGGAAGCGCCCCAGCCGCAGGTTGGCCTGCGCCGGGTCGCGCCCGATGATCAGCGTGGTGCCGCACAGCAGCCGCATGCGGTAGCACCTCACCTCATCGAGGGTCAGCTCCACCATCTCGTGGCCTGAGCCCTTGAGCGTGCCCATGAACAGGACCGCGCTCTCATAAACATCGCTCGCCAGGTTGTCGCGGGACGCCCCGAGCCGGACAAAGCGGGGGGTCTTGGACGGCTCGGTGGGGTAGAACACCGAGCGGGTGCGGGCATCGTAGAAGCCCCGCCCGTTCCACACCGCCGCCGGCACGTGCTCCACGACCGACAGCACCAAGAGGTCCGGCATCACCTTGCGCACCGCCGCCTGCGCCACCCAGGGCATGGCCCTGAGGCGGTCCAGCAGCGGCCGCAGGTCCAGGGCCGGCAGGTTGCGGCCCGCGCACATGCGCCCGGCCACCGCCGCCAGGGAGCGCGCGCTCAGCTGCTGGAACGCCCCGTCCACCTTCACCCGCCGCACCGGCAGGGTCTCGTTGCTGGTCAGGATCCCGTGGATGGTGACATCGCCCACCACCACCAGCGCAATGATCACCCCCGCGAAGGCGGCGCCCGCCACCCTCATGATCAGGCGCCGCTTGAGCACGGGATGCATCCTTTCCACCACCCCTCCCGGCCTAGGCCCTTTCCCAGGCCGAGGCCAGCGCCCGCGCCGCCTGGGTCACGCTGCCCGCCCCCTGGGTCAGCACGATGTCGCCGTCCCTGACCAGGCCCTCAAGGCACTCGCGCACCCCGGAGATGTCCTGCACGAACAGGGGCTCAATGCGCCCCCCGGCGCGAATGGACCGGCACAGGTGGCGGCCGTCGGCCCCGGCAATGGGCGCCTCGCCCGCTGGGTAGACCTCGACCAGCACCAGCGCGTCCACCTGCTGCAGCACCCGGACAAAGTCCTCGTAAAGGTCGCGGGTGCGCGTGTAGCGGTGGGGCTGGAAGACCATCACCAGCCGCCGCCCCGGCCACCCGTCGCGCACCGCGCGGATGGTGGCCTCAACCTCAGAGGGGTGGTGGCCGTAGTCATCCACCAGCGAGACCACGCTGCCGTTGCCGGTGCGCAGCCGCCCGTAGCGCTGGAAGCGCCGCCCCACCCCGCCGAAGGCCGCGAGGGCCCGCTCGATGGTGGCGGGCTCAATGCCCTCCTCGCAGGCCACCGCCACGGCCGCCGCCGCGTTCTTGGCCATGTGCAGGCCCGGCAGGGGCAGGCTGATGTGCAGGGGATCCCCGTGCTTGCGCAGGACGTCAAAGGTGGATCCCGCGCCCTTGCCCTGGTAGTTGGCCACCTGGAAGTCCGCCCCCTCCGAGGTGCCGTAGGTGATGGTGGTGCGGCCGATGCGCGGCAGCAGCTCCCTGACCACCGGGTCGTCGACGCACACCACCGCCACCCCGTAGAAGGGCAGGTTGTGCAGGAAGGAGACAAAGGTATCCTGGAGGCGGGAGAAGTCGCCGCCATAGGTGTCGAGGTGGTCGGGCTCGATGTTGGTCACCACCGTGACCATCGGCTGGAGGTGCAGGAACGAGGCGTCCGACTCGTCCGCCTCGGCAATCAGCCAGCGGCTGGTGCCCAGGCGGGCGTTGGTGCCCGCGCTGTTGAGCAGCCCGCCAATGATGAAGGTCGGGTCCAGCCCCGCCTCGCCGTAGATGGAGGCGATGAGGCTGGTGGTGGTGGTCTTGCCGTGGGTGCCCGACACCGCGATCCCGTAGCGGTAGCGCATCAGCTCGCCGAGCATCTCGGCGCGCCTCACCACCGGGATGCGCAGGCGCCGCGCCTCCTCCACCTCGGGGTTGCCCGGGTGGATCGCCGAGGAGACCACCACCACGCTGGCCTCGCTGACATTCTGCGCCCGGTGCCCGATGAAGATCTTCACCCCCAGGGACTCGAGGCGCTCGGTGTTCTTGGACACCGCAAGGTCAGAGCCGCTGACACTGTAGCCCTCGTTCTTGAGCACCTCGGCGATGCCGCACATCCCGGCGCCGCCCACCCCCACGAAGTGGATGGTGTTGACCTTGTGCATGAGCGGCATCTGCCGCATGCCCCGCTTGAGTGAGTCGTCGCTCATCCTGCCTCCCCCGCGGCCGCGTCCACCGCCCTGAGCACCCGGTCGGTGGAGTCCAGCGCCGCGCACTCGCCCATGCGCCTCGACATCACGGCCAGCGCCTCCGGCGTGGACACCAGCGGGCGCAGCATCTCCGCCAGGGAGTCCTCGCCCAGGCGCGCCTGGGGCATGAGCAGCGCCCCGCCCCGCTCCACCAGGACGGAGGCGTTCTTGGTCTGGTGATCATCCACCGCGGTGGGCAGCGGCACAAACACCGCGGGCAGCCGCGCCGCGGCCACCTCGGCGCAGGTCAGGGCGCCGGCGCGGCAGATGATGAGCCCGCTGCCGCGGTAGGCCGCGGCCATGTCCTCGATGAAATCCTGCACCGTGGCCCTGAAGGGCGCGCCCTCATAGAGCCGCGCCACCGCGGCCTGGTTGCCCGCCCCGCACTGGTGCAGCACCTCGATGCCGCCCCCCAGCGCCAGCAGCGCCCCGGGCACCAGCTCATTGAGCGCCTTGGCCCCCAGCGACCCGCCCACCACCAGGATGCGCAGCGGCCCCTGGCCGTACTCCCGCGGTTCCTGGTGCAGCGCCGCAATCTCGGCGCGCACCGGGTTGCCCACCACCTCCACCTTGGGGCCGGAAAACGCCCCCGGGAAGCCCAGCAGGATGCGCCGGCACACCCTGGAGAGCAGGCGGTTGGTCAGCCCGGCGGCCGCGTTTTGCTCATGCAGCAGCACCGGGATGCCCATCAGCGCCGCCATCAGGCCGGTCGGCCCGGAGGCGTAGCCGCCCATGCCGATCGCCACGTGGGGGCGGAACTCGCGCAGGATGGCCCGCGCCTCGAGCATCGCCCGCGCCACCATCAGCGGCGCGCCCATGAGGCGCAGCAGCCCGTTGCGGCGCACCCCCTTGACGTTCACGTAGCGGATTTCAAAGCCGCGGGGCGGCACCAGCCGCTCCTCCATGCGCCCGCGCGTGCCCACCCAGAGGATCTCGTCCCCCCGCTCGCGCAGCGCGGTGGCAATGGCCAGCCCCGGGAAGACATGCCCCCCGGTGCCGCCCGCCATGATCAGGATCCGCCTAGCCATCCTCTCGATTGTCCTTGCTGATGAGCCCGTGCCGGGCCTCAAAGTCCACCCTGAGCAGCACCGCCGCCGCCGCCATGCTCATGAACAGCGCCGAGCCGCCATAGCTGATGAAGGGCAGGGTCAGCCCCTTGGTCGGCAGCGCCCCCGAGGCGGCGCCAATGTTGATGAAGGTCTGGCTGCAGAAGAGGATGCCCACCCCCATCGCCACATAACCCTCGAAAAAGGGACCGCGGCGCAGGATCCTAAAGCCGATGGTGATGGCCTTCACCACCAGCACCAGCTCGAGGAAAATCACCACGCACAGCCCCACGAAGCCCAGCTCCTCGCCGAGGATCGCGGTCACGAAGTCGGTGTGCGCCTCCGGCAGGTAGCCAAGCTTCTGCACCGAGTTCCCGAGGCCCTCGCCGGTGACGCCGCCCCGCCCGAAGGCAATCAGCGACTGCGAGAGCTGGTAGCCGGCGCCAAACTTGTCCTCCCAGGGGTCAAGGAAGGACAGCACCCGCCGCATGCGGTAGGGGCTGGTAATCACCATCGCCGCCGCCGCGATGGCGGTGATGACCCCCAGGATGAAGAACTTGGCCAGGCCCGCCCCGGAGACCAGCAGCAGCGCGCCGGTGATGATCGTGACCACCACCAGCGAGCCAAAGTCCGGCTGCGCGAGCAGCAGGCAGGTGATCACAGCCACGAAGGCGATGGGCTTGAGAAAGCCCTTGGCCAGGTGCTGCACCTCGGAAATCTTGCGGCTCACGTAGCTCGAGAAGTAGAGGATCCAGGTGAACTTTAGCACCTCCGCCGGCTGGAGGTGGAAGAACCCGAGGTTGATCCAGCGCCGGGCCTCGTTGATCTCGCTGCCCACGGCCAGCACCAGCACCAGCAGCGCGATGGTGATGAACATGCAGTGGAAGCAGTGCCGGCGCCAGAACCTAATCGGCACCATCGCCACCGCCAGCCCCAGCACCAGCGCCATGCAGTTGTAGGCGACCTCGCGGTACATGAAGTAGCGCGGGTTGCCGAAGCGGTGCATGGCCTCCATCACCGAGGCCGAGCTGATGAGCACCACGCTGATGCCCATCAGGCACAGCACGGTGAGCACCAGCGTGCGGTCATAGCCGGGCGCCTCGAGCCCGCCGGCGGCGCGGACCCCCACCCATCCTGCCTCCCTGCTCATTGCTTCTCCTTGAGCTGCCCGACCAGGCTCACGAACACCCGCCCGCGCTCCTCAAACCCCTTGAACTGGTCAAACGAGGCGCAGGCCGGGGAGAGCAGCACCGCCTGCCCGGGGCGCGCGGCCTCGTGGGCGGCGAGCAGCGCCTCCTGGATGTTGAGCGCCCGGTGGCAGTGCTTGCGGCTGAGCGCCAGGATCTGGTCCGCGTCGCGCCCAAAGCACCACACCCCAGCCACCTCCTTGCCGAGGTAGCGCTCGAGGGGCGAGAAGTCCTGCCCCTTGCCGAGGCCGCCCGCCAGCAGCAGGATCCCCTTGGGGTGGTTGCCCGCGAGGCCCTCGATTGCCGCCTGCGCCGAGGCCACGTTGGTGGCCTTGGAGTCGTTGTAGTAGGAAATCCCCCCCAGCTCGCGCACCAGCTGGCAGCGGTGCTCCAGGCCGGTGAAGGTGGACAGCGCCCGGAACTCGGCGTCGCGGTCCACCCCCAGCGCGTCGCACAGCGCCAGCGCCGCCAGGGCGTTGAGCTCGTTGTGGCGGCCCTTGATCTGCATGTTGGCGGCGCTGAACACCACCTTGCCATTGACCATCAGGGTGTCCCCGTTGCGGCCCTTGCCCAGGCCGTACTCACTGCTGTCGAGGCCGAAGGAGGCCCAGGGGGTGAGCCCCGGCGCGGGGTAGGTGCGCGGATCGTCACGGTTGACCACGATGTGGTCGCAGTGGGTGAAGATGCGGCGCTTGAACGCGGCGTAGTCCTCGATGCTGCCGCCGTAGCGGTCGAGGTGGTCCTCGGAGACGTTGAGGTTCACCGCCGCCTCGAGGTGCAGGGTCTCGGTGGTCTCCAGCTCAAAGGAGGACAGCTCCAGCACATAGGCGTCGATGCTGTCGTCGAGCACGCTCAGGATGGGGTTGCCGAAGTTGGCGCCCAGCGCCACCCTCATCCCCGCGCACTCGAGCATCCGCCCCACCAGGGCGGTCACGGTGGACTTGCCGTTGGAGCCGGTGATGCCCACCACGCGGCCGCGGCACTCCCGGGCGAACAGCTCCACGTCGCCCACCACCTCCACGCCGGCATCGCGGGCCTTGGCAATGGGGTCGAGGAAGATGGAGAGGCCCGGGCTGATCACGATCAGGTCAAAGCGCCTCAGCACCCGCGAGTCCAGGGACCCCAGGTGCAGGTCCAGGCCGGCGGGGCAGCCCTCCATCAGCGGCGGGTTCTCGCGGGTGTCAAAGACCGACAGCTGCCTGAGGTCATGGCGCAGCAGGTACTTGATGGTGGCCAGGTTGGAGCGCCCCAGGCCGACCACCGCCACGCTCTTGCCGTTGAGTTTCGGGTTCATCGCGGCCTCCAGCTAGCGGATCTTGAGGGTGATGAGGCCCAGCAGGACCAGCACCAGCGTGATGATCCAGAACCTTGCCATCACCCGCGGCTCGGGCCAGCCGCCCTTCTCGAAGTGGTGGTGGAGCGGGGCCATCCTGAAGATGCGCCGCCCCGTCATCTTGAACGAGCCGACCTGCAGGATCACGCTCACCGTCTCGAGCACGAAGATCCCGCCCATCAGCACCAGCAGGATCTCCTGGCGCACCAGGATGGCGATGATGCCCAGCAGCGCGCCCAGCGCCAGCGACCCCACGTCGCCCATGAAGACCTGGGCCGGGTAGGCGTTGAACCACAGGAACCCGAGGCCCGCCCCCACGATCGCGGTGCAGGCCATGGTCACCTCCGAGGCGCGCGGCACGTAGGGCAGGTAGAGGTACTCGGCGAAGTTGGCGTTGGAGGTCACCCAGGCGATGATCCCAAAGCCCGCCGCCACGGTGATGGTGGTGATGATGGCGAGGCCGTCAAGGCCGTCGGTGAGGTTGACCGCGTTCGAGGTGCCGGTGAGCACGAAGTAGGAGAGCGGGATGATCAGGATCCCGAGCTCGGGCATGATGTCCTTGAAGAAGGGAATCACCAGCTGCGTCTCGTCCTCGGTGCGCGCCAGCACGTAGACGGAGCAGCCCAGGACGATCGCCGCCACCGACTGCCACAGGTACTTCTGCTTGGCCCTGAGCCCATGCGGGTCGTGGCGCACCACCTTGAGGTAGTCGTCGGCAAAGCCGATGGCGCCGTAGGCGACGATGGTGATGATGGTCACCCAGACGTAGGGGTTGTCGAGGCGACACCACAGCAGCATGCTCACCAGGATGGAGCCGAGGATGAGCACCCCGCCCATGGTGGGGGTGCCCTGCTTCTTGAGGTGGCTCTCCGGGCCGTCGTCGCGCACCGGCTGGCCAAAGTGCAGGATCTGCAGGCGGCGGATCGCCATCGGCCCGAAGACCAGGGCCAGGAACAGCGAGGTGAAGAGGGCCATGACCGCGCGGAAGGTCAGGTAGCCGACCACGTTGAACCCATTGATGCTGTGGCTGAGCCAGTCAGAAATCAGGACTAGCATTTTTCTTCCCTCCCCTGGGCGCGCAGCGCCTCGCAGACCTGCGAGAGCCCCATGCTGTGCGATCCCTTGACCAAAACCGTGCAATTGCCCCGCTCCGCGAGGATGGCCCTAAGGGCCGGCAGGGCCGCCTCGCGATCGGGCAGGTGGCGCGCCATGCCGCCCGCGGCGCGGGCGGTGTGCCCTGAGAGCGGGCCCACGCACAGCAGGGTGTCCACCCGGCCGCGCGCGTACTCGCCCACCTGCTCGTGGAGGCGCACCGCCTCCGCCCCCAGCTCGCCCATGTCGCCAAAGACCATGGCCCGGTGCCCGGGCTGGGCGCTGAGCACGTCGATCGCGGCCAGCACGGAGTTGTAGCTGGCATTGTAGGCGTCATCGATGAGGGTGAGATCCCCGAGGCGCTCCTTGTGGAGGCGCCCCCCCACCGAACCGGCCCGCGCGAGGCCGGGCGAGAGCGCCGCGAAGGGCGCCCCGCCGGCCAGCGCCAGGGCGCAGGCCGCGGCAGCGTTGAGGGCGTTGTGCCGCCCCAGCATCCCCAGGCGCACGGCGGCGGACTCCCCGCCCGAGCTGATCACGAAGCTGAGGTCGTCGCCGCTGTCCTCAATGCCCTGCACCCTGACGAAGCAGCCCTCGGCGGTGCCGAAGGTCAGCAGCCGCCCCTCGCGGCGCATCGCCGCAAAGTCCGACTCCCAGCGCGGCAGCCAGGGGCTGTCGGCGGGGACGATGCCCACCCCGCGGCGGCGGTCCACCGCCTCGAGGATCTCGCTCTTGCCGAGGAACACCCCCTCGCGTGAGCCAAAGCCCTCGATGTGGGCCTCGCCGATGTTGTTGATGAGCGCCACGTCGGCGTCCACATAGCGCGCGGTGCGCTCGATGTCCTTGAGGTGGCTGGCGCCCTGCTCGACGATCGCCCACTCGGTGGTGGGGGCGATGCGCAGCAGGGTCAGGGGCACCCCGATGTCATTGTTGAAGTTGCCCGCGGTGGCCATGGCCTCCCCCACCCCGGACATGATGGACAGGGTGAGCTCCTTGACCGTGGTCTTGCCGCAGGTGCCGGTCAGCGCCAGCACCCTGGCCCTGGACTTGCGCCGCACCAGCGCCCCGGCCTCGCCGAGCAGGCGCAGGGTGTCGGGGCAGGTGACGGTGGGCGCCTGCCCGCCGCCGCGCGCCACGCCCAGCGCCACCGCGCCGTTCGCCAGCGCGTCGGGGATGAAGTCATGCGCGTCGCGCCGCTCCCCGGCCAGGGCCACGAACAGCGCCCCCTGGCAGTCCCGCGAGTCCGTGGACACGCGGCTGATGGTCAGGTCCGCGCCGGACAGGGTGCCGGAGCACGCCCTGGCCAGCTCGGACAGCGAGAAATCAATCAAGTGTAGCTCCTGTCAGTTCCGCCGCGAGCTCGCGGTCGGAGTAATGGATCTTCTTCCTGCCGCTGATCTGGTAGTCCTCGTGGCCCTTGCCCGCCACCAGCACGCAGTCCCGCTCCTTGGCATGGGAGAAGGCGTGGCGGATGGCGGCGGCGCGGTCCATGATCACCGTGCAGTTGCGCGCCTCACCCACCCCGGCGGACATGTCGGCGATGATCGCCGCGGGATCCTCGGTGCGCGGGTTGTCGGAGGTGAAGATGGCATGGTCCGCAAAGACCGAGGCCTTGATCGCCATGATCGGGCGCTTGCCCCGGTCGCGGTCCCCGCCGCAGCCGATCACGCACCAGATCTCCCCCTCGGGGTGGTGCTCGCGCGCCGCGCGCAGCGCCTGCTCCACCCCGTCCGGGGTGTGGGCGTAGTCCACCACCACCGTGGGGCTGCCCTTGGCGCGGAAGACCTCCATGCGCCCCGGGATGGGGCGCAGGTCGGGCGCCGCCGCGAGCAGCCGCTCGAGGGGCAGCCCCTGGGCCAGCATCAGCCCCAGCGTGCAGGCAAAGTTCTCGAGGTTGAAGGTGCCGAGCAGGTGGAGGTCGCAGCTGCCCTGCCCAAAGGTGCCGTCCACCTCCACCCCGAGGTGGTCGGGGGCAAAGGCGGTGGCGCGCAGGCTCAGGTGCCGCTCCTGGGTGAACTCGGAGTAGAGCTGCCTGAAGGCCTCGCTGCAGCCGACGATGATCCGGTTCTCATAGGCGGTGGCCATGGTCGCCACCGGCTCGCTGTCAAAGTCGAACACCAGCTCGCGCGGGGCCCGGACCCGGTGCAGGAACTTCTCCTTGGCCGCCTGGTAGGCCTCCATGGTCCCGTGGTAGTCGAGGTGGTCGCGGGTGAGGTTGGTCATGGCGCCGCCGGCAAAGGCGATCCCGTCGATGCGCCCCTCCTCGACGCCAATCGAGGAGACCTCCATCGCGGCGAACTCCGCGCCGGCCGCGAGGGCCCGCGCCAGGGCGCGCTGCAGGGAGTAGACCTCCATGGTGGTGTTGGCGCTGCGCTCAAGGCGGGGCAGGAAGCCGTGGCCGAGGGTGCCCAGCACCGCGCAGCGCCGCCCCATGAGCCCCATCCACTGGGCGAAAAGCTGCGTGACCGTGGTCTTGCCGTTGGTGCCGGTCACCCCCACCACCTTGAGGCGGTCCGAGGGGTAGCGGTAGAACCAGGCGGCGAGCTCGGCCTCGCTGATGTTGTCCGGCAGCTCATGGGCCGGCACCCCCAGGCCCGCGAGATCCTCGCGCCACTGCCCGTGCGGCACCAGCACGGCAAGCGCCCCGGCCGCCACCGCGGCCGCCGCGAAGTCCCGGCCATCGGCCGCCGTGCCCTGCCGCGCCACAAACACGCTGCCCTTGCCCACCTCGCGCGAGTCGCAGGTCAGGTCCATGACCGGCGCGTCCCCCGCCGAGGCGGTGCCGAGGTGGAGGAACTCCAGCAACTCTCCAAGCTGTCTCATCTGCCCATTGCTCCCTAACGGTCAGGCGGCACGTTGTACAGCTGCAGGGCATGCGCCATCACGCTGCTGAACACCGGCCCCGAGACCGCGCCGCCGTAGAAGTTCTTGACCTTGGGGTTGGTGATCACCACCACCGCCGCGAAGCGGGGGTTGGACACCGGCGCGAAGCCGGCGAAGGTCACCACGTAGGAGTTCCCGTACCCGCCGCGGGCGGCGATGCGCGCAGTGCCGGTCTTGCCGGCGATGCGGTAGCGGTCAATGGCGGCCCGCGAGCCCGTGCCCGCCTGCACCACGCCCTCGAGGGCGGTGGCCATGGCGCGCACATGGCGCTCCGAGGCCACCCGCACCCCGCGCGGGGGGTGCTTGATCTTGAGCACCGAGAGCGGCAGCCGCACCCCGCCGTTGGCGATGGTCGCGTAGGCGGACACCAGCTGCAGGTTGGTGATGTTGAAGCCGTAGCCATAGCCGAGGGTCGCCTGGTCGAGCTCCGACCAGAACCTGCGGGTGGCGTTGAGGTGGCCGCGCTCCTCGCCGGGCAGGCCGGTGCCGGTCTCCTCGCCGAAGCCAAAGCGGGCCAGCATGTCGGTGATGTTGGCATGCCCGAGGCGCTGCGCGATCCTCACCATGCCGGTGTTGGAGGAGTAGCGGATGATGTCCGCGAGGGTGCCGCTGTCCATCGCGTGGCTGTCGCGCATGGTCTTCCCGTCCACGATGAAGGGGCGGGTGTCAAAGACCTCGCGCCAGTTCACCACGCCCTGCTCGAGGCCGGCGAGCGCCACCAGCGGCTTGACCGTCGAGCCTGGCTCAATGACGTCCGAGATCACGCGGTTGCGGGCGTTGGTGGTGTCCATGCGCTCGCGGTTGTTGGGGTCGAAGCTCGGGTAGGTGGCCATGGCCAGGATTTCGCCGGTTTGCACGTCCACCAGGGACAGCGTGCCGTAGTCGGCGTTGTTCTCGAGCACCCCGCGCTCCAGCTCGTCGGCGGCCACGGACTGCAGGCGGTTGTCCACGCTCAGCACCAGGTTGCCGCCCACCTTGCCCTCCTGGCGGACGCTCAGCTCCTCGATGATGTTGCCCTTGAGATCCTTGATGGCCTCGCGGCTGCCGCCCTCGGCGCTGAGGTAGCTGTTGAAGCCCGACTCCACCCCGTAGACGCCGCGCCCCTCGCCATTGAGGTACCCCACCAGGTGGGCATTGCCCGCGCCCGTGGGGTAGACCCGCTGGTAGTTGTCGATGAAGCGCAGCCCGGGGATTTTCCGCCCCTGCAGCGCGCTGGCCTCCTTGAGCGACAGGTAGCGCTTGAGGCGCACCTCGCGGCGCGCCGGATCCCCCACCAGGTGGGCCAGGCGGTCCACGGGCAGGTCCAGGGCCGCAGCCAGGGCGGACATGGTCCCGGCATCGTCCACCACCCCCTGCTCATGCATGACCTTGGGATCGGCAAGCACGGTCTTCACCGGCACCGAGATGGCCAGCAGCTTGCCCTCGCGATCCTCGATGACCCCGCGCGCGGGCTCGAAGCTGTAGTTGCGCATCACCCGGGAGTTGCCTTCCTTGATGAGGAAGTCGGGATCGAGGATTTGCAGCCAGGCAAGGCGCGCCACCAGCACGCTGAAGGTGACGAGCACAAACAGCCACACCAGGCAGCGGCGGATCCAGGTGACCGAGTAGTTTGAGGCGGTGTCCGCCTCACTATGGATGGAAAATGACATGGCTCCGCTACCTGAGGGTAATCACTATCTCGGCCTCGGTGCGCGGCGCGGCCATGCCCAGATCCTGGGAGGCGTGGAGCTTGACCAGGTGCAGCTCGGAGAGCTCCTGGCGCTGCGCCAGCAGCTCCAGCCACTCCTTGTGCATGCGCTGGTTGCTGATGCGCATGGCGTTGAGCTCGGCGGTCAGGTCGCGGGTGTCCTGGGTGTGGTAGATGCGGAACAGCGCCAGGGCGCAGCACAGCAGCCCCAGCACCACCACGTGGAAGTTTGAGATCATGTCGTGCATGATGCAGGGCACGAGGCGCTCGCCGCGGGCGGTGAAGGCGTGCGGCGCCGGGCGGGCCACGGAGGGCGAGGGGGCGGGGCTGGAGGGGATGTAGGGCAGGACGATGGGCGCCGCGGGGGCGTCCTCCTTCGGGGCCTCGAGCTTTCTCATCCTAGGCGCTGGCAGGGCCGGCGCGTCCGCCCCCTCGCCGCTGTCCCGGGATGCCTGGCGATCAGCCGGATCACTGGGCAGGGCGGGCAGGGCCGCCCGCTCGCCCTCTTCTTCCTCGAAAAGGGAAAGAGCCGCAGAAGAATTGCTCATTTTGCCTGATTGTCTCCCAGCCGCTGGGCCACCCGCAGCGTGGCGCTGCGCGCGCGCGGGTTCCTGCCCAGCTCGGCCTCCGAGGGCCTCACGGCACCGCCTACCCTCTCCATGTAGGCGGTCCGCCCCCTGATGCCTGCCATCTCATCTGCCCTCAGGGGCAAGCCCCGGGGGATCTGCGCCCCCTCAGAACTGTCCCTGATGAAATTCTTAACCATGCGGTCCTCAAGCGAGTGGAAGCTGATGACGCACAGCCTGCCGCCCCCGCCCAGGGCCCTGACGCTGGCTCCCAGCGCCGCGTGGAGCTCGTCGAGCTCGTGGTTGACCGCAATCCTTATGGCCTGGAAGCAGCGGGTGGCCTTGTGCCGGCCAAACTCGCGCCCCGGGATGGCCGCGGCAATGGTGTCCGCAAGATCCGCGGTGCGCCCAAAGGGCCGCGCGGCGCGGCGCCTCACGATGGCTGCCGCCACGCGGCGGGCGAAGCGCTCCTCGCCAAAGTCGCGGAAGATCGCCGCCAGCTCATCCTGCCCCAGGCCGTTCACCAGGTCGGCCGCGCTCTCCCCGGAGCTGGGATCCATGCGCATGTCGAGGGGGCCGTCATGGTCAAAGGAGAACCCCCGCCCCGCATCATCGAGCTGCGGCGAGGACACCCCCAGGTCCAGCAGGATCCCGTCGAGGCGCCCCAGCGCCCCGGCGCGCGCGGCAAACTCCTCCAGGCCCGAGAACGGGCCCTGGCAAAACTCCAGGCGCGGATCCCCGACCCCGCGCGCCGCGGCGGCCGCCTCCGGGTCGCGGTCCATGGCCAGCAACCGCCCCGCCGGCCCCAGGCGGGACAGGATCTCCCGAGAGTGCCCGCCCCGCCCAAAGGTGCCGTCCAGGTAGGTGCCATCCGGCCTCACCCTGAGGCCGTCGACGGCCTCCTGCAGCAAAACCGGCACATGGGTCAAGGCATCCTCCTACAGGACCAGGCCGGCAGCGCCGGACCCCATGCTCCCCGCGCCCTCGCGCAGCATCTTGAGGTCCTCCTGCTCCCGGGCCGCGTAGGCCTCGGCGGACCACAGCTCAAACTTGCGGTTCAGCCCCAGCAGCACCGCGCCGCGCCTGATGCCGGCGAACTCGCGCAGCGGGGCCGGGACCAGGATGCGCCCCTGGCCGTCAAGGTCGAGCTCCACGGCCCCACCCATCATGATGCGCTGCATGCTGCGGTTGAAGGGATCGTTGGAGGGCAGCCCGCCCAGGCTGCGGCTCACCCCCACCCAGACCGAGGCTGGGTAAATCCACAGGCAGGCATCGAAGATGCTCTTGGTGATCACGATCCCCTTGTCACCGTTGTCCCTCAGGGTCTGGCGGTGGCGCGCGGGCAGGCCCAGGCGACCCTTGTCGTCCAGGGAAATCTCACTCACGCCGCTGAGCATCAGGTCATTGGCCATTTGCGCCGCCCGGGGACTTTGCCCCACTTTTACCCACTATCGCCCACAAGTCTATCCCAAAGCGCATGGCAACTCAATAATTTTTGCCCGCCGGGCCCTGGGGGGAATGACACAGGAAAGCGCGCCTGTGGCGCACTGGCGCCCTGAGGATGCGGGATCAGGGGAAAAAGTGGGGGAAAGTGCCACCGGGGTGGGGGCTGGCGGGGCGGGGCCCCTCAGGGTGAGTCGGTCTGTAAGCCGGGTTCTGTGCCTGCAAGCAGGCGGCAGCCATTCATCTAGATCACCGGTTGCCCGGCGACTCAAGCAATCTACCCATCCCCGGCGCGGACACACGCCTTGGCGGGGATCTATTTGATCTTGCTCCAGGTGGAGTTTACCGTGCCTGCCCCATTGCTGGAACAGCGGTGCGCTCTTGCCGCACCCTTTCACCCTTGCCTGTGCCCGGGGGCCATCGGCGGTTTGCTTTCTGTTGCACTGGTCGTAGACTTGCGTCTCCCGGACGTTATCCGGCACCCTGTCCTGTGGAGCCCGGACTTTCCTCCCCCCCGGCCGGCGCAAGGCCTGCCGGGGCAGCGGCTGCCCGACCAACTCGCCACGGATTATACAGTAAAAAGGGCCCCCGGAATTATCGTGGATCCACCGTGGATCAGCCCTTGTCCCCCGCCCCGCGCAACCCCAGCGCCACCTCATAAAGGTCATTGCGCGGCGCCCCGGTCAGCGCGGCCACCACCTTCACCGCCACCTTGAGCGGGGTGGTGGGCAGCAAATCGCGCAGCGCCTCGCGCGCCTCGGGGCCCACGGGATCAGGGGCGGCCGCCTCCGGGCCGATGACCAGCACGAACTCCCCGCGCTGGCGGTCAGGATCGGCGCCCACAAAGCCCGGAGCCTCGCGGCCCTTGAGGCGGTAGACCGACTCGTGGACCTTGGTCAGCTCCCGGCAGATGGCAAGGTCGCGATCCGGCAGGATCTCCGCGATCGCGCCCAGGGTGCGCATCAGGCGGTGGGGGCTCTCATAGCAGACCGTGGTGCCCCGCTCCGCGGCCAGGCCGCCGAGCGTCTCACGGAGCTCCTGCTCCCGCGGGGGCAGGAAGCCGATGAAGCGGAAGCTGTCGGTGGGCAGCGCCGCCGCCTCCAGGGCGGTGATCAGCGCGCAGGGGCCGGGCAGCGGCACCACGGCAAGGCCGGCCGCGGCCACCGCGCTCACCACCCGGTAGCCGGGATCGTTGATGAGCGGCGATCCCGCGTCGGAGACCAGCGCCACGCTGCCCCCGCCCTTAATCTCCCCGATGAACAGCTCGGCCCTGGCCCCCTCATTGTAGTCATGGCAGCTGATGACCCGGGGCGGGTTGATCCCCAGGTGGTTGAGCAGGATCCGCGAGTGGCGGGTGTCCTCGGCGGCGACCAGCGTGGCCGCGGAGAGCACCTCCACGGCGCGCGCGGTGATGTCCTTGAGGTTGCCAATGGGAGTGGGGACGACATAGAGGGCGGGATCGAGCATGGTGACCTTGGGCTCCTTGGCCGGCAAAACTTTGGGCCCTGTGGTTTTTCAAGCGCAGGGCGAGCAACTATAATGTGCGGTGTCCAACACAATTACAAGAGGGAACCAAGATGCCCAGGAGCAAGAGCCAACTCTCAAGAATTTCCCTGGCGCTCGCCGTGGCGGGCGCCCTCGCCCTCAGCGGGTGCGCCGCCTCCAGTGGCGGCAGCGCCCCTGAGCTTGGCGATCCGTTCGGCCCGCTGACCCAGACCGCCGCGCAGTACCAGTCCGCCATGGAAGGCAGCTCAGGCGCCGGGCGCTTCGACGCCGCGCTGCTGTGGGTCCGCAGCCTCATCGCCGCCAACCGCCTCGGTGAGGCCCGCACCGCCCTGTCCACGCTCCGCGCCCAGGCCGGCGGCAGCACCGAGCAGGCCGAGGCCGCCCTGGTGGAGGCCCGGCTGCTCATGGGCGAGGGCCAGTACGCCCCGGCCGCCGGGCTGCTGGGCGGGGTGAACCCCCGCGGGCTGCCCGTGCAGGCCGAGATTTACTACCACCAGTTGCAGACCGGCTGCCATGAGGCCCTCTACAGCGATGGCCACCAAAACGCTGAGCTCCAGCAGGCCTACCTGCACCAGAAGGCCCTGCTGCCCCTGGTGCAGCAAGGCGAGCGCGCCGCGGTGATCAACCGCGCGGTGGGCGACCTGGCCCGCCTCCCGGACGCCGACCTCGCCAGCATGGCCGAGGGCGCCACTGACGCCATCGACCGCGGCTTCTATGAGTATGCCCTGATCAGCAAGTCCCAGGTGGGCACGGTGCGCGACGGGCTCGCCCGCAGCTTCCTCACCAAGTACCCCGGGCACCCCGTGAACGAGCTGATCAACCCCCAGCCCGCGGCGGCCACGGCCAGCGCCACGACCCTCCCGGGCTCCTCGGAAATCGTCACCCTGCGCGACGGCGACCGCGTGGCGGTCATCCTGCCGCTCAGCGGCCGCTTCGCCGAGAACATCGGCAACCCCGCCCGCCTCGGCATCGTGGCGGCGCTGCAGGATCGCCACAGTGGCGTGAAGGCGGTCTTCTACGACTCCAACCGCTACACCATGGACCAGATTGCGGCCACCATTGCCCATGACGGGACCAAGCTCATCCTCGGCCCGATCCTCAAGCCCGAGCTCGAGGCGCTCAACGCCTCGCAGCTCACCCTGCCCGCCATCTCCTTCAACCGGGTGCCGTCGCGGCCGGCCAACCGCTGGTTCTTCGATCTCTCCCCCGACTACGAGGGACTGCTCGCCGCCGCCAAAATCCAGCATGACGGCCACCACCAGCCCGCGGTGATCCACTCCACTGCCAAGAACTCCACCCGCGCCGCCGACAGCTTCAGCTCCGGCTGGACGGCCCATGAGGACACCGTGCCGGTGCGCTGCAACTACACAGGCAAGGAAGGCGCGGCGGGGGTGGCCTCCACCTGCGCGCTGGGCGCGGCGGACAGCGTCTACGTGAACGGCTCGGCCCTCGAGGCCGGGGCGGTGGTCTCCGCGCTGCCCCAGGGCAAGCAGGTCTACCTGACCAACAGCGTGGCCGAGGGGGTGAACAACAGCGCACAGATGCAGGCCCTGGGCGGGGCGCTGCTCGGGGACATGCCCTGGCTGCTCTCCGAGAGCCCGCTCAAGGAGACCTTCATGAAGGCCATCCCCCGCGCCAATGCCCAGGCCCAGCGCATCTTTGCCGTGGCCTATGACAGCGTGGGCCTGGCCTACAACATGGCGGCGCTGGCCGCCTCGCCCAATGAGGTGATGCACGGGCTGTCCGGCGACATCTCGCTGGGCAGGAACGGGCTGGTGGAATGCGCCCCGCTGTGGGTGCGCGCTGACTCAATGAAGGTGACCGCCACGGCCGCGGCGCCCGCCGCGGCGGCGCCGGCGGTGGTGGC
>JAILEI010000036.1 GCA_024688225.1 Succinivibrionaceae bacterium
CGCGCATGCCTCATGGGTGCTCTTTGAAAACCTAGTTAGCCAGTGCCACGGGAGTGGAAGGCGGCCCAGGTGCGGTGGGCGAGGGAATGCCCCGCTGGCGGGTTGCCAGCGGGCGCAGGCGGGGTGCGGGTCAGTCCCCGGGCATGTCCAGGTTTGCCCGCCTCAGGATCAGCGCCTTGTAGTCTATGGGGGTCAGCCCCTCAGTCGGCAGGCCGTCCGTCTCGCAGCGGTACCTTGGGTCGTACATTGAGATTGGGACCTCGGTGTCGTTGCCATCGGGGTCCTTCTCAATGGCGGTTGGGCTTGGCGGGGGCCTGAACGTCTGCGCCTGGGTGCCCATGGCCTGCCTCCGCTCCTCGTGGCGCCACTTCAGCTCAGTGACCGCCCACTGCAGGTAGTCGGCGAATGGGATCCCGTTGCGCTCGCAGGTCATGCGCAGTGACTGGAGGATGGCCAGGCCCATGTGGCCGTCCATGGTCCTGAACACGTGGGAGTTGCCGCGGTGGACCGCGTGCGGCCTCATGGCCCTCTCGCTTGACGAGTTGGTGCACGGGATCCTGGCGTCGCCAACGAACCTGCGCAGCGATGCCTCGCCATTGAGCAGGTACACCAGCGCCCGGTCCATGGCGGTGCCCCTGGGGGCCCTGAGCCCGGTGGCGGGGGCATCGCCCAGGGTGGAGGCCTTCCCGATGTGCGATGACGGCCTGCGGGCCAGGTCCCTGGCGATCCTGAACACCGAGTCGACCACCGGCGCGACCTCGGACTGTCGGTAGGCCTGCGCCTCGGCGCGGTCGATGCCGCTGATGGACTCCTCCATGTGGAAAATGTTGCTCACCAGCATGGCAAGCCAGGTGAAGTCCATGGTGTCCTGGCTGGGCATGCCCTTGCCCCGCGCGGCCAGCAGCGCGTCAAGGCGGTCGCCGAAGGCGGCGTAGTCATCGTCGCCGCGCTTGCCAAGGGCCTCGCTGAACGTGCCGTAAAGGCCCATGGCCCCCAGGGCGTCGGTGATCATGCGGTAGGCGTGGGCCCAGCACCCGGCGGTGGCGATCTCCCTGCCGGTGGCCTCCTTGATCATGCGGAGGGCCTTGCCGTACCCTGCGTAGCCGTCGGTGACCAGGACCTCGGCGGCGAGGCTGCCGCCATCCTCGATCCCGAGCATGCTGAGGAAGTTCCCCGGGGTGCGGTCGGTGCCGCCGTGGTAGATGACCACCTGGTAGTCCTCGTAAGGCCCCGAGGACACGCCCCACAGGTATGTCTTGCGCGATGAGCCCGGGCTGGCGCGGCCGTCGGTGATGAAGACTGGCGTGCCGTCGGCCTGGAGCACCTTGCACTTGCTGGCAAGCAGCGCGCGGCAGGCGAGGTAAAGGGGGTAGCCGAAGACGCGGGCCAGGCGGTTCATTGCCCTTATGAAGCTTGAGCCGTCCATCCCCAGCCCCTGGATGGCCTGGAGCGCGGCCGCGGCCCGGCGCTTTGCCATCAGGCCCTCGCAGTAGAGGGCCAGCGAGAGGCAGAGCGCGTTCTGGGTGTACCGGCCCCCGACAAACATTGGGCGCGAGCCGTAGAGGGAGGAGATCGCGCCGCCATAGGCGAGGGGGTCGAACATGAGCCTGCCGCGGTAGGCGATCATCCTGCTCACCACCTGCGGGGGCAGCATCAGGCGGTTGTACGCCTCCCTGTCCTGCATGCCCATGCGCCCCGCCTCCCGGGCAAGCGCGAACTCCTCGGGCAGGTCCCCGATGCCGCCCATGGGGTAGTCGAACACCCCCAGCCCTGCCGGCATCTGGTATGGGGCGTCCCCGTAGGTGGTGCCGTCCGGGCGGATGCCGACCGGCTCTAGCGTGGTGGCGGCGTTGAAGTCCACCCGCCTGCCGTCGCCATGCTGCACGACTATCTCCGTGAGCTTGATCCTTGACGCCTTCGCGATGATCATGTCCACCGCCTCCCTCGTCCTTTGCTGGGACGGCAGCTCCCTGGCGACCACCGGCGACATCGTCGCGGTGTCCAGCGTGAGCCTGGACCCGTCCATTGATATGAGCGCTGTCCTGATTTCAAGGAAAATCTCGCCAATCCTGCGGTGCCCCACCTGCGCGGCGTTGTCCCTGGCCGGCCTGCCCCCATTGCCGCGGGCGCGGCCAGGGCGCTCGCGCCTTGCGCCCCCGCCGGCCCCACCTGCGGCCTTTGCACCGTTGGTGACGCCTGCACCGTTGGTAACGCCTGAATCATTGGCATCGTTGGCGACGTTGGCATCGTTGGCATCGTTGGCATCGTTGGCGCCAGTCCAGCCCTCGGGCATGGCGCAGATGTCGCCGGGGTCAATTCCCTGGCTGGTGGCGCGGCTGAGGAGATCACCCAGCGCATTGATGTCCCCGAGGATCCGGTCGTTGGCACGGGACATGCGGTCGCAGAGGCCACCGATGCCGCTGGCGGCCCCCTCCCTGGTTGCCAGGTGGGATGACAGCTGGGTGACAAGTTCCCAGTACTCCTCCCGCAGTGCCCCCAGGCCCGTGCCGGCGGGCTTGCGCCTGCCCGCGCGGCGCCTGGGCGGCCTTGG
>JAILEI010000106.1 GCA_024688225.1 Succinivibrionaceae bacterium
AGTTGCGGGGGCCCCGGCCGCCGCTGGCGCCGCAGCCCCGCGCCGCGCCATGGCCTTCAGCCTCGATGCCTACGCCCCCACCACCCGCTCCGAGGCATTGCTGCTGCTGCGCAAGGCCGCGGACTATTTCCAGAAGGCCGAGCCCACCAGCCCGGTGCCTTTCCTCATCAAGCGTGCCGTGCGCATGGCTGAGATGAATTTCATAGAATTACTGGGTGAGATTGACCAGAATGCCCTCGACCGTGGCCGTGAGCAGCTGGGCGTTCCCAGACCAGAGTGACAGTGCCTGATACAAGGAGATACATATGGCTAACAGTCAGAAGTTTGTCGCCAAGAACCGCGCCCCCCGGGTACAGGTTGAGTATGACGTCGAGTTGTACGGCGCCGAGAAGAAGGTCAACCTGCCCTTCGTCATGGGTGTGATGTCGGATCTTTCCGGCAAGCCCGCTGAGCCGCTTCCCAAGGTTGAGGACCGCCAGTTCCTCGAGGTTGACGCCGAGAACCTCAACGACCGCATGAAGAGCATCAAGCCGCGCGTGGCCTTCAACGTCCCGAACGTGATGAGCAACGATGGCAGCAGCATCGCCGTGGACATGACCTTCAACAACATGGATGACTTTGCCCCGGACAAGGTTGCCGAGAAGGTCGACGGCCTCAAGGAACTGCTCGAGGCCCGCAAGCAGCTCTCCAACCTCCTCTCCTACATGGACGGCAAGTCCGGCGCCGAGGAGCTCATCAACAAGCTGCTCGAGGATCCCGCCCTGCTCAAGGCCCTTGCCGACAAGGCCAAGGCCCCGGCTGCCGAGGCTGCCCCGGCCGCTGATGGCGAGAAGCCCGCGGAATAGTTTTACCCTAAGGAGAATCTAACCAAATGACTGACACTTTGCAGGAACAAAAGCAGGAGGGTTCCACCCTTGAGCTGTCGGACTTTGAGAAGCTGCTGAACGAGGAGTTCAAGCCCAAGTCCGAGGAGGCGTCCACCGCTGTCCAGGGCGCGGTCAAGACCCTGGTCTCCCAGGCGCTTGAGAACGCCAGCCTCGTCTCCGGCAACGCCATCAAGACCATCGAGGGCATCATCGCCGAGCTCGACAAGAAGCTCTCCGCCCAGGTCAACGAGATCATCCACCACAAGGACTTCGAGGCGCTCGAGGGCTCCTGGCGCGGCCTCTCCTACCTGGTGAACAACACCGCCACCAGCGACAGCCTCAAGATCCGCGTCATGAACGTGAACAAGAAGGAGCTCTCCAAGGAGCTCAAGAAGTTCAAGGGCACCTCCTGGGACCAGAGCCCGATGTTCAAGAAGATCTACGAGGAGGAGTACGGCACCGCCGGCGGCGAGCCCTTTGGCTGCCTGATTGGCGACTACTACTTCAACCAGACCGCCCCGGACATCGAGCTGCTCAAGGGCATCTCCCAGATTGCCGCCGCCGCGCACGCGCCGTTCATCAGCGCCGCCGACCCGAGCATGATCAACCTCGACTCCTGGCAGGACCTCTCCAACCCGCGTGACCTGACCAAGATCTTCACCACCCCCGAGTATGCCGCCTGGCGTTCCTTCCGTGACTCCGACGACAGCCGCTATGTGGCGCTGACCATGCCCCGCGTGCTCTCCCGCAGCCCCTACGGCCCGGACACCAACCCGGTCGAGGGCTTCAACTTCACCGAGGAGACTGGCGCCGGCAACAGCGACAACTACAACTGGATGAACGCGGCCTACGCAATGGGCGCCAACATCAACCGCTCCTTTGCGGACTACGGCTGGTGCGCCCACATCCGTGGCGTGGAGTCGGGCGGCATCGTGCAGAACCTGCCGACCCACACCTTCCCCACCGATGACGGCTCGACCGCCATGAAGTGCCCGACCGAGATCGCGATCACCGACCGCCGCGAGGCCGAGCTCTCCAAGAACGGCTTCCTGCCCCTGTGCTACTGGAAGAACACTGACTACGCGGTGTTCCTCGGCGGCCAGACGGTGAACAAGCCCCAGGAGTACGACAACCCGGACGCGACCGCCAACGCCTCGCTTTCGGCCCGCCTGCCGTACATCTTCGCGGCGTCCCGCTTTGCCCACTACCTCAAGTGCATCGTCCGTGACAAGATCGGCTCGTTCAAGGAGCGCGCCGACATGGAGAAGTGGCTGTCTGACTGGATCAGCAACTACGTGACCTCCGACCCGAACGCCACCGAGGAGGTGAAGGCCAAGTACCCGCTCGCCGAGGCCAAGGTCGAGGTGAACGAGATCGAGGGCCAGCCGGGCTACTACAGCGCGCGCTTCTACCTGCGCCCGCACTACCAGCTGGAGGGCCTGACCACCTCGCTGCGCCTCACCAGCAAGATGCCCACCGGCAAGTAGCCCTGGGCCAAGTGAAAGGGGGGATCCTCAGGGATCCCCTTTTTTTGCGGTTCCCGGGAACCAGATTGAACACCCCGTCACAAATGGCCCTGCCAGGTTGCAAAACCATTTCGTGATTAAGGCGTTTTGTGCTAAAAATATTCCCCGTATGGGCATGCCGCGCCTAGCGGTTGCGTGGGGTTGCGCCCCTAAGTCCAGTTAAGGATCCCAAGTTGGCAAACTCAAACGATCGCGGCACAGTCTACCTGCCTTGCCTGATGAGCAAGATTACCGACTTTGCGGCCGGGGAGAACGACTCCAACGCCGAGGCGCTCCGCAAGGACGTGTTCAAGAACATTGAGCTGATCCTCAATTCCCGCTGCCGCTCCGAGCGCCAGGACCTCAACAACGATCCCCTCATCTACAAGAGCGTGCTTGGCTTTGGGCTCAAGGACTTCTGCGGCCTGACCCGCACCCATGAGAACATTGAGCGGCTGCAGGAGGAGATCGTCGCCCAGATCAACTGGTTCGAGCCGCGAATCAAGCCCTCCTCCCTGCAGGTTCACCTGCTTTCCGACATTGATGATCCACATGGCATGTACCAGATCGGCATCAACGGCCAGATCATGGTCAACCCCGTCTTCGTGGATTTTTTCTGCGTCACCAAGATTGACCTGGAGAGCGGCGAGTGCCGCGTGCTCCCAGGAGTCCCTGAATGAAAGACAACTTCCTCGAATACTACCGGGAAAACCTCTCCCACCTCAGGGAGCTGGGCGATGAGTTCGCCCGCGACTTCCCCAAGGTAGCCTCAAAGCTCAGCCTCGACCCCATCGAGTGCCGCGACCCCTATGTGGAGCGCCTGCTCGAGGGCGCGGCGTTCCTGGCCGCCAAGGTCGAGAAGAAGCTCGACGACGGTTTCCCCCGGGTCATCGAGAACCTCCTGTCGGTGATTGCCCCCTCCTCGCTGACCCCCATCCCCGCGGGCGGCGTGCTCAGGATGGGCTCGGGCGCCGCGGTGGAGGTCTCGGGGATCATCCCCACTTCCAAGACCTTCGAGTGCTCCATCCAGAGCGTCAACACCTCCTGCCGCATCTCCCCCTTCTGGAACACCCGGCTGACCCCGGTTTCCATCGCCAACCCATCCCTGGTGACCCACCTCGACGGCGATCTCAACATCCCCGAGATCAAGTCGGCGCTGATCATGGACCTCAGCGGCCTGCCCGGGCCCGGCGACGGCCTCGATGAGATCGACCTCTACTTTGACATGACCGACACCAACAGCTCCAACCTCCTGGAGATGCTGATCGCCAATGTCCACGGGGTCTACTTCCAGCAGGACAGCCAGATCAAAAGGCTCGAGGGCGTGTCCTTCGCCTTCACCGCGGCCACCAAGAGCAACCTCCTCATCAACCGCATCCTCAAGGTGATGCCCAGCGTCACGCTGCTGCAGACCTACCTTGCCTACCCGGCGTTCTACAAGTTTGTCACCGCCAAGGGGCTCTACAAGGCCCTCGCCCCCTTCGCCGGCAAGCCCGGGCGCCTCATTGTCGCCTTCAACAGCCTGAACGAGACGCTCCTGCACGCGGTTACCCCCGACTGCATCCTCACCAACTGCCTGCCCGTGCTCAACCTCTTCCCGCAGCGCGCCGAGCGCGTGATCATGGACGCCAAGCACGAGTACCTGGTGAGCGCCAAGCACAACGAGCCGCTCAACTACGAGATCTTCGCCATCTCCGAGATGCAGTTCTACGATGCCGAGAACAGCGAGGTGACCCGCGCCTACCCCTTCTTCACCGCCAAGTCCGAGGCGGGGCTCGACTCCGGGCAGAACTTCTTTGCCCTGCACCGCGCGTTGCGCCGGCAGGGCATCTACAAGTCCCGCAGCAGCTACCGCAAGACCGAGACCTTTGTCACGGTGAGCGGCGAGGAGTTCATCAGCCAGCAGGACAACCTCACCCAGTTCGCGGCCGACACCTGGTGCACCAACGCCGACCTGCCGATGCTGGTCACCACCGACCACCGCTTTGCCTCCGGCAAGAGCTTCGGGCAGCTGGTTGACCCCTTCACCAAGCCCCTGGGGCCGCTGGTCACCTCCGGGAACGAGATCGACTACGAGCGCCTGTCCTTCATCATGATGAACATCAACACGCTCGCCTGGCAGGATCCCAAGGTCATCCGCAGTGCCATCAGCCGCCTGATCTTCATCAACAGCAAGCGCAACGAGCAGGAAAGCCGGATGCTGTCGCAGGTCATCTCCGACATCACCGCCGAGAAGCGGATCTTCCGCATCTACAGCCATGGCGCGGTCTACTTTGAGCAGGGCATCGAGATGGACCTCACCGTCAGCAAGTCGCAGGCTGCCGGCTCAGGCATCTTCTCCTTCGGGCTGATGCTGGTCCACGTGATTGCCGACTTTGCCCCCATGAACCTCGTCATCAAGATCAACCTTTGTGAGAAGGATCGCGGACTGCTTTACTCATGGACCAACTTAGAAAAATAATCCGCCGCAGCATCAAGAGGATGGAGGCCAACGGCCGGCCCGTTGACTTCTTCGAGCTGCTGCGCCGCTGTGAGCAGGGCAACCCGGACAAGCCCCGGGTGGGCAACGACAGCACCGCGCGCAACGAGTACGTGCGCCTGGGGCAGATGCCCTTCCTCAAGTTCCCCGAGACCGAGATCTCCAAGATTGTCGAGCTCGACGACCCCAACCAGCAGGTCCTGGTCCTGGTCTACTTCATGGGGTTGCTGGGGGTCAACGGCCCGCTGCCCCTGGAACTGACCGACTTCATCTACCAGCGCGCGCTCAACCATTACGACCATGCGCCGCGGCGCTTCCTCGACATCATCAACCACCGCTTCATCAGCCTGTTCTACCGGGCCTTTGTCGAGGGCAGCCCCGCGGTGGGCTTCGACCGCCCCGCCCAGGCGCCGGTTAAGTACATGCTCGGGTCGCTCTCGGGCATCCCCGCGGTTGATGGCTACCACGCCAGCACCTACGCCCCCGCGGCGATGAGCGGCTACATGTGCATGCGCACCGGCAGCGTCTCGGGCCTGCGCTCGCTGCTCTACCACTACTTTGACACCAACATCCGCGTCTACGACCTCACCGAGCACCGCAACGCCATGCCCCCTGAGCTGTACTGCCGCATCGGGCACCGCGACACCTGCACCCTCGGGGCCAGCGCCCAGATCGGCGCCCACTACCTGACCGTCAGCGGGCTGTGCATCCTCGAGCTGGGCCCGGTGCCCTTCAGCCGCTGCGTGGACTTCTTCCCGGGCGGCAAGCACTACAGGGACCTGTGCTCCATGGTCGAGATGTACCTGCAAAAGCCCACCGAGTACGACATCGTGTTCCTGCTCAGGAGCGAGACCGTGCCCACCGCCAGGCTCAACAGCACCCACGCCCTGGGGCGCAACAGCTTCCTCGCCTGGGGCGCCACCCGCCCGCAGGTGACCCGCATGACCATTAATGCCTCAAGGCTCAACCGCGGGCGCGACGCCGCCACCCTGCAGCGCCGCCAGTAGGCAAACCCATCTAGCAACCACGACAAGGAGAAAACCAAAGGAATGATCAAGTTCAAGCGCAACCAACTGTTCGGCAGGCTGGACGCCATCGCCTACAAGGCCCTGGAGAGCGCCACCGTGCTGTGCAAGACCCGGGGCAACCCCTACGTTGACCTCAGCCACTTCATCAACCAGCTGCTCATGGGCCAGCAGAATGACCTGCACGAGATCGTCCGCCACTTCGGCATCGACGAGAGCAAGCTCTCGCGCGACCTGACCGCGGCGCTGGACCGCCTGCAGCGCGGGGCCCTGGCCATCTCCGACTTCAGCCCCACCCTCGAGGTGATGGTCAAGGAGGCCTGGATGATCGCCTCGCTGATGTTCGGCAACCGCAACATCCGCGTCGGCCACCTCATCCTCGCGCTCAAGCTCAACGAGAACATCCGCCGCGACCTGCACGACATCAGCGGCGAGTTCGTCAAGGTCAACGGCGACCTGCTCCAGGAGCAGTTTGCCACCATCCTCAAGAACTCCCAGGAGAGTGCGGCCCCCATCACCCCCGACTCCTCGTCCGGCGGATCCACCGGGCAGGCCGAGAAGATGATGAGCGACCCGGCCATGGGCAAGGGCGAGGCCCTCGCGCGCTACACCGTTGACCTCACCGCCAAGGCCAAGGAAGGCAAGGGCGACCACATCGTCGGGCGCGACGAGGAAATCCGCAAGATGATGGACATCCTGCTCCGCCGCCGCCAGAACAACCCGATCCTCACCGGCGAGGCCGGCGTGGGCAAGACCGCCGTGGTTGAGGGCTTTGCCGAGCGCCTGGCCTCCGGCGACGTCCCGGACGCGCTCAAGGGCACCACCCTGCGCTCCCTCGACATCGGCCTGCTGCAGGCCGGCGCCTCGATGAAGGGCGAGTTCGAGAACCGCCTCAAGTCAGTGATTGAGGAGGTGCAGAACTCCGACACCCCGATCATCCTCTTCATCGACGAGGCCCACACCCTGATCGGCGCCGGCGGCGCCGCGGGCCAGAACGATGCCGCCAACCTGCTCAAGCCGGCGCTCGCGCGCGGCCAGCTGCGCTGCATCGCGGCCACCACCTACCAGGAGTACATCAAGTACTTCGAGAAGGATCCGGCCCTCACCCGCCGCTTCGAGAACATCCTGGTCCAGGAGCCGGATGACGAGAAGGCCGTGGAGATGCTGCGCGGCATGGTCGGCATGCTCGAGAAGCACCACAAGGTCAAGATCATGGACGAGGCCCTCGAGACCACCGTCAAGCTGTCGCGCCGCTACATCCCGACCCGCCAGCTCCCCGACAAGGGCGTGAGCATCCTCGACACCGCCTGCGCCAAGGTCGCGCTCTCGCAGAACGCCGAGCCCGCGAACCTCGAGTTCACCCGCCGCAAGATTGAGGCCATGAAGCTTGAGATCTCGATCCTCGAGAAGGAGCAGAAGGAGGGCTTCGACCACTCCGAGCTCCTCACCGAGCTCCACGAGAAGCTCGGGCGCCTCGAGGCCGAGGAGAAGCGCCTGTCGGAGAAACTGGCCAAGACCCGCGAGATGGCCCAGGCCTACCTCAAGCTGCGCGAGGAGAGCGCCGCCGACGAGGCGGTCGCCGAGCAGAACCGCGGCGAGCTCAAGCGCCTGCGCGAGGAACTCGAGGAGTTCCAGGGCGAGGAGGTCATGTTCCTGCCTGAGGTCGACGCCCAGGCGGTCAGCTCCGTCATCTCCGAGTGGACCGGCATCCCGCTGGGCCGCATGGTGCGCAACGAAATCGAGGGCGTGCTCAACCTCGCCTCCGCGATGAAGGAGCGCGTCGCCGGCCAGGACCACGCGCTGGACCTCATCGCCAAGCGCATCACCACGGCCCGCGCCTCGCTCGCCGACCCCAACCGCCCCATCGCGGTGCTCATGCTCGCCGGCCCCTCGGGCGTCGGCAAGACCGAGACCGCGCTCACCCTGGCGACCCAGATGTACGGCAGCGAGAACAACCTCATCACCATCAACATGAGCGAGTTCCAGGAGTCCCATACCGTCTCCACCCTCAAGGGAGCGCCTCCCGGGTACGTCGGCTATGGCGAGGGCGGCGTGCTCACCGAGGCGGTGCGCAAGCGGCCCTACAGCGTGGTGCTGCTCGACGAGGTCGAGAAGGCCCACAAGGATGTCCACGAGCTGTTCTTCCAGGTCTTTGACAAGGGCCGCATGGAGGATGGCTCCGGGCGCCTCATCAACTTCCGCAACACCGTGATCATCCTCACCACCAACGTGGGCGACGACGCGATCATGAGGCTGTGCCAGGATGAGGACAACTACCCGGACACCAAGGTGCTCGAGGAGGCGGTGCGCCCGGCCATGGAGCGGGTCTTCCCGCAGGCGCTGCTGGGCCGTCTCTCCATCATCCCGTTCTTCCCGCTGGGCAAGAAGGTGCTGCGCAGCATCATCGACCTCAAGCTCGCGAAGATCGTCAAGCGGGTGAAGGAGAACTACCGCGCGACCTTCACGTACACCGAGAACGTGCGCGACGAGATCATCAAGCGCTGCAACAACGTTGCCTCCGGCGCCCGCCTCATCGACGCGATCATCAACAACGACCTCCTGCCTGAGGTGAGCGCGGAGTTCCTGCGCAACACCATGGAGGGCAAGGAGATGACCGAGGTCACGGCGGACGTTGCCGACGGCAAGTTCACCTTCGACTTCAAGTTCAAGGAGGTCGAGTAGCCTGTCCGGCCGGGGGCACTGCCCCCGGCCCTGCGCGGCCGTGCCCTCATGAAGGGCACGGCCGCGCAGGGCTTGAAAATGACGGTCACTGCGCTATGCTATAATTAAAATCAAAAGGTAGTGCGCCCTGGGCATTGTGCCCGGGCCCGAGGAGGTCAGCATGCCCACCCCTGTAGCAACCCTTGCCAACCTCACTGCCACCGGTGATGTGGTGGTCGGCCCTGGTTCCCCACTTACCCTGTGCAACGGCCTGCCCATGGCCTGCATGGGCGATGCCGTGGCGGGCGCGGTCTGCGTCGGGGTGGTCACCGCCACTACCGCCGTGACCAGGATCATGTGCGGCCGCCCGGTCGCGGTCATGGGCTCCCCGGTCACCGGCGTGAACCCGATGACGGGCATCCCGGTGGTGACCGCCCTGGCCCTGTGCCCCAGCATCAACCGCATCATGTAGTGATGCCCAGGACTGGGGCCAGGGGCCCCAGTATGGAGAAGACCCAGAAATGAAACCCAGTACTGCGGCCGCCGCGGCCATGCTCGCCCTTGTCACACTGGGCGGCTGTTCCTCAGGAAGCGGTGGCAGCACTGCCGTTTATGTCTTCATTGACCCGCAGATCGAGGAATCCTTTGGCTATGCGCCCTCCCTCGAGGTCGACGTAGTGGGCATCAGTGACAGCGACAAGCAGCGCCTCGAGAAGTACAACATTGATCGCTACTTCTCGGGCAATGACCGCATGCGCACCAGCCTCAAGCCAGTCACCTTCAAGTTTTCAGATGACGACATGGTCCCCAAGGCAGTCAACAGCAAGCACCGCTGCTGGGACGAGTGGGGGGAGAAAATCCTCACCAACATCGCCGTGCTGGTCAACCTCCCCCTTGTGGAGGAGGACGCCAAGGGCACGCCCGAGGATCCCCGCCGCCTGGTGGTGCCCATGACCGAGGGCATGTTCAACTCGCGCCCGGACCGCTATTTCATGGTCACCGAGGGCGGGATCGTGCAGCTAAGCGATCGCCCCAAGGCGAGCAAGAACGAAAAAATCCAAGGAGAGGAGTAAGCTCAAATGCGCCACGAAGAGTTCATCCACTGGTCTGAGGGACTGTTCCTCCAGCCCCACCACTTCCAGCAGCTCCAGGGCCTGCTCACCAACCAGCACCTCTCCGAGCGCAGCTTCTACATGCACTACGCCGACGGCCTGTGCGACTTTGAGATTGACCATGAGGCGCTCAACAACCGCCGCATCGTCATCAAGCGCCTGAGCGCCATCCTCCCCGACGGCACCGGCATCAGCATGCCCGGCAACTGCACCATCAACCCGCTGACCGTGCCCCTCGAGGAGCGCAGCACCCAGGGTTTCACCGCCTACCTCGCCCTGCAGTTCCTCTCGCAGAACGAGCCCAATGTCAGCGAGGACGGCTCCACCCGCTATGCGGTCCACGAGCGCCATGTGATCGACGAGAACACCTCCGACAACGAGATCTCGATCCCCTTCCTGCACTTCAACGTGCAGATCGTCACCGATCCCGACAAGGCCAAGAACTGCGTCCTGCTCCCCATCGCGCGCCTGCGCTGGGTGGCGGTGAGCGGCGCCGAGGCCGGCCTCGCCATCGACAAGGACTACATGCCCCCCTTCAACATCATCACCACCGACTGCCCGCTGCTCTCGATGGCTGACGAGTTGCTGTTCCAGCTCAAGTCCTGCAAGAACAAGATCCTCCTGGACCTCGAGCAGCAGGGCTTCGAGCACAAGTTCCTCTCCGGGGTGGTGCTCGCCAAGGTCATGACCCTCAACGTGCTCAACACCTACATCGCCGAGTTCTCCACCCTGCTGGTGCCGGGCCTCATGAAGCCCATCGACCTCTACCTCAAGCTGCGCGTGCTGCTCTCGCAGCTGTGCGCCATCAACCCGCTCGGCCGCCATGACGACGCCCCGGCCTACAACCACTACGACCTCCTGCCCATCATCAAGGAGATCATGACCCGCATCCGCTCCATCGTGGTTAGCGAGGGCGAGCTCTCCTACCTCAAGGTGGACTTCGTCCCGGGCCAGGGCTGCCTCGAGGCCGCCCTCACCGACGAGCAGGTCGCAAAGGGCGAGGACTACTACATCTCCATCTTCGCCGAGGGCATCAAGGACAAGATTTCCCAGGTCGAGGACGGCGACAACCTGCGCCTCATCGACGCCGGCTCGCTGGGCGACCGCGTGCGCGGCCTCAAGCTCTCCTACCTGCGCTACCCGCCGCAGTTCCTGCCCAACACCCCGGACTGCCTGTGGTTCAAGGTGATGCGCGACCAGGCCCCCAGGGTCTGGAAATACATCGTGGACGATCACAAGATGGTCATCGACTTCGCCGGCGAGATCTTCCCCGGGCTGAGGGCCACCGTCTACATGAGCATTTCCAAGTAGCAGGGCCGGGCCATGGTTTCGGATCTTGAGCGCCTGGTCGAGCCGCTGCTCACCAAGATTTGCTATTACTTTTACTTTGCGCGCAGCGGGAATGAGCCCGAGCACCGCTTCGTGATGAGCAACATCTCTGATGAGCTCGAGAACATCGCGCGCAAGTGCCGCGACAACCCCTCGCTGCGCCTGCAGTACTCGGTGGTCGAGCGCCCGGTGATCTTCTTCCTCGACTACACGCTCAAGGAGGCCGGGTTCTCGTTCTCCAGGGAGCACCGCGAGCTGGCCCGCGACTTCAACGAGCTCTCGGGCGACGAGAAGTTCTTCGACCTGCTCGATGATTGCCTTGAGCGCAACGATGATCCGGACGTGCTGCGCCTCTTCTACACCATGCTGGGCCTGGGCTTTGACGGCTGCTTCAAGCGGGAGCGCCAGACCGTGCTTTCCTACATGCAAAAGTGCGCCGAGCGGCTGCGGATTGTGGCCGACGGCCGCCACCTGACCCTGAGCGGCGAGGCGCCCAACGCCATCACCTCCGACACCCGGGGCAACGAGCTGCTGCGCTTCCTGCTCAGCCGCAAGATGGTGCTGGCCTGCGCGGCGGTGCTGGCCCTGTCCCTGGCCATCAACTTCATCTCCCTGAAGTCCTACACGGATCCGCTCAACGACTCCATCAACGAGATGGTGTCCAGCGCCCACCACGTCACGCTGCTGAAGAACCAGGAAGCGGCAGGAGCAGGCGCAAGCTCAGGCAATGAGTAGGCGGGTGGAGATCGCGACCAAAAATGATACCTGAAAACCTGACCTCATCGCTTTCCGGGCTGCTAGACAGCTTCCCGCTGACCGAGATCCTCATTGTGCTGGCGATCCTGGTCACGCTCTACATCCTGTTCCGGGTGATTGCCTACATCATCAAGCGCAAGCGCTACTCCAAGGAAGTCTCGTCCCTGAAGAAGGACCTGATGGTCTGGTCGGTGCTCTCCTCGCTGATCCGCGGCGGCAAGACCTCCGACAAGGCCAAGGTGGAGCTGACCCAGAAGATCCAGGAGCTCAACGACGACTTCACCACCGGGCTCAAGTACCTCGATGACAACCGCTACCTCGGGCAGTCGCAGCCCTGGTTCGTCCTGCTCGGCGAGCCGGTGAGCGGCAAGACCACCCTGCTCAACAAGTCCGACGTGGAGCTCAAGACCGCCCGCGAGCCGGCGGGCCGCAAGCCCACGGTGACCTTCCGGGTCAACCGCAGCGCCGTGGTGCTCGATGTCGCCGGCGAGATCTTCTTCGACCGCTGGGTCGGCACCTCGAGCGCCGAGTGGACCGAGCTCTGCCACCTCATCAACACCAAGCACAGCTCCTTCCCGCTGTCCGGCGTCATCCTCACCATCCCCGCCGACTCCCTGCTCGCCGACGATGCCAAGATCACCGCCAAGAAGGCGGGCCTCATCCAGTCCGAGCTGTCGCGCCTGACCAACACCCTGCACATGCACCTGCCCTGCTATGTGCTGGTCACCAAGCTGGACACCGTGGTCGGCTTCCGCGAGTTCTTCGTGGACTTTGACGAGAAGCGCAGCAGCCAGGTCTTCGGTGACTACGGGGACTCGACCAAGTTCAACCCGGACAAGTTCGACGCCTTCTTCGCGGACCTCGAGAACCGCCTCACTGACATGATGCTGGCGATCATGATGGGCCAGAAGCCCCGCGAGCTCTCCAGCGCCGGGCAGAACCGCCTCATGTACACCGCCGGCATGTACCTGTTCATCTCCAGTCTCCGGCAGCTGGTGCCCAACCTCCGCGCCTACATTGAGAAGATCTTCCCCGACCAGTACGGAGAGGGCGAGCCCGACCTCATCTACAAGGGCTTCTTCTTCACCTCCGCCGAGGACCAGGGCATCTGCCTGAGCGATGACTTCGCCAGGTTCAAGAACCAGGACATCGACTCCGTTCCGCTTGCCGACCCCAACCCCCCGTCCAGCCACCCATACTTCATCGACCGGCTGCTGTCGGACTTCATCTTCCCCAACCGCCGCGAGGCCTACTTCTCGCAGCGCGCCGAGCTGCGCCGCCACGTCCCGGTCGCGATTTGCTCAGCGGTGATGCTCTTCCTCTCGCTGGTCTACCTCTACGGCGCCTTTGTCACCGCGCCCGACATGCAGCTCAAGTTCCGTGAGACCCAGAGTTACTACCATGACCTCGCGCAGCTGATGGCCAACCAGTCCCTCTCCGACTCGCCACTGCTGGGCACCACCCCACAGGGCTCGGGGGTGCTGCACTTTGACGAGCCCATGGCCCACGACCACAGCTTCAGCCGCATCAACTTCTTCAACCAGGTGCAGATGAACCTCGACAAGGAGCTCAGCATCCCCCTGGTCTTCCGCCCCGCGTCCTGGCTGCTCTTTGGGCTCAATGACCAGATTGGGCTCACCAAGCGCTACCAGCTGCTCAACTACCTGCAGACCCAGATGGCCTTCGTGCCGATGATCGACGCGCTCAACTACAACCTCAGCCAGAACCGCGGCGCGCCCTTCACCCTGGCCAAGAGCAAGGCCTACTTCCTGCACCTGAGCCTGTCGATCCCCGGCATCTCCGGGGTCGACCTCAGCCCTGACGATTCCACGTCACGCACCATGCTGAGCTTCATCGACTACCTGTTCCCCAGCCTCAACGAGAACAGCCGCATGAAGCTCGCCCGCTACTATGCGCGCTATGACTTCTACGAAGACTTCGTCACCCAGTCGCTGCTCCTCGACCCGCTCTACCTCTCGGCCTGCACCAGCGCCACCCGGGACCTCATCTCCAACTGGACCAGCCTGCAGAACTACCCTGACACCCCCTACGTCGACCTGCGCGACGACATCCTCGCCGCCAACGAGCTGGTCGCGGTCTACAACCGGATCCTCAAGAGCAACCAGATCAACCTCTCCGAGATGAGCCAGTACGACCTTGAGCAGCTGGTGATCGACTTCTCCGACCTCAGCAACCAGGTCGACCGCTACGCCAAGGTGATCTCCATCGACGCGCGCCGCCTGCTCGTCAATGTGGGTGCCGAGAAGAAGGATGCCAACAACAAGGAGAAGCGCAAGGAGGACAGCTCCCTGGGCGTCTTTGAGCGCAGCTACCACGCCTACCGCGGCATCCTGGACGACGACTTCAGCCGCCTCTCCGACTTCATCCGCCAGAAGCTCAAGAAAAACGACAGCAACAGCAGCATTTTCAGCAACCTCAGCCCCGAGTCGCTGGCGGGCATCAAGAACAAGGTCACCGAGAAGCTCGAGGCCGAGTACAAGAACCTCAACGACATCGTGGTCAAGGCCAAGTCCAGCATACTCTTCAAGAGCGCCGACGGATCTCCGCTTGATGATCAGCACCTCGGGTCCGGGATTGACATCAAGTTCAACTACGACGTGCTCAACGATCTCCTAAAGCTCTGCAAGTACGGTGACGCCAGCCGCTCCGACAACTCGCCGCGCAACTTCATGCGCCGCTTCATTGCCATCGACTCGGACTACCGCCACCAGCTGCAACTGCTCGAGAACTACATCGAGCACAACTCCGATAACGAGATGGTGGCGCAGCTGGGCGTCTTCTTCAAGAAGTTCCTGCTCGCCAAGGACTACGTGAACAAGTACAAGCTCACCCAGCAGCTGCTCAAGTACTACCCGTCCGTGACCTCCACCCTCTCGGCGATGACCCGCATGTCTAACATCCTCTCGGACACCCCGTTCGAGCTCTCCGACGACATGTTCAGCAACATCTCCATCGGCACCGCCTCAGACATCCTCGGCGGGTTTGACATCCGCCCGGAGTTCAACCCCAGCGGCTACCTCAACTACCTCAAGCCGATCAACGAGCTGGTGCTGGCGCAGTCCGAGGATCCCAAGAACAACAAGATGTTCGCCGACTACGTCAAGCGTGATCCCCGCATCGGCTCCGTGATCGACATGATGAGGGTCTACTCGCTGAACTTCATCACCTACTGGTCCAACCTGGTCGACCGCATCAAGCTGACCGCCCGCGACTACGAGGAGTTCCACGAGATGGCGGCCACCCGCCGCGCCTACCAGGTCAACTCCCAGCTGCAGAACCTCTACGACCTCAGCTACTTCATCGTCAACAGCGTCAGCGACACCGTGCTTGACGAGACCGGCCTCGCCCAGAAGAAGCAGATCCTCGAGAAGCTGGACCTGAGGCGCAAGACCATCAACATCCAGTTCACCGACAACTGCGAGACAGTAATGAACGCCTGGGGCGAACTCCCCGAGGACGCCGCCGAGGCCAACCGCGCCGTGATGTACATGGACCAGGAAGACGTGCAGAACGACCTGATGTACTTTGCCAAGGTGCAGAAGGGCCAGGACTACATCCCCTGGTGGACCAACTTCACCCAGCTGGGCGCCAAGCTGCTCAAGAAGGATGCCTCCTACGAGGCTGGCACCTCACTTGCGGAGTACCAGTCCGAGCTGTACCGCTTCCCCATCATCAGCGACGGCAACCCCGCCGATCCCCCACTCACCCAGGAGGACATCGAGGGCATGCAGGTCATGCTCAAGTCCTTTGGCCTGGTGGTGGACCAGCAGGCAGGCAAGGATGAGGAGGAAGGCTCGAAGCGGCGCTCCAAGTCCAAGGATCGCGCCCAGCTGCAGCGCCCGCTGCGCCTGACCTCCAACGACGTCGAGATGAGCAAGCTGGTGCAGTGGTCCACCACCATCGATGGCCTGCTCAACTCACTGAGCAACAAGGGACGCTCGCTGACCTTCAGCATCATGCCCGTCGACCTCGCCACGCAGATGACCCTCAATGAGGAGAACACCTTCTCATCCGCCATCCCGCGCTACCGCTACATGAGCATCGAGATGGGCAAGACCTCGTCCGGGCTGCTGAGCACCTCCATCTCGGAGGCGAACACCACCAAGGCCTTCCTGCAGGGGAACGCCGACAGCGATCCGATCACCTTCAACTTCTACCGCTTCTCCGACAGCGATGAGCCCGATGTCTCCATCAAGGTGGACGGCGGCTGGCCGGCGCTGCAGCTCTACCTTGATCGCCAGGGCAAGCTCGATGAGAAGGCGGGGCTGGTGATCCTGCCGCTGCGCCTTGAGGATCCCGCGGTCAACGGTTTCTCGGTGTACCACATCGGAGTCAAGTTCAACAAGCCGCTCCCGCCGCCCGACCAGTGGCCGTCATCCTCCAACTGGCCGCGGCTGACCGTGTTCCGCGATGTCTCAACCTACTAGGCGGCACCACAAAAAGGCAGCGCCCCCACCTGGGGGCGCTGCCTTTTTGGGCTGACGGCGCTGGGCGCGCCGCGTCAGGTAATGGGCGCTGGGTTGAAGATGCACATGTCATTGTGGAAACCGTACTGATCGCTGAATGGCTGCCTAATCCCCGAGGCCACGTCCAGGGCCATGTTGAAGATCTCAGTCCCAACCTCGGCGATGCTGCGCTTGCCCAGCGCCACGTCCCCGGCGGAAATGTCGATCATGTCAAACCAGCGCTCCCTCATCTCATTGCGGCTGCAAATCTTGATCACGGGCGCAATCTCCAGCCCATAGGGAGTGCCACGCCCGGTCATGAACAGCTGCAGGCCAATGCCTGAGGCCACCTGCGAGGGGCCGCAGACAATGTCGCTGGCCGGGGTGCAGGCGCAAATGAGACCCCGCCTCGTGGGGCGCTCGCCCGGTCCAATGACCTCGCTGATGGGCGCGCGGCCGGACTTGGCAATGCTGCCCATGGCCTTCTCCACGATGTTCGACAGCCCGCCGGCCTTGTTGCCCGGGGAGGGGTTGGCGTCGCGATCGACCCCACCCTGCTCAAGGTAGCGGTCATACCATGCCACCTCCCGCGCCAGTCGCTCACAGGACTCCCGGTCCACGCAGCGCCTGGATAGCAGGTGCACCCCGTCCCGGAACTCGGTCACCTCCGAGAACATCACCGTGGCCCCACCGCTCACCAGCATGTCCGAGGCATAGCCGGCGCTGGGGTTGGCGGTGATGCCGCTGAAGGCATCCGAGCCGCCGCACTGCATGCCAATGAGCAAATCCGAGAGGGGCAGCTCCTCGCGCCGGCGGCGCTCAAGGCGCCCCAGCTTGAGTTCAGCCATCGCCATGATGGCGCCCATCATCTCGTCATGGCCATGGCAGGACTGCAGCAGCAAGGTATTCTCCGGGGTGATCTCGTGCGGTTCCAGGATCCGGTCGAAGGTCAATTTCTCGCACCCGAGGCCCACCACCATGATCTCGCCCCCAAAGTTGGGATGCCTGATGAGGTTGCGGATCGAGCGGATGGGAATGACCGCGTCCGGGGCATTAATCGCCACCCCGCAGCCATAGGGATGGGTCACCGCCACCACCCCATCGACATGGGGGAAGCGGGGCAGCAGCTCGGACCTGATGCGCTCCACCGCGCGCCTGATCACCCCTGCGGCGCACTGAACGGTGGTGACTATGCCCAGCAGGTTGCGGGTGCCGGCAGGGCCGCTTGAGTTGCGGTATCCCATCCAGGAGGTGCGCGGCGGCTGCGGCAGGTCCCCCATGGAAACCAGATCCCTGGCAAACTCAAGATCCGAGAGGCCCGGGCGCGGGGGCAGCGCCAGGGAGTGCTCATTGATGAGCGAACCGGCCTGGGTGTCCCTGAGCAGGGTGCCCAGCTCCACCCCGTAGCGGTACACGGGATCGCCCTGCCGGGCATCGCCCAGCAGCACCTTGTGCGCCTGCGGGATGTCGTCCCGCAGCACAATCCCCCCCTCGATCTCCTCTCCCTGGCGCAGATCCCTGAGCGCGATCGCCACATTGTCCCGGTCATTGATCCTCAGGGTACACGGTTTTGCAGCAGCCACCATCACCTCCATCCCTGCCACAGGGCAAGAATTCATGCCCTGGCCCGCAAACTACTGGCCGGCAAGGTACGCAAGAGCCATGCCATAATCACAACTTGCTGAAAGCCAGTGCAAAACGGACATGACTGCCCGCCGCCTGGCCTGTCCTTGCCACAAGTTTGCCACACATGATGCGGCAGGATGAGGCAAGCGGTGGGCAAGTTAGCTTAAATGGGATAAAGAGCCTGCACAGATGGACATAATCAAGGCACAGGAGCCAAGACACCAGTAAGGAATATGGAATTAAGGTCAACTCATCACATGGTGAAAGGACTAATTACCAATAATAAATGAGTGGGTTTGCAGAAAAATATGGCAAGTTTTATTCCTTTGACTGGGATGAATAATGCACGCTTTCAAGCGGTTTTCCTATGGATTGCCGATCACACCATAAAAAGAGAGCATTCTGCCACATGGCCATAATGAGGAATTATCATCAGCATTTAAATAAAAAACAAAATTAGCAGTGCATACCAGCCTTAAGTTTATTAACAGTTAAATATTATATTTCAGGGGTCATCTAGACAGCACCATTTCCCATTCAGGAGGAAAACCAATGAAAGACAGATTTACAACATGCTTATATTTATTCATTAAACCATTGAGGATTTCGAAAAATGAATTCCACTGCCCATGAGAGAGCAAAAGTAATTTTAAAACCACAATTACAGGAAAGAGTTTATTTTGTGCTCTATAATATTTCTGATAAGCCAAAGGCAATGGGGGCTTAAATCTCAACGGCAAATTATACAGCCTGCCATAGTGGGCACAAATATTTCTAACTTCAACCAAGCACTGAATCCAGACCCCCAAATCATTTGGCGAACAATCATATTGCCTTGCAATTTCCTTTCTGTCTTTCGATTTCATAATTGAATACAGCGAACTTAATTGGCCAAAAGAAAAAAGTTCCACTGCAACCCATATTGGGAACTTACTGTTATACTTGGTATTATGGTGTTTAACGAAAGGCAAGTTTTTGTTTCTTTTTATTTCTTCCTGAAACTGCCTTATGATGTTGGCATGTATCAACTCCATATGCCTATCTTTTTTTGCGCTAAAATTTTTAGCCTAGTAATAACCATCAGCCTTATATTTCAAGGCGAGGCAATAGGATATTTTAGACCTCAGGCCAATTTCTATTTGCTCGACAAAACGAAGGATGGCATTTTTTAAAACGCTATCAAACTGGTATAAATCATACAGATCCTTTAAGGAAACACCATTCATGTACTCATCATGATTATTAGGGTCAGTTAAACCTATGCCGTAACCACTTAATCTGTAATAGTTTATAGAAGACAGGATTTTTAATGCTCCTGCGTTATCATCTATCCTTAATTTATGAAATTTTTTTAACCTTTCTATTTGAGATTCATAATCCAATGGTTCTTTTAAAGCAGTCATACCACTTACCATAAAAAAGGCCCTTTACTGGTACGCTAACCTTTCGGTAAGAAGCGCTAAAGGGCTCTATCAAATTAATGATATATACATTTGCATATGTTTTCAACATAAAAAACTTCAAACATAAAAAATGATAACAAAAAAAATGTACAACGCTGGTTGTTACCAAGTGTCACTCCTTCCTATAAGCATTATGGCCACAATGGCCAATAAGCTGATACAGGCCATGCTCTCCTGTCCCCAGTCATTATTGCAACCGGGGGATCATGATCTTGTGCCTGCCCAAAAGAAACAAACTCCCTTCAATACTGTCACCCCTAGCCCCAGGCATGCCCATCGCGTACAGGTCTTTCCCCAATGTCATGGATGACAATTTCTCCATGGGCAACGCAGCGTTACACCAGGCCAACGCTAAGTCATGCAGGCTGGACCAAGACTGCACCTCAGGAATGACGCAGGCAGTACGCGTCATGCGAGAGTCGCTGAGACCGATTCTTTACCTCGTCAAGGGGCGCCTGCCGCAGCGCCTTGGCGTGACAGTACATGGGCAACTTTAGGCAACGAATTGCAGACAGGGCCGAGGTGGTGAAAAGGGCAAAAGGTGGGCAGTTGATCTGACAACGCTGCGGTCAAGCACTAGGACAAACTAAAGGGGCATTGACAGCTGTGGCGCCGTCTACCCGGTGTCCAGGCCGCAGCGGGAGTCGCTGGCAATGCCCTGCATTAATGAACCAGAATCGGAATACCGCTCCGACCTGGCTGTTCCAAACTGGTCAAGTATGCCCGCAAGTTTCACTAAATGCTTTTAGATCAATGTGATAATTTGAGAAAAACGCCCAAGATAAGGGCGCAGAGTGCCAGTGCACTATTTTTGAAAAATCTGGGGAGGGGACAAGGGCGCTTTTTGGGAGATGGCGGTGAGAGCGGGATTCGAACCCGCGATACGCTTTTGGCGTATACACGCTTTCCAGGCGTGCTCCTTCAGCCTCTCGGACATCTCACCGCGAAAAAAGCAGTGACAATTATAGAGGCTTTTGCCAGGAATGCAAGGATATCCTGACGCAAAAAAAGTGGCGGGATCATGCGATCCCGCCACCTTCCAAGAACAGGCCTAGATGTACTTGAAGCCGATCTCCTTGATCTTCTCCGACCACACCTTAGGGCCAACGCTGTGGATGCTGTTACCCTGGGTGTCGACGGCCACGGTGACCGGCATGTCCACCACCTTGTACTCGCGGATGGCCTCCATGCCCAGATCCTCAAAGGCGAGGACCTTGGCGCTCTTGATGGCCTTCGAGACCAGGTAGGCCGCGCCGCCAGTGGCCATGAGGTAGGCCGCGCCATGGCGCTTGATGCTCGCCACCGCCTCCGGGCCGCGCTCGGACTTGCCGATCATGCCGTAGAGGCCGGTCTTGGAGAGCATGGTCTCCACGAACTTGTCCATGCGGGTGGAGGTGGTGGGGCCGGCGGGGCCAACCACCTCGTCGCGCACCGCCGGCACCGGGCCGACGTAGTAGATGAACTTCTTGTGGAAGTCCACCCCGTCGGGGAGCGGCTTGCCCGCGGCAATCAGGTCGCAGATGCGCTTGTGCGCCGCGTCACGGCCGGTGAGGATGGTGCCGGTGAGCAGCAGCGTGTCGCCCATCTTCCAGGTGGCAATCTCCTCCTTGGTGATGGTGTCGAGGTTGACGCGCTTGACGTCAGCGCTCGAGCCGCCGATCTCGATGTCCGGGTAGTCATCCAGCGACGGCGGGGTGAACACCGCCGGGCCGCTGCCATCGAGCACAAAGTCGATGTGGCGGGTCGCCGCGCAGTTGGGGATGATGGTGGTGGCCTTGGAGACGGCGTGGCAAGGGTAGCTCTTGACCTTCACGTCGAGCACGGTGGTGACGCCACCGAGGCCCTGGGCGCCAATGCCGAGGCGGTTGATCTTGTCGTAGAGCTCAAGGCGCAGCTCCTCGTCCGCGTTCTTGGGTCCGCGCTTGATGAGGTCACCGATGTCGATCGGATCGTTGAGCGCGGCCTTGGCCAGCACGCCCGACATCTCGGGGGTGCCACCCACGCCCACGCCGAGGATGCCCGGCGGGCACCAGCCGGCGCCCATGTGGGGGATCTCGGAGAGCACCCAGTCGACAATCGAGTCGGAGGGGTTAAGCATCACCTGGTGGGTCTTGTTCTCCGACCCGCCGCCCTTGGCCGCAATCGCGATCTCCACCTTGTCGCCCTTGACCATCTCGATGTAGACCACGGTCGGGGTGTTGTCCTTGGTGTTGACCCGCTTGCCGATGGGGTCCACCAGGACCGACTTGCGCAGCGGGTTGTCCGGGTCGCAGTAGGCGCGGCGGGTGCCCTCGTCCACCATCTCCTGCACGGTCATGTCACCCTCAAAGCGCACGTCCATGCCGATCTTGACGAAGCAGGTGACCGCGCCGGTGTCCTGGCACAGCGGGCGGTGGCCGATGGCGCACATCTTGGAGTTGACCAGGATCTGCGCGATGGCGTTCTTGGCGGAGGGGTTCTGCTCGATCTCGTAGGCATGCACCATCGCCTTGAGGAAGTCACGGGGATGGTAGTAGGAGATGAACTGCAGGGCATCATGGATGGACTCCACGAAGTCTTGGGTCTTGATCAGTGTCGTCATTGGTACGTGTCCTTGTTGCATATGCCGCGACAGTGGCGGAAATTGCCCTGGGCAGGGGGCGGGAGGCGGCGGGCGCAGTCCCGGCGCGGCCCTGACCTGACCTAATTATACACAAAAACACCCCGCTCCCCGGGTACGCGGCACGGACGGGGCCAGGCATAAATTCGGGCAAAATCTAGGTTTTAGTATTTTGAATACTGCGATACAATGAGGGACGGAGCGCAGCAGGCGACGCGCCGGCGCGCCGTCAGCTCCAAGATGCGGCACAGTTTCTGCATCGAGCAGTTGCCCACTGCCAGCGGCGGGATTTTGGCCCCCCTGGGCATGCGGCGCCATTGCGACAAGGAAACCGAGATGCTAATTACCATTGCCGTAGTGTTCATCCTGATGGCCACGCTGCTGTTGGTTATATTCAACATGTACAGCGACTACAAGGCCAGGCGCATATCCGACATGCGCATGGTGAACACCCATATCCGCAATGCAATCAGCGAGACCGAGGAGCTGCTCACCAACCCTGAGGAGCTGCCCTTCTCCAAGGCATTGCTCGTCATCCTGCGCTTCAGGATCCTCAACTTCCTCAAGCGGATGCAGACTGATCCCAACAACCATTCCCTCGACGAGAAGATCAAGGAGCAGATTGCGGTCATCAAGGAGATTCAGGCCCGCAAGCACGACGATCTCGCCTTCAAGGCCCCGCAGAACGACACCCAGGCCGTGGCGCAGCTGCGCGCCATCCGCAAGCTGCGCAACATCGTCCACGCCGAGATGCGCACCGGATCGCAGGTCAACCACTCCCTCTGCCAGAAGGAGGATCACCGCCTGCAGGTGCTGGCGCTCAAGGTCAACATCGCCAACCTCATGCAGCGCATCGTGGAGATGCGCCGCCTCCACCAGATCGGCAGCTGCCGGACCATGATCCAGAAGGGCCTCGAGGTCATTGGCAGCGCCAAGGTCAACGACGTGTGGCTGAGCAACCAGTCCGACGTCCTCAAGCACATGCAGCAGGACATCGAGAACGAGGTGAAGAGCAACACCAAGAAGGCCATGGCCACGGCCAGCGCGGGCAAGGCCAACGACTCCAAGGAACTCGACGAGATCTTCGGCGAGAAGAAGAAGTGGTAAGGGCCCGCTAGGCCCAGTCCCCCCCATCCCCCGGCACGGCAAAGCCGCGGGTCCCCTCGTCAATTCCCGAGCATTGCGCGCGATCCTGCAGGAAGGCGTCCACCAGGCACAGCGCCAGCATCGCCTCGGCGACCGGCACCGCCCGGATGCCCACGCAGGGGTCATGGCGCCCGCGCGTCACCAGCTCCACCGGCTCACCCCTGAAGTTCACGCTCCGCCCCGGGATTAGGATGCTCGAGGTGGGCTTGAGCGCCAGGCGCACCCGAATCTCCTGGCCGGTGCTGATGCCCCCGAGGATGCCCCCCGCGTGGTTGGACAGGAAGCCCTGCGGGGTGATCTCGTCCCGGGCGCTGGATCCGCGCTGCGCGGCGAGGGCAAAGCCATCGCCCACCTCCACGCCCTTGACGGCGTTGATGGACATCATCGCCCCCGCAATCACCGCGTCGAGGCGCGAGAAGATGGGATCCCCCCACCCGCTCGGCACCCCGCGCGCGCGCACCTCAACCACTGCCCCGCAGGAGTCATGCGCCTCCAGCAGCCCCGAGAAGAAGGCGTCGAGCTCCCCGAGGCGGCTGGGGTCGGCGAAATTGTAGGGGTTATTGCGGGCCGCGCGGGGGTCGAAGCACCCGGCCTCGATGCCGCCCAGCGCCATGACCGCGCCGGCCACCGAGACCTGGCAGAGGGTGCGCAGCACCTGCTTGGCGATGCCCCCCGCCGCCACGCGCATCGCCGTCTCGCGGGCGCTGGCGCGCCCGCCGCCGCGGTGGTCGCGGACGCCGTACTTGCGGCGGTAGGTGTAGTCGGCGTGCCCCGGGCGGTAGCTGTCCACGATGCTGTCGTAGTCCTGCGAGCGCTGCCCGGCGTTCTCAATGATGAGGCCGATGGGGGTGCCGGTGGTCATCCCGTTGAACACCCCGGAGACGATGCGCACCGCGTCGTCCTCGCGCCGCGGGGTGCCCTTGGCGGTGGAGCCGGGGCGGCGGCGCGCGAGATCCTCCATCAGCACCGCCTCGTCAAGCGGGATCTGCGGCGGGCAGCCGTCAACGATGGCCAGGAGCGCGGCGCCGTGGCTCTCGCCGCAGGTGGTGACCGTGAAGTTGCGCCCGAAGCTGCTGCCGGCCATCACTGGCGTTCCCCGAGGGCCTTGCTGAAGATGTCGTGGTAGGCCACCAGCTGGTCATGGGAGAAGATGAAGACCCCGGTGCCGCCCTTCTTGAGGTCGATGAAGTGGAAGCGCACCCCGGGGAAGGCATCGGAAAGGTGCTCCTCGGAGTTGCCGACCTCCATCACCAGGATGCCGTCCTCCTGCAGCCAGTCCTTGGCGTCGGTGAGGATGCGGCTGGCGATGTCGAGGCCGTCATGGCCGCTGACAAAGGCGAGCTCGGGCTCGCGGCCGTACTCGGCGGGCAGCCCCGAGAACTCATCGGGGGCCACGTAGGGCGGGTTGGTGACGATGAGGTCGTAGCGGTCGCCCTTGGGCAGGGCGTCAAAGAGATCGCTCTTGATCGGGGTCACGCAGTGCTCAAGGCCGTAGGCCTCGATGTTGATCCTGGCCACCTCCAGCGCCTCGTCGGAGATGTCGACCGCGTCCACCTCGATGTCGCCGTCAAACTGCAGCGCGGTGGCGATGGCAATGCAGCCCGAGCCGGTGCAGAGGTCGAGCACCCGGTCCGGGGTGCGGTCAAAGTAAGGGGCAAACCCGTCATCGATGAGCTCGGCGATGGGCGAGCGGGGAATGATCACCCGCTCATCCACGTAGAACTCATGGCCGCAGAAAAAGGCGCGCTGGGTCAGGTAAGGGGTGGGAATCCTCGAGAAGACGCGCTCCACCACGATCCTGGCAATGAGGGCGCGCTCGCGCGCGGTGAGCCGCGACCCCAGGGTGGAGTCATCACAGGGCGGCTGCAGGTGCATCACCGACTCGATGATCTCCAGGGCCTCGGCCCAGTAGCTGTCAGTGCCATGCCCGAGGTAGATGTCATGCGAGGCAAAGCAGGTCACCATGAAGCGGCACACGTCCTGCACGGTGAGCAGCTCCTCGCAGATGGCCTTGGTGATTTCCTCGCGGGTAATGGGGGTGTCCAGTGATTCGTGGATAAAGGCAAGCGCCGAGGCGTTGCTCGAGGGAGGTTCCATTTTTTCCTTCAAAAAAGTCTGCGCGCAGATCGCCGCGCGCGAGGGCGCCGGCCAGGGCGGCCGAGCGCGGGGATTATAACATGGGCGGGCGGGCCGCTAGGAGACGGAGAGCGCGCGCGGGGCGGTGCCATGGGAGGAGAGGCGGGCGATGGCATTGTTGATCTCAGCGCAGATGCCACGCTGCTCAGGCGCGGTGCGCGCGTCGCAGACCACCCTGCCCCCGTCGAAGTGGAAGCGCCCGAGGCCCTCGATGAGGAAGTCCCCCTTGAAGAAGGTCAGCACATAGCGGGCGATCTGCCGCGGCGCGTACATCGTGAACTTTCTCATGCTACCTCCCTGGTTTTCCCCCAGCCACACCTACCTTATAGGACAACAAGGGAAAAAAAACAGTAACTTAGTTGGCAAAAAAACACTTTTTTGCCGGGAAATTGGCGGATTTACGAGAGGGGTCACATTTTTCGGCGCACCCTGCACCCCGCCAACTGGGGGCAATTGTGGCAGGCCAGGGTTAGCGCAGGGTTAGCGGCGCCCAAAAACAGGGCGCCCCGCTCCCTTGCGGGGGCGGGGCGCCTGGCGCTTCGGACGGGGGCTAGTAGGCCTTGCTCCCCGTCTCATCGAGGTTGAACATCATGGTGGCGGTGTCGCCGCCGCCCTGGGTGGCGACATAGCTCTCCACGATCTCCATGAGCTGCGGGAAGTGGCGGCGGTAGACGGAGTGGAGCTTGTCGGCGGCCTCCATCAGGTCGCGGTGGTTGAGCACCCGGTAGGACACGCCGTAGTCGATGAGCTTGGAGAGCGCCAGGGCATTGCGCTTGTCGACCTCCTCCCAGGAGAGGATGGAGCTCTCGGAGACCGCGCGGGTGATCCACTCGCGCTCGCGCTCGTCGAGGTTCTTGTAGCTGGCGTCGGACATCACCAGCATCATGATGCGGTACTTGTGGTTGGTCTCGTAGATGTAGCCGTGGTCCCGCATGAAGATCTTCTTGTTCCAGAAGTTGAGGTAGGTGTCCTCGATGATGTCGAGGTCGCCGCGCTGGAAGTAGTCGTAGAGGTCGTTCTCCTCGTACTCCTCGATGTAGGCGCCATAGCGGCCGAAGATGCTGTAGTCGTTGGACATGGTGGTGCGCCCGATCACCATGCCCTCGAGATCCTCCATGTTCTTGATCGGCTTGTTGGAGGCGAGGTTGCGGGTGCCGATGGTGTACCAGGCCAGGAGGCGCAGGCCCCGCTCGGCCAGGGTGTTGCGGAAATGGTCGCCGAAGACCCCGGAGAGCATGTTGTGCGCGTTGTCGAGGGTCTTGAACAGGAACGGCAGGTTGAAGATGTGGAACGCGGGATCAATCTTCACGAACCGCATCGGGTAGGTGAGGGACATGTCGAACTCGCGGCTCATCAGCAGCTCAGGCATGTGCGCCATCTTTGCCTCGGGGGTCTCGGGCGAGGCGCGCAGGGTCAGCCGCCCCCCGGAGACCGCGCGCAGGCGGTTGGAGAAGTGATCGATGATCTGCTGGCGGAAGGTGCCCTCAGTATGGTTGATGTTGTAGGCCACGCTCAGGGTCTTGGCACTGGCGCCCCAGGAGAGGGAGAGGGTGGCGGCAGCAACGGCAGCAACGCAGGCGCTGCGCCTGAACCAGGAAATAATGCTCATATGGACTCACCAAGGTAGGGGAGGGACTGGCGCCCCGCCGCAACTGAACATGGCCCCGCCCCCGGGGCCTATCTTTCCATTATAGAGCACAAGGGCGGCGGGGTGCGCGGGAGGGCATGAAAAAAGTCACGCCCCCAGCACGCGCCGCGCCAAAAAATGACAAGGGTGCGTCAATGCGCCGCGCCCGCGGCGATCTCCGCCTCAATGGCCGCGAGCGCCGCCAGGGGATCCGCGGCGGCGGTGATGGGCCGGCCGATCACCAGGCAGTCCGCGCCGAGGGCCAGCGCGCCCGCGGGCGTGGCCACCCGCTGCTGGTCACCGAGGGCGCTGCCCGCGGGGCGGATGCCCGGGGTCACGGTGACAAAGGAAGGCGCGGTGCGTGACTTGATGAGCGGCACCTCGCGCGCCGAGCAGACCACCCCATCCAGGCCGCAGCCGTGCGCGAGCGCGGCCAGGCGCCCCACCTCCTCCTCCGCGGAGGCGGCAATCCCCACCTCAGCAAGATCCGCGCTGGACATGGAGGTGAGCACGGTCACCGCAATGAGCAGCGGCCGCGAGGGCAAGGGGGCCAGCGCCTCGGCGGCGGCGCTGAGCATGGCGCGCCCGCCCAGGGCGTGCACATTGACCATGAACACCCCGAGCGACGCCGCGGCGGCGACCGCCCGGGCGACCGTATGGGGAATGTCATGGTACTTGAGGTCGAGGAAGACCCGGTAGCCGCGGCGGCACAGCCCCTCCACGAGCCCTGGGCCCGCGGCGGTGAACAGCTCCTTGCCCACCTTAAGCCCGCAGCGCGCGGGATCGAGGCGGCTCGCCATGCCCAGCGCCTGCTCGGCGCTGGGGTAGTCCAGCGCCACGAAAACCCGCGGATCAGTGGCCATCACCTAGTCCCCCCACATCCCATCCTTGGGGCGCATGGTCTCCCAGCGCCGGCAGGAGGGGCATTGCCAGAACATGATCTGCGCCTCGAAGCCGCACTTGGCGCAGGAGTAATGGGGCTGCGCCGCGACCTGGGCGTCGATGAGCCCGCGCAGCTCGCCGAGGGCCGCCTTGGTGCGCTCATCGGCAATGCTCCCCTCCCTCAGGCGCAGCAGCTCGCTGAACAGCCGCAGGCTGCGCTTGTCCCTCATCAGCGAGGAGAGCAGCGTCTCGGCGTCCTCGGCGCCGGAGGCGGACTCGGTGGCGCGCACCAGCTCCACCATGGCGGCGGCGCTGTGGGTGCGGCTCACCAGGTCCGAGAGCGCGCGCAGGTAATTGGGATCGGCGCTGTTGGGGAAGATCTTGCGCAGCGTCTCAAGGTACAAAAGGCCCCAGCTCGGGTCGATGCGCACCGCCCGCTCCAGCATGGACAGCGCCGCCGGGTAGTCCTTGGCGGCGGCGTGCAGGGTGGCCAGCTCCACGTGCCCGCGGATGGACTGCGGATCGCTCTCGAGGGCCTTGCCCAGCAGGGCCAGGCGCTGGTCGGGGCCCTCCCCCTGCCCCGCCGTGGAGTCGGCCGCGAGCTGGCAGTAGTAGTCGGCGAGCATGGTGGAGGCGCTGTCACCTAGATCCTCGCGGTGGCTGAGGGTGGCGGAAAGGGCCTTCTGGTAGTCGTGCTCGCGCTCGTAGACATTCACCAGCAGCGGCACCGCCATCGCCCGCTGCCTGGGGATCTCAACGAGCGCGCACAGCAGCTCCTCGGCGCGGTCAAACAGGCCGGCGCTCATGAAGTCCTGCGCCAGCTCAAGGCGCGCCACCTCATGCTCGACCTCGGTGAGGCCGTCGACCGAGGACAGCATGCGCTCGTGCATGGAGATGGCCTTGTCGATCTCGCCGCGCTTGCGGAACAGCCGCCCCAGGGAGATCTTGGTCTCAAAGGTGGGATCGGAGGCGTTGAGGTAGGAAATGAGGCGCTCGACCGCCTGCTCGCGGTTGTTGGTGAGCAGGTAGTCCACGCCCTTGAAGTAGTCCTGCTGCTGGGAGGAGCGCTCGGCCTGGAGCTTGCGCTTGGCGCTGGCGCGCCCCATGAAGAAGCCGTACGCGGCGACCAGCGGCACCAGCAGGAACAGCAGTTCCATGATGCCTACTCGGCCGCCTGGTCCCCGCCCTTGGCCCCGAGCGCCTCAAGGCGCCGCTCGCAATCGCGCAGGCTCACCCGCGCCTGGTGGGCACGCCGCCACACCCTCAGGCAGAACAGCAGCGCCACGTAGAGCCCCAGCAGGAAGCCGCAGGCCACGCCTGAGACCAGCACCGTGGCCACGGAGACATGGGAGCTGGCGATAAGGTAGTCAAAGTCGACCAGCGTGTCGTTGGCCGCGCCGATGGCAAGGCCCAGCACCACGAACAGCGCCAGCACCAGGCCGTACAAAATCACTTTAAGCATTGTCTGTCCTAACCTTGGGGACCAGGCGGGCGGCCCATTGCCGCCGCGCCGCTACTTGATGTTGTTGACGCGCTCGCGCAGCTCAACGCCGGGCTTGAAGTGCACCACCCGCCGCTCGCTGAGCTCCACCTTCTCGCCCGTCTTGGGGTTGTGCGCGGTGCGCGGCTCGCGGGTGCGGATCTCAAAGCTCCCAAAGCCGCGGATCTCAATGCGCTCCCCCTGGGACAGGCGCTCAATCATCAGCTCGAAGATCTCACGCACCGAGGTGTCAACCATGCGCGGGGACTGGCTGGGGAACTTCTCGGCAAGTGCCTCTATCAACTCTGCACGGGTCATGCTTGCCCTCCTTTGGAAAAGGCGGTGGCCTAAAACAGTACAGTTGAGGTCAAGTATAACAAAATCAAGGGTATATTCCATGCCCCAGAAATAAAAAAACCCGGCCTTGCGGCCGGGTTGTAGGTCTTGGTGGCAGTGGCGCCTACTGCTCGTCCTTGCGGGCGGCGGCGAAGGCCAGGGCCATCGAGTTGGGGGTGTCAACCTGGGGCTGCTCACTGTTGATGTGCGCCAGGGCCTCCTTCTCCTCGGCCTCGTCCTTGGCCTTGATGCTCAGGGTCAGCTGGCGGGTCTTGAGCTGCACGCCCACGAGCTTCGCCTCGACCTTGTCACCCACGTGGAGCACGGAGGTGGCGTCGTCAACGCGGTCGCGGGAGATGTCGCTCGCGCGCAGCAGGCCGGTGATGCCCTCGGCGAGGGTCACGGTCGCGCCACGGGCGTCAACGCTCTCCACGGTGCCCTCGACAATGCTCCCCTTGGGGTGCGCGGACACGTAGTCGGAGAACGGATCGTCGGAGATCTGCTTGATGCCCAGGGAGATGCGGTCACGGTCGGAGTCGACCTGCAGCACCACCGCGGTGATCTCGTCGCCCTTCTTGTACTTCTGCACCGCCTTGTCGCCGGGCTCGTCCCAGGACAGGTCGGAGAGGTGCACCAGGCCGTCGATGCCACCCTCAAGGCCGATGAAGATGCCAAACTCGGTGATGCTCTTGATCTTGCCGGTGACCTTGTCGCCACGCGAGTGGTTCTCGGCAAACTGCACCCACGGGTTGGGGCGGCACTGCTTGAGGCCCAGGGAGATGCGGCGGCGGTCCTCCTCGATCGCGAGGACCTTGACCTTGACGATGTCGCCAACCGACACCACCTTGGAGGGGTGGGCGTTCTTGTTGGTCCAGTCCATCTCGGAGACGTGCACCAGGCCCTCAACGCCGTCCTGGATCTCCACGAAGCAACCGTACTCGGTCAGGTTGGTCACCCGGCCCTCGACGTCGCTGTTGATCGGGAAGCGCTCGGCGATGTTGGTCCACGGATCCTCGCCCAGCTGCTTGAGGCCGAGGGAGACGCGGGAGCGCTCGCGGTCGAACTTGAGCACCTTGACCTGGATGGTGTCGCCCTGCTTGACGATCTCGGAGGGGTGCTTGACGCGCTTCCACGCCATGTCGGTGATGTGGAGCAGGCCGTCAATGCCGCCGAGGTCAACGAAGGCACCGTACTCGGTGAGGTTCTTGACCACACCGGTGAGGATCTGATCTTCCTGGAGCGAGGCCAGGATCTGCTCGCGCTCGGAGGAGTGCTCGTTCTCGATCACCGCGCGGCGGGAGACCACCACGTTGTTGCGCTTCTGGTCGAGCTTGATGACCTTGAACTCCAGGGGCTTGCCCTCGAAGGGGGTGCTCTCGTGGATCGGGCGCACGTCGACCAGCGAGCCGGGCAGGAAGGCGCGGATGCTGCCGAGGTCGACGTTGAAGCCGCCCTTGACCTTCCCGATGATGGTGCCGGTGACGTTCTCCTTGTTGTTGAAGGACTCCTCGAGCTTGGCCCACGCCTCAAGGCGCTTGGCCTTGTCGCGGGAGAGGCGGGTCTCGCCATCGCCGGACTCAATCGACTCGAGGACCACGGGGACGGTGTCGCCCTCGTGGATCTCCTCGCCGTTGAACTCGGAGACCGGGATCATGGACTCGGACTTGAGGCCCGCGTCCACCACCACATAGTCCTCGCCTACCCGCACCACCACGGCGTCGATGATCGAGCCCTGGCGCTTGGTGCTGGCCTGTTCTTGCTCATTTAAGAGATCAGCAAAAGATTCCATTAAAAAGTTTCCATAATTGCCCATCCGCATCCTGCATCTGGGGGTTGCTGCCAAGGGCGGCCGTCCTGGCCGCGCCACTTTGCCCGGGGCTGCCGCCCCGGCAACTAGAAGCCGAGCGCGCCCACGTGGGCCGCCGCCTTCTCCAAAACCTGCTCAATCCCAAGGGCCGAGGAGTCAATCACCAGCGCCCCGGGGGCCGGGCGCAGCGGCGCCACCGGCCGGTTGCGGTCCCGCTCGTCGCGGGCCCTGATGTCGGCGAGGATCTCCTCGTAGCGGCACTCCCGCCCCGCGGCGGCCAGCTGCGAGCAGCGCCGCTGGGCCCGCACCTCGGCGCTGGCGTCGAGGAAAATCTTCACCTGGGCGTCGGGGAAGACCACCGTGCCCATGTCGCGCCCGTCGGCCACCAGGCCCGGCTCGCGGCGAAAGTCGCGCTGGCGCTGCAGCAGCGCCTGCCTGACCCTGGGGAGGGCGGCCACCTTGCTGGCGTTGAGCCCCGCCTCCTCGGTGCGGATCTCGCGGCTGACGTCGCGCCCGCCAAGCAGCACGTGCACCCCGTCCGCCTCCGCGGAGAAGGAGAGCGCCATCGCCGCGGCCTCCTGCACCAGCGAGTCCTCGTCAAAGAGGGCCAGGCCCGCCTCGCGCGCCGCAAAGGCGAGGACCCGGTAGATGGCGCCGGAGTCGAGGAGGTGCAGGCCGCGGGACGCCGCGAGGCGGCGGCACAGCTCGCCCTTGCCCGAGCCGCTCGGGCCGTCGACCGCAATCACCAGTGGCCTGTCCATGCTCCCCTCCCGCCCCCCAGGGGCCGCCCCGGCACCCTGCCGGGGGGAAAAACTGATCTGGGCATTTTACCAAAGAGTGGCATAAAAAGTCAGGCAAAAATGGGTTTCCCTGCCCGCCCCCACTCCCCCAGGCGCCACTTGGCCCCCCATCTTGTGTATAATCGCGCACCAGTGCCTAAGGTTTTGCAGCAAGGGGGGTTCCGACTTGAACGATCAGCTCCGGCAGGGGCCTGTCGCCGCCCTGCCCACCCGGCACGGCATGTTCCGCATCAGCATCTTCCGCGAGCGCAAGTACATCGACTTCGAGCAGGAGACCATCTACCTCGACCACGCCGCCGTGTTCATGGGCGACCTTGGCGGGGAGGATCCGGTGCTCTGCCGCATCCACTCCGAGTGCCTCACCGGCGACGTGCTGGGCAGCCTGCGCTGCGACTGCGGCTTCCAGCTCGACGCGGCCATGGAGAAGATCGCCGCCCGCGGCCGCGGGGTGCTCCTCTACATGCGCCAGGAGGGCCGCGGCATCGGCCTCTTCAACAAGATCAGGGCCTACCGCCTCCAGGACGAGGGCCAGGACACCTACGACGCCAACGTCAGCCTCGGCTTCCCGCCGGATCTGCGCGACTACGCGCGCTGCGCCGAGATCCTGCGCGCCCTGGGCGTCTCGCGCATCGTCCTCATGACCAACAACCCCGACAAGATGGGATCGCTCGAGCGCAACGGGATCGAGATCGCCGCCCGCGAGCCCATGGAGTACGGGCGCAACGCCTACAACGAGGGCTACCTGCGCACCAAGGGCGCGCGCATGGGCCACCTCATCCACCACCAGGACTGATGGGCGCCAGTGCATACGAGGCTGGGGGCCGCGCCGTGCCTTGCGACGCGGAGGGGTTCTTGCTGTCCAGCGCTGACTGGACCGAGGATCTGGCGCGGCAGCTGGCCGCGGGGATGGGGATGGAGCTTACGGAACGGCACCTGGCGGTGCTCCATGAGGCCCGGCGCTACTACGAGGACTATGCGGTGCCGCCCCCGCAGCGGGGGCTGATCCTCTCATTGCGCCAGCACGGGCATGGGGATCTCGCCTCCTCGGCGGTGCTGGCCACGCTCTTTGGCGGCAGCGCCGTGCGCGCCATCGCCCGCCTCGCGGGCCTGCCCAAGCCCGCCTCCTGCCTCTAGCGCATGGTGCTGATGCCCACCCTCAGGTAGATGAGCATCGACCACACCGTCAGCACCATGGCGATGATGAGCGCCCCCATCGCCGCATAGATCATCGCGTCGTTGAACCGCCACACCAGGCCCGCAATCGCGGTCATCTGGATGGTGGTCTTCCACTTGCCCACCAGGCTCACCTTCACCTCGGCGCGCTTGCCGATCTCCGCCATCCACTCGCGCAGCGCCGAGACCACAATCTCGCGCGCCACGATGATCATCGCGGGGATGGTGATGAAGAGGTGCATGTGCGGGAAGAACTCGTCGGAGTGGATGGAGTAGTACTCCACGCTCATCACCAGCGCCACGCAGACGATGATCTTGTCGGCCACCGGGTCGAGGAAGGCCCCGAACTTGGTCACCTGGTTGAGGCGGCGCGCGAGGTAGCCGTCCACCAGGTCCGTGAGGCAGGCGAGCACAAAGGCAAACGCCGCCAGCATGTTCGAGTACTCCGTGGGCCAGTAGAAGAGGGCCACGAAGACCGGGATGAGCACAACCCTGAACAGGGTAAGGATATTGGGAATGTTGAACATGGGATTAGCGCCTCGGTGATGGGGCCACTTTACGCCTTGGGGGCGCAAAGGTCAAAGCTCCCCAGCCACAGGGGCCCCAGCGCCGGCCCGGGCAGCCCATGGGACGGGTCGTAGGTGACCCCCACCAGGTAGAGTCCCTGGGGGTGGGCGGTGGGCCCGGCCAGGTTGCGGTCGCGCGCCTCCAGGATCTCCCCCATCCACCCCACCTCGCGCTCGCCCGCGCCCACCAGGAGCAGCGAGCCCACGAGGTTGCGCACCATGTGGTTGAGGAAGGCGTTGGCCGCGATGTCAAACACCAGGTAGTCCCCCACCCTGGAGATGGTGAGGAAGTGCACGCAGCGGCAGCGCGAGCGCGACTCGTCGTCCGCGCCGCAGAACGAGGAGAAGTCGTGCTCCCCGAGCAGCGGCCGCGCCGCCTCCTGCATCCGCCCGAGGTCATACTCACCGTGGTAGACGCTCACCCCGCGGGAGAGGATCCCCGGGCGGTGGCGGGTGTTCTGGAGGATGTAGCGGTAGCGGCGCGAGCGCGCCGAGAAGCGGGCGTGGAAGCCCTCGCCCACCTCGCGGGCCCAGGTGACCGCGATGTCGGGGGGCAGCTTGCTGTTGGTGCCCACCACCCACGCCCGGTCGGGTCGCACGCTGCTGGTGTCAAAGTGCACCACCTGCGAGGTGGCGCTCACCCCGGCGTCGGTGCGCCCGGCGCAACTGATTTCCACGGCCTGGTTGGCGATGGCCGACAGCGCCGCCTCGAGGCGCCCCTGCACGGTGGCACCGGTCTCCCGCTGGCGCTGGAAGCCCTGGTAGCCCCAGCCCTCGTACTCCACCCCCAAGGCAATGCGCATCGCCACGCCCCCTAGTCGGTGAGGAACTCGTGGCGGGAGGACTGGTTGTGCTTGAAGTAGCCCCCGAGCGCGGTGGTGGTGGTCGCGGAGGTCTGATCCTTGATCCCGCGGGACTTGACGCAGTAGTGGACGGCGGTGATGGACACCGCCACGTTCACTGTCCCCAGCAGCGCCTGCAGCGCCACCATGATCTGCTGGGTCAGGCGCTCCTGCACCTGCGGGCGGTGCGCGAAGAACTGCACGATGCGGTTGATCTTCGAGAGGCCGATGATGCGGTCCTGGGGCATGTAGGCGACCTTGGCGGTGCCGTCGATGACCACGAAGTGGTGCTCGCAGGTCGAGGTGACGGTGATGTCGCTGACCTTGATCATCTCGTCCACCCGCATCTTGTTCTCAATGAGGGTGATCTTGGGGAAGTTGCGGTAGTCGAGCCCGGAGAAGATCTCGTCCACGTACATCCTGGCGATGCGGTCGGGGGTCTCGCGCAGGCTGTCGTCCCCGAGGTCGAGCCCGAGGATGCCCATCACCTCGCGCAGGTGCGAGGCAATCGCCGCGCGCCGCTCATCGGCGCCGAGGTGGTTCTCCCGCCAGGGGGTCTCAATGCCGCGCTTGACCAGCGCCTCCCGGACCAGCAGCGCCTCGGGGCTCAGCCCCTCCCCCTCAGGCGCGGGCGTCATAGATCAGGCTCTCCGCCTCAGTGGGGCAGTGCAGGTGGACATGCTCGAGGCCAAACTCCTCGGCAAGGTGGCAGCCCAGGGCCTCCACCCCGCCCTCCTCGGAGGCGTCGTGGCCGACCGCGAACACCACCGTGCCGGTCTCGCGCGCGAGGTGGTAGGCCTGCTCGCTCACGTCGCCGGTGACCAGCGCGTCAAAGGCCGGGGCCGGGCCCTCGATGGCGAAGCTGCCCGAGCCCGAGCACACCGCGGCGCTCTCAATCTCGGCGTTGGGATCCGAGGTGCCGATGATGTTCACCCGCGCCTCGAGGGCCTCGCTTAGGGTATGCGCCACCCACGCCACGCTGCGCGGGCGCTCGAGGCGCCCCACCAGGGCAATCGAGGAGGGATCGCCCTCGCGCAGGTAGGCGGGCGAGGCGATGCCGAGCAAGTCGCACAGGCAGCGGTTGTTGCCCGCCGCGAGGTGCGCGTCCAGCGGCAGGTGGTAGGCGAGGAGGTTCAGGTTTGCGGACAGCAGCGCCCACAGGCGCTCGCGCAGCGGGCCCTCCACCTGGGGCATGCCGTGCCCCCAGAGCAGGCCATGGTGGACGATCAGGGCGTCAGCCCCCTCGTCGGCCGCCGCCTCGATGGCCGCCTGCGAGGCGGTCACCGCGGTGGCAATCTTGGCGATCTCGGCACGGCCCTCAACCTGCAGCCCATTGTGGGAGGCGTCGCGGAAGGCGCGTACATCAAGCAGGCGGTCGAGGTAGGCCGCGAGTTCCCGGTTGCGCATGGCCACCCCCTACTTCTGCACTGCCACAATCTTGCCCTCGGTGCCGGTGAGGCGCTTGACCTTCTGCAGCACCCCCCGCAGGGCGTCACGCCCCTGCGCCGAGCCGGCGTAGACCTTGATCATCTGCTTGCCGCCCACGGTCACCCGCTCGGAGTAGGTCGCGACCCCCCCGGCGCGCAGGGTGGTCATGATCTTGTCCGCATTGCCCTGCTGGGAGAACACCCCCACCTGCACCGAGTAGGCGCCAGACGGGCGCTGCGAGGGCGTGGGGCGGGGCTTCTGCTCAGGCTTCTGCTCGGGTTTCTGGCGCGGCGCCGGGCGGGAGTCCGCCACCGGCTGGCGCGGCGGGGCCTTGTCTGGTCATATCGCGGATGTTCATGCCGTCTATCTTTATCATGCCGCCGTCAGGCCCATAGAATCTCATGAGCAGATTGACCAAAGTGGTCTTACCAGCGCCTGTAGGTCCTACTATGGCGATCATCTGACCCTTTTTAACATCAACGTTTATATCTGTCATGAGGAGAT
>JAILEI010000158.1 GCA_024688225.1 Succinivibrionaceae bacterium
TGATCAAAAAGGCCAGCACTTTATTCACTTTTATTTCAATTGGATGGCAAAAAAGTTGCCGAGGGGGGATTGGCGGCACTGCTTGGCTGTGGGGAGGTGGGGTTTAACTATCACCCAGGGGGTGCTGTTTGCACGGGTGAAAAAAAGTTTCCGGGGATGGCGGGGGTGGCGGCCGGCCTGGGATCAGGCGGCTAAAATAGTTCCGGGCAGGTTGGCACATCTGTCGAACGCCCGTGTCTGGTGTGTTTCACTCATCAAAACCTTGCCAAGCAACCCATGATTATTCCTGTGCCCCGCTTGTTTCCCGACCAAGGATGTACTATAGTTCCACTGATGGAAGTTGTATTTGAGGGAGCCGCCAAATACGTAAAAGCATGGTAAGGGCGCACTACGCTGTGCTTATCTTCCTTCCTCGCCTCGGTCATTTCTCGCTGTACTAAGTAATGACCGCCCTCTTTGCCCCATCGCTCTTGTACGAAAAGCAGCCTACGTCCATTGCTTGGCCATACTGGAGAACTGTGCCCTGTGGTTTGACAGGCCTTGCCGCAAATGCTGGTGCCTGATTGCGTCATTAAGGTTTTTAAGGGCATTCTTCACTTCGCTGTGGTCGCCTGACTTGCCAAGGCGGCGCCTGAAGATGTGCATCAGCCCCGTACAAGGGACACCTGGCGCATTTTCCCTTCAAGCAACGATCACATCGCAGTACATCGGGTTGGGTTACATGGTTAAGCATTTCCTGCCCAACTGCTCGCAAGCGATGATGGCAGTGACCGTGTTGCCAAACGGGCCAAGCATGCTGCATTCGGAAAGGTTCTTGAAGATCCAGAAAAGAAAAATGCCTTCCGGTCAGGGGAAGGCATTTGGTTCTATTTGGCAACGATCCTAGTTATGTGGATCATGCACGATTCAGGCTTGCTGCTATCCTAACTTGGGCTAGCGCTTGATGTTGTACGCGCCAAAGCCCGGGAACATCGCGGCGGCACCCAGGGCCTCCTCGATGCGGAGCAGCTGGTTGTACTTCGCCACACGCTCGGAGCGCGAAGGCGCGCCGGTCTTGATCTGGCAGGTGTTGAGGGCCACCGCGAGGTCGGCGATGGTGGTGTCCTCGGTCTCGCCGGAGCGGTGCGAGGTCACGGCGGTGTAACCGGCCTTGTGGGCCATCTTGATCGCCTCGAGGGTCTCGGAGACCGAGCCGATCTGGTTGAGCTTGATCAGGATGGAGTTGCCCGCGCCCATCTCGATGCCCTTCTTGAGGCGCTCGGTGTTGGTCACGAACAGGTCGTCGCCCACCAGCTGGACCTTGCCGCCAAGGCGCTGGGTCAGGCGCTGCCAGCCTTCCCAGTCCTCCTCGTCGAGGCCGTCCTCAATCGAGTAGATGGGGTACTTGTTGATCAGCTGCTCCCAGTGGTCGATCAGCTGGTCGGAGGTGAAGGTGGTGCCGGCCTTGGGCAGCTTGTACTGGCCCTTGGTGCCCGCCTTCCACTCGGAGGCGGCGGCGTCCATGGCGAGCACGAAGTCCTTGCCCGGCTCGTAGCCGGCGGCGCTGACGGCCTCGAGGATCACCTCGATGGCGGCGGCGTCGGAGTCAAGGTTGGGGGCAAAGCCGCCCTCGTCGCCGACGGAGGTCGCAAGGCCGCGGCCCTTGAGGATCTTGGCGAGGTTGTGGAACACCTCGGCGCACCAGCGCAGGCCTTCCTTGAAGGTGGGGGCGCCGGCCGGCATGACCATGAACTCCTGCACGTCAACGGTGTTGGCCGCGTGGGCGCCGCCGTTGAGGATGTTCATCATCGGGAGGGGCAGGCGGTTGGCATTGGCGCCGCCGATGAAGCGGTAAAGGGGAATGTTCAGGGAGTTCGCGGCGGCGCGGGCGGCGGCAATGGAGACCGCCAGGATGGCGTTGGCGCCGAAGTTCGACTTCTCCTTGGTGCCATCGGCCTTGATCATGGCGGCGTCAACCGCGTAGGTGTCGAAGGCGTCGACGCCACGGAGCACGGAGTTGATCTCGTTGTTGACGTGGCCCACGGCCTTCTGCACGCCCTTGCCGAGGTAGCGGGACTTGTCGCCGTCGCGCAGCTCAAGGGCCTCGAACTCGCCGGTGGACGCGCCGCTCGGGGCGGTGCCGCGGCCTACGGTGCCGTCAGCGAGCACAACCTCGGCCTCAACCGTGGGGTTGCCACGGGAGTCAACGATTTCACGACCAATAACCTTCTCAATTGCGAACTTGCTCATTTTGTGTTCCTGATAATGCCCTGGGCACTTTGCCCCGGGCCTTGCGAACTTCCGCCGTGGCGGCCCTTGGAAGGAGGCTAGGGCACAGGGCCCACCGCCTTCTTGACCGCCACATTTTAGCAGAGAAAAAGCGGTTGTGCGGCGCTTTTGGGGACCCCTCAGTACTCCTCAAGATCCTTGTAGCGGGCCGCGGCAAAGGACAGCGAGCTGGCCACCTGCTGGGCCAGGGAGCGCGGGGAGAGCACCTTGGCGCGGGGGCCGAAGCTCTGCACCCAGGAGATGAGCTCCGAGGCGCTGCGGCAGGAGAGGGTGAGCACCACCGAGCCGTCGCGCTGGATGGCGAACTCCTGGTCGCTGCTCCAGTGCCGGCCGTAGACATAGGGGGCGGCGTCGGGGTCGAAGTGGATCTGCGCGCGGAAGGTCTCGCCATCGTCGAGCAGGCCAAAGGCGCGGTCGTCGAACTCAATCCTGGGCACCAGGTCCGAGGAGCGCGGGTCGGGCTCGGCGGACTTGATGCGGTGCACCATCAGCTTGATGCTGTTGCTGTACTTGGGCTCGGCGGGGGTGGTGTCGGTGACCACGTACCCCAGGGCGTAGAGCACCTCGTGGTAGGCGAGGATGAGGCGGGGGGCGAAGAGGTAGCTCTTCGCCGCGACCCTCAGGCGGGCCTGGTACTCGACGCGGCAGATGCGGTTGCTGGCGATGGCGCTCATCAGCACGCGCATCTGCTCCTGGCAGCCGCTGTAGTCGATGCTGCCCTTGGCGTAGGAGCTGCCCACCCCGAGCGCCGCCTCGCCAAGGCCGGGCTGCCCGGAGCGCGCGAGGCTCTGGATGCCGGTCTCAAGGTCGCGGCGCACCGCCGCGGGCAGGAGGTGCCGCATGAAGGTCTGGCACAGCGAGAGCTGCATGATGGAGTCGGCGGAGAAGGTGAAGTCAGGGGTGCCGCGGGGCCGCTCGATGCTGTAGAAGGACTCGCGGCCGCGCCGCTCGTTCCTGATTTGGCAGCTGTTGAAGTTGCGCAGGTCCTCGATGATGCGCAGCACGGTGGCCCGGGAGGTGTTGAGGTGCTCGCGCAGCTCGGTCATGCTGTACTCGCGCTTGCCAAAGAGGAACATGCTCAAGAGCGTGAGCGCCTTTTCGGTGCGCGAGGCATCGTCTAGCTTGGCCCCCATAGTCGATCTCCCCCAAAAACTGGAACATGTCCGCCATTTTAGGGGGAGGGGGCCGCAGGCGCAACCCTCAGGGCCTAGAACCTAATCCCGGCCTGCACCCCGACGTTGAAGGTCGAGCTGCCCGAGCGGCGCTCGGCGCCGAGGGTCAGGTCGCCGAAGGTGCCCCACTTTGAGTTCTCAAAGCCCAGGGTGTACTGCGCGTAGGGCGCGGTGCGGCCGCCGGTGTCGGTGTGGGAGGTGAAGCTGTAGGCCCCGTAGCCCACGAAGCTCGCGCGGGTGTGGTAGGTGCGGTCGAGGAACTCGTGCTTGACCCCGAGGCCGACGTCCTGCCGGACGGTGATGTTCGCGTCCGGCTGCCACAGCGTGGCCGCGTGCCCGCCGATCGCCACCTCGAGCGAGTCAAGGTTCGCCGAGCGCACCTTGAGGCTGGCCGCGTCGCCGCCCTTCTCGGTGAAGGAGCCGTTGTGCAGGTGCCCGTAGTCGGCGAAGATCACCGGCCCGAGGTCGGTGGAGCCGAGGTGGAAGTCATACCCCGCGCCCAGCACCGCGCTCACCGCGAGCGAGGAGTAGTTGCCGCGCGCGCTGCGCTCGTAGCCGCCGACCGACACGTCGCGGCGCGAGCGGTTCTCGTAGAGCCCCAGGCGCGCCTGCCCGAAGAGGTAGGTGCCGCCCCACTCGATGGGGGAGAGCCGGCCGTGCACGCCCACGAAGCCGCCGTAGGAGCGCACCCGCGAGCCGGTGTCCGAGACCTTGGTGTCGCGCATCGAGAGGCCGAGGTTGACGCCCCAGGTGAGGTAGTCGCCACAGTCGAAGTCCACGCCGCCGATCACGCCGCCCGAGAGCGAGGTCATGCTCGAGGTCGTGCCCCTGCCGTGCTGCTTCATCCAGTCCCCGTAGGGCATGATGAACCAGGTGCGCTGCACCCGCTCCACGGTGCCGAGGGCGTTGCCCTCGCTGTCGGTGAGCTCCACGCCCTCCGCGGCGGTGAGGGTGGAGCGGTCGCCCAGCCCCAGCCTTGAGGCCAGCGCCCTTGAGTACTGGTGGGTGGTGATGGCGGAGCTGACCACCGAGAGGTCGCGGAAGGCCGCGAGGCCCGAGAAGTCATAGGCGGTGGGGGCGAGCGCGGAGAGCGCCTGGGCCACGGCCGCGGAGGAGCCTGAGAAGTCCACCGCGCTGATGAGCGACTGCATGTCGCCCGTGGCCTCGGAGGAGATGTGGTAGAGCGCGTGGCCCACGCTGGCCTCGGAGGCGTTGCGCCCATGCCTTGAGTAGGCGTCCTCGGGGCGCTCCACGGTGATGGTGGGCGCGTAGCGGTGGTTCCTTGACACCGCGAAGTCGAGGGTGGGGGAGAGGTCCACCACCTTCACCTGCTCAAAGTCACCCGAGATGGTGCCGCCGGTGATGGAGGCCACGTCGATGGTGGCGCCGTCCTTGTAGAAGCCCTGCCCGGAGCGCAGCGCCAGGGTGCCGGCGAGGGTGGCCACCGCGTCGCTGCCCAGGGTGATGGTGTTGGTGGCGCCGCTGGGGCTGAATCCCATCTCGAGGGTGGCGCCGGAGTCGTTAATGAGGTAGGTGGTTGCCGAGGCGTTGCCGAGCAGCCGCAGGGTGCCCTTGTTCTCGAGGGAGCGCACGTCCGCGCTGCCGGTGATGGCGAGGGTGCCCGCGTAGTGGGTGAGGTTGATGGAGCTCGCGCCCTGGATGCTGCCGTTGATGGTGGCGCTGTAGGCGCTGTCTTGCACCCCTGGGGCGGAGAGTCCGGTGTTGAGCGCGGTGTAGAGCCCGGAGGGCGCGTCGTTGCTCAGGAGCTCGTTCTCAGGATCCCAGTCGGAGATGATGGCGCCGTTGATGGCGCTCCCCGAGAGCAGGTTTATTTCCTTGACGTAGGCGTTTTCCGAGGCGTAGATCGCGGCCTTGCTGCCGGTGACGGTGCCGGAGATGTTGAGCTGCTTGACCAGCGGGCCGTCGAGGTTGAGCTCAAAGCCGGTGTCCTCATCCACGCCGCTGATGGCGTAGTTGTCGCCGTCAGCGTCGGTCTTATTGCCGTTCAACAGGCGGATGTAGGAGCCGCGGTACTCCATGCCGTTGCCGAGGAGGTTGTTGCCAAAGTTGAGGTGGATGCCGTAGCCGCCCTCCCCGGTGGCCTCCACGGTGCCCGCGATGTTGAGCACGTGATCCTTGCCGTAGGCCACCAGCACGCCGTAGCCGTAACTGCCGTTGGCGCTGGCCGTGACCCCGGCGGGGATGGTGAGGGTGGACGCCGAGCCGTCAATGCGCACCGCGTTGGCGCCAGTGCCGGTGGGGGTGAGGTTCGCGAGCTGCGTGACATTGGCCCTTTTGCCGTAGATGTGCAGGCCGATGCCGAGGGTGGAGGAACTGGTGAATCCGGTGGTGTTCTGCAGGGTCACGTCGTCACTGAACACGGTGCGGCCGAAGAAGCGCGAGCGGTCGATGGTGTAGCCAAGATCCTGCAGCGCCGCGAGCTCGGCCTCCATGAAGATCGTGATGTTGCGGTAGTTCTGGTGGCTCATCATGCCGCGCTCGAGCTCAAGGTGGGAGAGGTCGGGGGCGTAATTTAAGTCATTGCCCATCTCGGAGCCCTGGATGATGATGCCCTTGCCGCCGGTCACCTCGTCGACATTGGTGCCGTGGAAGGTCACCCCGCTCTTGGCCCCCTTGCCCACGTAGAAGACGCCGTCCTCCTTGGTGACCTCATCGTCGAGATCGGCGAGGGTGATGGAGGTGGCGTCCGTGATCGCGGTGCCGAAGCGGTCGGTGAGGTGGTGGTCAAAGGCGCCGTAGTACTGGATCTTGAAGGTGTCGGAGGAACCCTGCCGCTTGGCGTTTGAGGCCACGGAGGTGATGCCGAGGCCGTGGGCTATCTCATGGGTCAGGATGGCCCACCAGTCGCCGTTGCGGCTGAGGGTGGAGGGGTAGTCGGTGACCGTGTCAAAGGAGACCACCGGGCCGACGTTGATCACGGGGCGATCGGTGGGCACCTTGCCGTTGATGAAGGCGCGCTGCATGCCCGTGTAGGCGTTTTGGGGATCCTCGTCATCGTTGGGGGCTGAGCCGCAGGAGGCGTTATCATCGTTGAAGGAGCCCACATAGACCGGCACGGCAAAGCCGTTGTTGCTGCCCGGGGCGAGCACCTCGGCCCAGTACTTGCCGGCGTCCTCGAGGGCGTTGCGCACATTGGTGTTGATGGTGAAGGTGGAGACCCCGGGCTCGTCCTCGTCGAGGTCGTAGCGGCCATCGTCCGGGTCGTAGATGCGGAACTCCAGCATCGGCTTGTCGTTGTAGTAGACGGTGCGCACCTCGTAGGCGTGGGCGAGGGCGGGGGTGAGGGCGGCGGCCAGGGCCAGGGCCAGCGGCGCCAGCCTTGGCATCTTGCGGCGGGTTTTCATGCTTGTGTCTCCATGGAAATTTTAGGCGGATTATACCCCCGGCCCGCAAGCGCGCAAGCGCTTGCACCATAATTTACCGGCAAGTTCAGGCGCAATGCGGTGGACCTCTTGCAACCTTGGCAAGCGCTTGCGAAGGCCCCGGCGGGGCGGGGAAAAAAAATGTGAAATTTCCCTAAAGTTTGGTGGTGCCCCTGCCGTTAATATCCGCAGGGAAGGGATCTGCCCGCCCCAAGGAGAGAAACCATGAGCATAGACAGCAGTGCTCTGACCAGCATCCAGAGTGCCATCTCGGCCTCGACGCTGAATGCGGCCACCACCCGCAAGTCCAGCGACAGCGATCGCATCGCCACCATTACCGCGGCGGCCGCCGAGTCGGCGACCATGACCCGCGCCCGGGTGGCCTTTGAGGACAAGATGAAGGCCGCCACCAACAGCGACACCGTGGAGCTGAGCTCCGCGTCGCTCGAGGCCCTTGAGAAGTACAACCAGACCGGCTCCGAGTCTGCCGCCGCCAAGGAGGAGGAGGCCTACAGCTACGACTATGCCACGCTGCGCAAGCAGCGCCTGGCCAATGAGGCGGCCATTGAGCAGGAAGTGAGCGAGAAGTACGGCAGCGGCTCGTCCGCCGCAAGCGATGAGGGGGAGGCCGAGAGCGCCTAGCGCCCGGCGGCCTGCCCTGGCGGGGGGCGGGGATCAGCGGATCCCTGCCCCCCGCACTCTTTTAGGGGAGCAGCGCCGCGCGCGCCTTGGTGAAGGCCGCGGCACTGCCCAGGGCGCCGGCCTTGGTGACCATGGCGCGCCCCTTGAGCGGCCCCGCCTCGATGCGGCACAGCGGGATCCCCGGCTCCACCTCGCCAACGATGGCGAGGGTGCCCGCGCCCACCGCGGCGCTGGCGTGCACCGCGGTGTCGCCCCCGGTCATCACGTAGCCGCCAAAGGCGCTGCCGCAGCGCCTCATCACCTCGGCCATGGCCAGGGCCATCCGCTCCCCCGCCGCGAAGAACTCGATCCCAAGGTCCAGCGCCGCCTGCCGGGAGGCCGCGATGTCCTCCACGCTGAGCGCGCCTGAGACCAGCACGCAGGGGCAGCCCTCCCGGGCGCGCAGCGCCTCCTCCGCGGCCCGCTGCGCGCAGGCGATCGGATCGGTGACCGCGGCCACAGGGTCAAGGCGCACCACCGCGCAGTCCCCCGCGTCGATGAGCGCCTGGGACTGGGCGCGGGTGGTGGCGCTGATGGATCCGGCGAGCACCAGCAGCGAGTCGGCGCGCAGTGCCGCGGCCTTCCCTGGGGCCGCCCTTTTCATCAGTTTCGCAAGCGAGAGGGCGAGCCCTGCCGAGCCTGCGCCCACGCAGCCCTCCATGCCCAGCACCGCCGCGGCGATGAGGTCGAGGTCGGAGCGGGTGGTGGCGTCGAGGGTGGCGATGGCCACCCCCTGCGCCGCCAGGGCCTCCAGGCGCTCCTGAAGGTGCCCGCCGCGCACCTCGGCAAGCCCCACTGCCGCGCAGCTCAGGCTGGTGGTGAGGGCGAGGATCTCATTGAGCTGGGCGTGGGTGATGGGGCTCTTGGGGATGAGCGCCAGCTCGGTCTGGTTGATCGGCACCCCGTTGAGCAGCATGGTGCCGTCTTGGGTGGTGCGGCCGCCCTCGGGGTAGGCGGGGGCGAGGGCGATGAGGCGGGGGGCGCAGCCTGCGATGAGGCCCTCAAGCTCGGCGCCGACGCTGCCGCGCATGGTGCTGTCCACCTTCTTGTAAAACCTGAGCCCCGGGTGGGCCGCGCTGAGCGCGGCGGCGGCGGCGCGCACCCGCTCGCGCGCCTGGTCGGGGGGGATGTCGCGGCTCTCAAGGTCGAGGGCGGCCGCGTCGCACTCAAGGCCCGCGGGCGCCTCGCCCCCGAGGCAGACTGAGGTGGACAGCCCGCTGAGGGCGAACTGGGCGCCGCTGTCGTTGGCGCCAGTGAGATCATCGGCGAGGATCGCAAGTTCCATGGCAGTCTCCAGGCAATTGTTGGTTGAATTCAGTCAATCAGTGATTATACACAATCATGGGTGGGTGATCACTGCTTGCGCAGCGGGGCCTGCTGGCAGCCGCGCTGGTCCCCGAGGTCGCAGGCGCGCCAGAGCAGCGCGTCGGAGCGGGGCTTGTCCTGGGGCACGCCCTGGCCGTCCCTGAGGATCAGCCCGAGGTCGGTGCAGCTCATCCCGAGGCCGAGGTCGCAGGCCTTGCCGAGGCTTTGCGCCGCCGCGGCCGCGTCCCCGTCCTCGGACTTAAGGCTGGCGAGGTTGGTGCAGCCCTGGGCGGTGCCGAGATCGCAGGCCCTGCCGAACAGCTCGGCGGCGCGCTGGCGGCTTTGCTTCACCACCTCGCCCTTGAGGTGCTTGAGCCCGAGGTTGCGGCAGCCGTGGCCGTCGCCCATCTCGCAGGCGCGCTGGTAGAGGGCGGCCGCCGCGGCATGGTCGACGCTGCCGCCCTGGCCGTCGTCGCGCATCACCCCGAGGTTGGTGCAGGCGCCGGCATGGCCCGCCTCGCAGGCGCGCAGGTAGAGCGCCACGGCGCGCCTTGGGTCGGCGCTGACCCCGCGCCCCTGCTCATAGAGCAACGCGAGATCCTTGCAGCCGTCGGCGTCATTGAGGTCGCAGGCCTTGCGGTAGAGGGTGGCGGCGGTCTCAGGGCTCTGGGCCATGCCCTCCCCGTGCTCATGCATGATCCCGAGCTCAGCGCAGCCGCCCCCGTTGCCCAGCTCGCAGGCGCGGGCGAGCAGGGTGGGGTCAGGGAGGGCATTGGGCTGGCGCTGGCGCCGGGCGAGGTTGGTGCAGGCGGCCCCCTCCCCGAGCTCGCAGCCCCGGGCAAAGCGGCGGTTGGCCTCCTCCCCGTGGGGCAGGAGGATGGCGGCGTGGTTGCAGCAGCGCCCGTCGCCTGCCGTGCAGCCCTGGTCAAGCGGCGCGAGCGCCTCCTCCTGCTTGCCCTCCTCGGCGAGTGTGAGCCCGAGGCGCAGGCAGGCCTCCGTGTCCCCGCCCTGGCAGGCAGCCTCCTGGGGGCTGGGGCCGGCCGCGAGGGTGGGGGCGGGGAGGAGCAGCGCCGCGAGGGCGAGGCGGGCGAGTGGTTTCATGGGATCTCCTGTTGCTTGGTGCCATGGGTGAGGTAGACGAGGTAGTCGCCATCGGCGTCGATGGCAAATTCCGTGGCGCACGCCTCGTTGAGCGTGCCCTGCCAGAGCTCGTCAAAGTCGTGGGTTGGCCATTTAAGGCCAATGCTCTCGAGCCTTGAGCAGCCAAAGTTGAAGACGCTCACCTGCTGGCCGGGGCGGGAGGCAAAGCGGTGCGGCCCGCGGCTGGGGATCAGGCGGCCGTAGTTGGTGATGCCCTCCACCCTGAGCCCGAGGCTGTGGTGGTAGAACACCAGCAGCGCGAGGTTGCCCAAGGCATGGTCATCGCGCCCGCCGCCGATGCCGAGGTAGGTGATCTCCTTGATCCCAAGGCCGAGGCAGTGGCGGGTGGCCTTGGTGAGATCGTTCTCCTCCTGCTCCTTTACCTCAATGAAGGCGCTGCCCAGCCGCGCGCGCGCCGCCGCGCCCAGGGAGTCGCCGTCGCCCACCACTGCCAAAAAGCGCAGGCCCAAAAGCGCCTGGTCCGTGGGGTGCGCGGCGCGCTCGGCCTCCAGCGCGAGGTAGGCCCCGTCGGTGAGGATCAGGGTCGTGGCGCCAAGCAACGCCCCACGGGCGGCGGGGTGGCGGGGGAACTCCCCGTTGGCGAGGATTACGGCGCGGCGCGGGCCAGGCTTTTCCATTTTCGGTATCCCAGTACCGCGATGGCGGCGTAGAGGGCGTAGAGGGCGGCGCGGTAGGGCAGCCCCTGCCCGAGGAGCAGGATCACCGACAGCGCGTCGGCCAGCACCCAGAGCAGCCATTGCTCGGCGTACTTCCTGGCCATCAGCAGCATGGCGGTGAGGGAGATGGCGGAGACCAGGCTGTCGAGGGCGGGCACCGTGCTGTCGGTGCAGTTATTGAGCAGCAGCCAGCCCAGGCCCCAGAGGGGCAGGGTGCCCGCCACCGCGGCGAGCAGCGGGCCGCGGGTGATGAGGGTGATGGGGCGGCCGCGCCCTAGGGGGCTGGCGGCCCAGCGCCACAGCCCGTAGATGGCGGTGAGGGTGAAGATCACCGAGAGGGCGGCATAGGCGTACAGCCCGCCCGAGGTGAAGAGGATCACGTCGAGGGCGGGCATGATGATGCCCACGATCCACAGCGCGGTGAGGGCGCGGTACTCAAGGTAAAGGTAGATGAGGCCGAGGATGGTGGTGAGGATCTCAAGGCCATGCCCTTGCAGGAATTCCATGGCCCCATCCTACACCAAAAGCGCGGGCGCGCCCAAGGGCGCGCCCGCGGCTCCCCCCTAGGGCCTAGTTCCGGAACTTGTTGACGTAGGCGCTTAGCTGGTTGAGGTTCTCCGAGGAGCGCTCGAGCAGATCCTCGGCGTGGCCGACCTTGCCCGACATCACCGTGGCGCCCTCCTTGATGTCCTGCATGTTGGCGGAGATCTCGCCGGTGGCGGTGGTCTGCTCCTCGGCCGCCGAGGCGATCTGGGTGATCTGGTTGTTCACCGACCCCACCTGCTCGGTGATCGCCTTGAGCACCTGCTCGATTGCCCCGGTCTCGTTGGCAATGTCGTCCATGTTCACCACGCTCTTTTGCATGCTCTCGTTGGCGCTGTTGGCGTCGTGCTGGATCTTCTCCACCATCTTGGTGATCTCCGCGGTGGAGACGCTGGTGCGCGAGGCCAGGGCGCGGACCTCGTCGGCGACCACCGCGAAGCCGCGGCCGGCGTCGCCGGCGCGGGCGGCCTCGATGGCGGCGTTGAGCGCGAGCAGGTTGGTCTGGGCGGCGATGTCGGCGATGGTGTTGACGATGTTGCCGATGTTCTCGGACTGCCTGACCAGCTCGTTGACCAGCTCGGCGTCCTCCTTGGACTTGTCGACCTGGTTGCGGATGCCGGAGATGGTGCGGCGGACCTGCTTGACGCCATCGCTGGTGCTGCCCTCGCAGCGCTCGGAGCTGCTGGCGGCGCCCTGGCAGCTCTTGGCGATGTCGGAGGTGGTGGAGACCATCTCGTCCGAGGCGGCGGCCACGGTCAGCGACTTGCTCTCGCTGTCGCGGGCCTGGACGTTGATCTCATCGGTGACGCTGCGGATCTCGCCGAAGTTGCCGATCAGCTCCTGCACCAGATCCTTGATCATGGTCACCAGCTGCGCGAGCTCGAGGCGCATCCGGTCGATGGCGTTGAGCAGCTGACCAAACTCGTCGCCGCGGCTGGTCTTCGAGG
>JAILEI010000191.1 GCA_024688225.1 Succinivibrionaceae bacterium
TGGGGCTGCGGCTGTGGCTGCGGCTGGGGCTGGGGCGCCGCGCTGACCGGGTTCTTGCCCTCGCGGTGCAGGATGGAGGTCAGCTTGCCCATGCCCTTGATGGTCAGATCCCCATTCTTGTGGTTGTAGTGGAAACTGTACCGGTCCTGGGGCAGCCCCGTGGCCGTGAAGATGTTGCCCTTGACCGTGAAAGTGCCGGTATAAGTCTTGCCCAGCCGCGTGTAGGTGACCTTGCCGCCCTCAAACACCCAGCGCTCATTCTTGCTGGTGAACGTGCCCTGGGGCTGGCCGCGGTACTGCTCGATGGGGTAAAGGGCCCAGCGGGTGCCGTCCCCCATGCCGATGCAGTACCACACCCGATCAGGGCCGCTGCCCTTGAGGAAGGGATACCAGCTCTGGATGGTTCCCCCGTACCTGATGTACTTGCGATCTGACTCCTCATGGATCTCCAGCTGCGGCAACCCCCCGTCGACCCACCTGAGCGGCCCCTCGCGCCTCGTGGTGCCGTTGTCAAAGGCCCAGCGCGAGGTGGCCCGCCCATGCGGCGGGGAGAAGGTCATGGTCTGGAAGGTAGGCAGCTCCAGCAGCTCCCGGTTGCCCTCCAGGCGCAGCTGCACCATGGCATAGGTGCCCGGCAGGTCCTGGTTCACGCGCGCGATGGCGTTCCTGAGCATCTGCACCTGGGCCTTGTCATGCTTGATGGTGGCGGTCCCGCTCACCGCCCCGGCAGTCTTGCCCATGATGTTCTGCGCAATCACCGCCACCCCGAACTGGGTGCCCTCGGGAATCATGTCCAGCGTGACGTAGAGTGAGTCACTGAGGGTCATGGGCTTCCCATACACCAGGCCCTGGCGCCCCGTCTTGCCATCCACGGTGATCAGTCCCGGCCAGAAGGTCCCGCCATCGCGCAGCTCCACCTCGCGCCGCCCGATGATCCTGCCGCTCGCGTCGGTGACATCGGCCTCGGCGGAGATGGCCGAGTGGAGCACGTTGCTGAACTTGATGACCACGTCCACCTGCTGCCCGTTGAGCTGCGGGTCGGTATAGCGCCCATACCCATAGGACACGTTATCCTGGAGGGCGCGGTTCACCCCCTCGGTAATGATGGTGATGGGGGCGCCCTGGTTCCCGCTCACCACCACAAAGCGCACCCCGGTAATCTCCCGCACCAGCGTGGTCTTGCCATCCCTGAAGCGCGGCGACAGGGCGGCGGTCAGGTTGTTGACATTGGCGCCCTCCACGTCCCGCGCATCCTCGTCGATTAAGGGCTGGCGGTAATGCATGATTAGCTGGTTGCCGGCCTTCGAGAACTCCGCCAGCTGGGCGCCCACCACCCCGGTGCCATCCACCTCAAAGCGCACCACGTCGCGGTTGAAGGGGACAATCGTCCGGCGCTTCTTGACCTTGATTTCCTCGGGGGTGCTGTAGCCGCCGTCCGCATTGAGCACCGCCCTGCCCAGCTCAATCTTGGACACGCGCAGCGCCGAGGACTTGAACTTGCCCTGGAAGTTGTACATGGCCACCAGCCAGGAGCTGAGGCCGGAAAGCTGGGTGAAATAGGTCTTGTAGTAGTCAGGGTGCAGCATGCCCACCAGCATCGGCATGTAGATGGAGACGCCCTCGCAGGCATCGTAGCCTGGGGTGGAGCCGGTGGCGATGATCATGCTGTCGACGCTGGCCCTGATGCTGGCAATCAGGCCCTTGGGGGCGCCCGGCACCTCAGTGTCGACGCGATCGAGGAAGTCGCGCAGCGACACCGCGGCAAAGGCCGGGGTGTCGCGCTTTCTCAGCGCCTCGTCCTGGTTGGTGAGCTTGGCCGCGTACCACAGCGCCCGGTTGAGGCTCATCCCCTCGGAGGGCACCAGCCCGGTCAGGATCCCGCTCAGCTGCTTGAGCTGTGAGCACACCATGGGGATTTTGGACAGGTCAAAGGCGGTGAAGGCCGCCTGCTTGCCCAGGTCCACGTAAAAGTCCACGTTCGCCTTGACGATGGCCCGGGCGGTCTCCGCGGTGCCCAGTCCCTGCCCATAGATGGGCATCACCTTGAGGTAGTCAGTGCCCTCGCCCGGCTGGACTGGGGGGCAGGCAATGGCATAGTCGGCGTAAAGCGAGGCCGAGGACATGACATCCAGCTGGCCCATGAGGCACATGTCGAAGACCACCAGGTCAAAGCGCTTCCTCGGCAGCACCGCCGAGGCGTTGGCCGCGGCGCGGGCAAAGTCATCGCTCGACATGTAGGTATTGCCTGGCTTGCCCTGGCCACCGTCATTGTCGCTGAGCATGCTGATCCAGCCCCCGCCGTGATCCCAGGGCACCAGCGCGTAGCGCTTGGCGGGGAATCTCGCTGCGCGGCGGATGAACCGCTCGAGGGTGGCGGGATCGGCCATGTCCGCCTCGCCCCAGTCCTCGAGGAGCTCGGCCGCGGGCTGCGGCGGGTACTGGTCGGTCCTGACCTTCCTGATTTCATCAATGTCGGGGTAGTTGCCCCGCCTCAGGCGGTAGAGGCGCGTGCCGGTCCAGCCCCCGAAGACCTTGCTGTTGTGCTCAATGGAGCGGTCAACCAGGGCGATGACCTCCACGTTGCCCGGCAGCGCGTGCTCGATCTCGAGGAGGTCGGCCAGGGCCGCCAGCTCCAGGTCGTTGTCGCCGTCAAGGTAGAGCATGATGTTCCACTCGGGCAGCCCCGCGGCCCACGCGGGCAGCGCGGGGCACAGCAAGAGCAGCGCCACGGCCATGAGCCGGGCGAGGGCAAGCTTCACCACCCCAATGGTCCGGACCATCTTCCTCCCCCTGTGTTGCGATCGCCTGGAGCCTGGGCGTCAGTTCTGCCGGGTGAACATCATCTGGCCGCCATTCATGAAGGAAATCATCATCTGGTTGCCCTGCACCCTAATCATGTTGGTGCCCTGCATGCCGCGCGACTGGCCCTGCACCACCCTGAAGTCAAAGCGCCCCGAGGACGGGTCGTAGCGGTACTCGCCAATTTCCAGCTGCTGGCCGTTGCGGTACATGTTGTACATGTTGTCGGTGAAGACAATGACCATCTGCACGAACTGCCCCGTGGCCTGATCCTGGCCCTGGGCAAACCAGGCGCCCTGGAGCTGCTGGCCGCTGGCCTGCTGCTGGCCGTTGCCCCAGCCGCCATTCTGGTCCTGGCCATTGTTGCCCCAGCCGCCACTCTGGCCCTGGCCCGAGCCATTGTTGCCCCAGCCGCCATTCTGACCCTGGCCCTGGCCCTGGCCATTGCTGCCCCAGCCGCCACCCTGCGGTGAGCCCCATCCCCCATCCTGCTGGCCCTGGCCGTTGCCGCCCCAGCCGCCATTCTGGTCCTGGCCGTTGTTGCCCCAGCCGCCACTCTGGCCCTGGCCCCCGCCGTTGTTGCCCCAGCCGCCACTCTGGCCCTGGCCGCCACCCTGGGGCAGCTGCGTGCGCGTCAGGGTCACGTTCCCGTCCAGGACCAGCGTGTTCCCGCTGAGGCTGATGGTAAAGTTCACTGAGCTGCCATCCTGGAAGGACATGTTGAGCTGGTTGCCATTGACAATGAACGTGCCCATCTTCTGCATGTTGTCATAGATGAACCCGCAGGTCTGGCCATCGAAAAGCAGCCCCATGGTGTGCCCATTGCCGCTGCCCATCCAGGCGCCCTGCAGGTCCTGCATCGAGGCGGCAAGGTGGACGAGGCCCGCGGGCGCCTGCGGCTCATGCCCCGGGGCATAGCTGACGGCCCCTGCGCCAGGGCACGCGAGGATGGCACCCGCGGCAAGGGCGCACACGAACATCATCTTGGGCTTTAGGTTCTTTTTCATTTTCCCATCCTGTTTGTCAAATGAATCCAGCGGCCAGGGTGCCGCGGCATGGTGCCGCGCCCCCTGGCGCCTAGTCGGTCTTGGTAAAGCTAATCGGGGACAGCCCCTTGAAGGACAGGGTCAGCGTCCCGCCCTTAAGCGTGAAGCCGATGTCCTGGTGGGCGCCACGCGCGTCCGTGGCGTAGAGCACTCCCTGCCCCACGTTTACGGCGCAGTAGATGACCCGGTTCCTGGCCTTGAGGTGCAGGATCAGGTACCCAGCGCCAGGCTGGGGGGTGATGCTCAGCCGGGCACGGCCGGTGGCGGCATCGCTGACCCAGTTCCCGCACAGCGGGCAGCCGCCCGCGGCCGGCCCTGGGGTCTGGGGCACCGGGGCCGGAGGGACTTGCTGCTGCTGCGTCCCGGCCTCCCCGGACACGCGCCGCAGCTCGAGCATCCTCCCCCGGTTGCCCGGCGAGGATTCCCGGTAGGTGAGGGCCAGCTGGTTGGCCTGGCGGTTGGGCATCACGGCAAACTGCCTGCCCATGGGCAGCCCCTCAGCCGTGAGGATCTGGTCGCGCAGCGTGTACTTGCCGAGGTGGGTCTTGCCATCGGGGGTGGTCAGCCGCACCTGCCCCTGGCTGAACTCCCAGCGCCCGCTCTTGCCTTCCCAGGTTCCCTCCACGGCGTTGGCGAAGAAGCTCACCGGGAACAGCGCCCAGCGCTGGCCAATGCCCGCCTCAATCAGGTACCAGATCCGCTGCTCCCCACCCCCCTGGAGGAAGGCGTACCAGGTGATGACGGACTTCGTGGACGGCATGCCCTTCATCTTGGGCTCGCTGAACAGGATCAGCGTGGGCATGGTGCCGCCCGCCAGGAAGCTGAAACCGCCCTTCCCCGTGACCTTCCCGTCCTGGTCAGTGATGCTCCACACCGGGGTCTGCCCGTCGATCGTGAGCTCAAGGTTGGCCAGGGTCGGGGACCGATCCTCGGTGCCATCGTCATTCCTCATGTACTGCACCATGGCATAGCGGCCCATGAGGTTGGAGGAGAAGTTCTGGGCGGCGTTGTTGAGCATGGCCTCCTGGCTGGGGTTGCGCCTCACGGTCACCGGGTTGGTAAAGCTGACGGCCTGCTGCCCGCCCATGCTTTCCGCCGCGATGCCAAAGCGCATGACCGTGCCGTCCGGGACCTGGCCCATGCTCATGAGCAGGATCCCCGCGGAGAGATCCAGGGGTTGGCCGAACTCCACTTTCTGCTCGCCATTCTGCCCCACCATCAGCATGCCCGCGCGGATGTGCCCGCCTGGCGCCAGCGCCAGCGGGACGGCGGTGGTCCTGCCGGTGGGATCCGGCACCACGGCGGTTACCGAGATGGGGATCCTGAACACGTTGCTGAACTTGATGATCACCGGGATTTCCTGCCCGCCCAGCGAGGGGTGCGAGTACAGCGCGTTGACCATGGTGACGTTGCTCAGCAGCTGGTTGGAGGTGCTGGACTGGATGGCGGTGATGGGCACGGCGACCTGGCCATTGCTGATCATGAAGGTCAGGCCGTTGATGCTGCGCATCAGGGTGGTGGTCCCGCTCTTGTACTCCGGGGAGATGGAGGCAAAGTTCCCCGCACCCGGATCCTCTGCGGAGGCCAGGTCGGTGATGAGGGACTTGGAGAGCACAAAGCCCTTGCCCTCAAGCACCTGGATGCACATGAGCTCGGTGCGCAGGATGTCCGGCCCGGTTACGTCAAAGCGCAGCGCCCCGCGGTCAAAGGTCTGGATGGGGGTGCCCTGGTCGATGTCAAAGTCATTGGGGCCGTTGGCCGCATGCCCCGGCTTCAGTGAGTAGTTGCCCGCCACCAGGTTGCCAACGACCGGCATCCTGGAGTTCTGGTCCTGGGCGTCATAAAGCCGCCCGAGGAACCCGGTGAGGCCCGACTCCTGGTCATAGGGGGTGCCCTGAATGCCCGGGTTGAGGCAGGACCTCCTGGGCGGCAGGTAGATGCCCACCCCCCGGCCATGCTGGATGTTGCTGCTTGCCGAGGTGCCAATGATGAGCTCGCCCAGGGCCGCGCGCAGGGCCGAGGTATGGTCGCGGCTGAGCATGGGCAGCTCATGCTCGAGGCGCTGCAGCCAGTCGGTGAGCGACACCTCCCAGTATCCCTTGGGGCCATTGTTGAGATCCTCGTTGAGATCCCACATGCTCGCGGCGTAGAAGGTGGCGCGGCTGATGCCCACATACTGGTCCCGCGCCAGCCCGGCCAGGTCGCCGATTACCGCCCGCAATGCCGTCATTGCCGCCGGCAGCCTCGACATGTCATAGGCGCTGAAGGCGCCCTCCTGCATGGAGCCGTGATCGTAGAACTCGGCGTGATCCTGGGGCAGCGCGGCCACAAAGTCCCTGGTGCTGACGCCCGCGGTGAGCCTCGGCAGGATCTTGTCGTACTGCAGGCTCTCCCCCGGGATGGGCGGGGCGCTGGCGAAGACATAGTCAGTGAGCCCCTGCATGGCGTGGAGGACCTCCATGTGCCCCATCAGGCACATGTTGAACAGGATGGCGTCAAACTTGCCCCTAGGCAGGGACCTGGCCCCGGCGCGCACCGCGTCGGCGAACTCATAGATGGTCATGGCGGACTTGCCCGGCTGGCCGTTGCCGCCGTCCTCGTCACTGAGGTTGGCCTGCCAGCCGCCGCCATGGTTCCAGGGGATGAAGATGTACCGGTCGGCAGGGCAGGCCCGCGCGGCCACGCCGATGAAATTGGTGATTTCCCGGGGGTTGCTGAGGTCGAGCTCGCCAAGATCCATCAGCAGCTGTGAGGAGAGCTGCGGGGGCAGGTTGACGGCGCTGGTGTTGGGGAAGGGCGGGGAGCGGCGCGCGTAGTAGAGGCGGGTGCCGGTCCAGTCCCCATAGTTCTTCACCCCGCCCTTGCTGCGGTCCATGACCACGATGACGTGGGCGTCATCGGGCAGGCTCTGCTCAATCCTGGAGAGATCCGCGAGCCCGTTGGGCTCGAGGTTGTTGTCCGCGCACATGTAGACCATCACGGTCCAGGGCTTCTTGGGCATGGAATCAAGGGCATGCCCCAGCGCCGGGCAGAGCATCAGGCACAGCAGGAGGCACAGCCTGGTCAGCAGCCTCACGGCAGGGTTGGGATGGTTGGGCATGGATCCGGCTCCTCGTTTCTACCTGGCGTAACTGGAGAAGATCTCCTTGGCATGGGCGGCAAAGGGCGGCGGCAGGCTGGAGAAGGACTTGTCGAGCTTGTAGTCACCGCCCAGGACATGGCCGTCCACGTGCACCTCGGTGTTGCCGCGCAGCGCGTGCTTCTTGCCCCCGCGGTACATCAGGACCTTGAACTCGTCAGGGCTGACGTCGCCGTGGCAGCCCTTGTAGTAAGCCACCCAGACCTCCTGCTGCCCGTCATGGTCGAGATCGGTGAGGAAGGGCGCCCCGCCGACAAACTCCAGGCGCGGGTAGTTGATGCAGCGGTCGATGAAGTCGTAGGCCTTGAAGAGCAGCGCCGGGGGCTGGCCATTCTTGACGCAGTAGGCATGGATGGCGGCGCTGACCAGCGCCTCCCCGCCCGCCATGGTGGTGGTGTCCGGCTCCTTGGTCAAAAGCACCGTGAAGGATCCGCCCGTGTCGGAGAACTGCGCCGTGGCCACCACCTCGCCCTTCATGTCCACGGCGGTGGCAGCCTCGCACCACATGAGCGCCAGCGCGGCCAGCAAAAGGCGCGGCCGGCGCGGCGTCTTGGCAAAAACCCAGGATGGCATTGCTTGTCCTTAGCGCGGCAGGGACCGCGCGGCGGGGCCCGGCAGGGGGGTGGCGCCAACGGCGCCGCCTGAATGGTTGCCGGTCCTTGCACCCAATTGGTGCAAATGGGCACTAAAACCAATTGTATTCGTAATTTTAGCAGTTAGCGGCGGGCATGGGCGGCGGGCGCGTTTGGCACAGCGGGGATTTGGGATATTGTGTGAGGCGCGTCACAAATGGCTGGGGCAATCACCAGCCCGGGCGCGGCGGGGCGAACTCGTTGAGCCCGAGCAGACTGCTGAGCAGGTAGAAGATCCTGCCGCGGGTCTCGCGGTCGGTGAACACCAGGCGCTTGGTGCCCAGCGCGGACTTGATCTCCAAAAGGAAGGTCTCGGAGAAGATGTCCCGAATCGTGGTGCGGACGCGGCGGTCGCGCCGCTCGTAGAGGGGAGGGGTTAACCTGTTAACGGCATGCCTGGGGATAACTTTTGGGCCAGGAGGGGCCGGTGCTAGTACCTGAGGCCATGGCCCGCCTTGTGCGGGGCGAACTCATTGAGCTCGAGCAGCCTGCTGAGCAGGTAGAAGATCCTGCCGCGGGTCTCGCGGTCGGTGAACACCAGGCGCTTGGTGCCCAGCGCGGACTTGATCTCCAAAAGGAAAGTCTCGGAGAAGATGTCCCGAATCGAGGAGCGGATGCTGCGGTCGCGCCGCTCGTAGACATGCACCTCGTAGATGGTCGAGAGCGGCAGGGAGCGCTTGCGCCACAGCCCCACCGTATAGATGAAGAGGTTGCGCTCAAGGTCGATGACCACCCCGGGCCGGTGGTCCGAGAACCAGCAGAAGAACACGAACGAGGCCAGGAAGCCCGCCGTGCAGCCCATGGTGAGGTTGTAGTTGAAGATGGACGGGGAGAGCAGCGCCACCACCAGCTCGAGGGCAAACACCAGGGTGAGGGCCAGGCTGCCAATGGTCAGCGAGTTGTGCAGGGAGTTCTCGGGATCGTTGATCTCAATGCGCGGCGGGCAGTTCTCCTCGCCGAGCTTAATCCTGGCGGCAAGGAGCATTTCCTCGCTGGGCTTGATGGCGATCCGCCTTGAGAACGGCCACATCCCCCTGCCCCCCGCCTAGGCCCTGAGCATGCCCTGGAGGCGCTCAAAGTAGTCGGGGAAGGTCTTGGACACGCAGCCGGGATCGTTGATCACCAGGCTGCGGTCAAAGACGCACAGCGACATGCACATCGCCATGCGGTGGTCGCGGTAGGTGTCGAAGGTGGGCACCTCCTGGTTGCGGGTGGCGCCGTCCACGATGAGGTAGTCCTCCCCGGCGTCCACCCGCACCCCGGTCTTGCCCATCTCGCGCGCGAGCGCGGCGATGCGATCGGTCTCCTTGACCCGCCAGCTGCCAACGTTGCGCACCGCCACCGGCCCGCCCGCGTAAAGCGCGAGCGGCACCAGGGTCATGGCGGCGTCGGGCATGGCGTTCATGTCCACGTCAAGGCCCGTGAGCGGGCCGCCCCGGGACACCGTGACCCCATGCTCGCCCCACTCAACCCGGGCGCCCATGCGCCCAAGCAGGCTGACAAAGCCCACGTCCCCCTGCCGCGAGTTCCTCGAGATGCCGGTGACCGTGACCTCGCCGGCCACCGCCGCCGCGGCCAGGAAGTAGGTGGCACCCGAGGCGTCACCCTCCACGTGGAACTCCCCGGGCGAGCGATAGGGGCCCGCCCCCACCACGTAGCGGTCCCCGCCCTCGGGCCCCACCTGGGCGCCAAAGTCTGACATCAGCCCAGTGGTGAGCGCCACGTAGGGCCGGGAGATGAGGGTCGAGGCAATCCGCACCGCAAGGCCGCCGCACAGCGGCGCGGCCATGAGCAGGGCGCTCAGGAACTGGCTCGAGCGCGAGGCGTCAATCGTCACCTCATGGGCGGTGGGCGCCACCCCCTCGATGCGCAGCGGCGGGTAGCCCTCCTGCCCGAGGCAGGTGATCCGGGCGCCCAGCGCCCGGAGGGCGTCGACCAGGGGGCCGATGGGCCGCTCCATCATCCGCGGCTCGCCGGTGAGGGTGAAGGTGCCAGGGGAGAAGGCGAGCGCCGCGCACAGGGGGCGCATGGCGGTGCCGGCGTTGCCGAGGTCGAGGGCCAGCGGCCGCGGCGCCGAGAACGGCCCCCCTGCCCCTGGACCTCGACCGCGCCGCCGGGGAGCTCCCGGATCCCCACCCCCAGCGCGCGCAGCGCCCCGAGCATGCGCGCGGTGTCATCCGAGCGCAGCAGGTTGTGGATGGTGGTGGTGCCGTCGCTGAGCGCCGCGAGCAGCAGCGCGCGGTTGGAGACGCTCTTGGAGCCGGGCAGGTCCAGGCGCCCCTGGATGGAGGACGCCCGCTCGAGACGCAGCTGCTCCATCCTAGGACCCCGTGCCGTCCCGGAGCACCTCGGAGAGCGCCGCGAACAGGCGGTCGTTCTGCTCCGGGGTGCCGATGGAGATGCGCAGGAAGGTGGGCAGGCGGTAGTTGGCCACCGGGCGCACGATAAGGCCCCGGCGCAGCAGCGCGTCGGAGATGGGCTTGGCCTCGCGGGCAAAGTCGATGGCCACGAAGTTGGCCTCCGAGGGGATCATCCTAAGGCCGTGCGCGTCGCAGAATTCCTGGTAGCGGCGGCGCTCCTGGTTGTTGCTCCTGACCACCATGGCGAGGAACTCATCATCGTCCAGCGCCGCCTCCGCCGCGGCCAGGGCCGGGGCGCTGACGTTGAAGGGGGCGCGCAGGCGGTTGAGCAGGGAGGAGATCTCGGGGTTGGAGACCATGTACCCCACCCGCAGGCCCGCAAGGCCATAGGCCTTGGAGAAGGTGCGCGAGACCACCAGGTTGGGGTGCTCCCCAATCAGGGTGGCGCTGTCCACGTAGTTGGGATCCTCGTTGAACTCGTTGTAGGCCTCGTCGATGACCACCAGGGTCTCGGGGCGGATCTTGCCCAGGAACTCCTTGACCTTGCGGTTGTCCACCGCGGTGCCCAGGGGGTTGGAGGGGTTGGCGAGCACCACGATGCGGGTCCCAGCGTCGCAGGCCGCCGCGAGGGCGTCGAGATCCACGGTGTAGTCCCGAAGCGGCACCTCGGTGACCTGGGCGGCGCCCACCGTGGCCTCCATGGGGTAGACGATGAAGCTGTACTCGGGCATCACCACCCTGGTCCCGGCATTGGCAAAGAGCTGGAAGAGCAGGTTGATGAGCTCGTTCGAGCCCGCGCCCAGGGTGACGCAGGACTCATCGTAGCCAAACTTCTCCCTGAGGCGGCGCTTGAGCGAGAAGCCGCTCGGGTCAGGGTAGAAGTTGCAGTCGGCGATGGCGGCGACGGCCGCCGCGGCGGCCTTCCTGCCCATGCCAAAGGGGTTCTCGTTGGAGGCGAGCTTGGTGATGTCCTCGAGCCCGAGCTCACGCTTGACCTCGGAGATGGGCTTGCCGGCCTGGTAAGGGCGAATGCTGGCGATCCCGCCATTGGCGAGCGCGGTGTAGTCAGTCATGTGAAATCCTTAAGGAAGGCGCCGGAATGGCGCTGACCCTGAGAGTTTAGCACATCAGGGGCCCCGCAAGGCGCACGGGGGCCAGGGGGTGGCGGCGCCGCGGGCGCGGCGGCCACCCCCTGGGGAGGTGCTAGGCGCGCACCTCGGAGGAGTCAGGGTCGAAGTCGTGATCCTGGCCCGCGATCTGCGGCTTGCCGCCCTTCCAGTAGGGCGAGTAGGAGCGCAGCTGCTCGATGATGCCGGGCAGCACCTCCACGGTGCGGTCGACCTCCTCCTGCGTAGTGTAGCGGGAGAGCGAGAAGCGGATGGTGCCATGCGCCGCCGAGAACGGCACCCCCATCGCCTGCATCACGTGCGAGGGCAGGAGCGACTCGCTTGAGCAGGCCGAGCCCGAGGAGGCCGCAATCCCATACTCATTGAGCATGAGCAATATGGCCTCGCCCTCGACGAACTTGAAGGCGATGTTGAGGGTGTTGGGGGTGCGGCACTGCTCATTGCCGGTGACAAAGCACTCGGGAATGCGCGAGAGCAGCCCCTGCTGCAGCCGGTCGCGCAGCGCGCGCACCCGGGTGCCCATCTCCCCAAGGTGGGCCTTGGCCATCTCGCAGGCCACCCCGAGGCCCACGATGTAGGCAATGTTCTCGGTGCCGGCGCGGCGCCCGCGCTCCTGGTGACCGCCCTTCATGAAGGGGATGAAGCGGGTCCCGCGGCGCACGTAGAGGAAGCCGATGCCCTTGGGGGCGTGGATCTTGTGCCCCGAGACACTCAGCATCGAGATGTCGGTGGCCTTGACGTCCAGCGGGATCTTGCCCGCCGCCTGCACCGCGTCGGAGTGGAAGAGCACCCCGCGCTCGCGGGCAATGCTGGAGAGCCGCTCCACCGGGTAGATGTTGCCGGTCTCGTTGTTCGCCCACATCACCGAGGCGAGGGCGGTCTTGTCCGAGAGCAGCGCGGCAAACGCGGACTCGTCGAGCATGCCCTGGTGGTCGGGGCGCAGGTAGTGGACCTTGACCCCATGGGCCTCGAGGAAGGCGCAGGTGTTCATGATCGCCGGGTGCTCGACCGCGGTGGTCACAATCTCGTTGCGCTGCCCCTGGGTCCACAGCGACGACCAGATGGCGGTGTTGTCGGACTCGGTGGCGCAGGAGGTGAAGATGATCTCGTCCGGGTGCTCGGCGCCGACAAAGTCGGCCACCTGCTCGCGGGCGCGCTCCATCGCGTGCCCCACCGGCACCCCGAACCCATGCTGGGAGGAGGCGTTGCCGTAGTAGGTCTCAAGGTAGGGGCGCATCGCCTCCACCACCTCCGGGGCAATCATGGTGGTGGCGTTGTTGTCGAGGTAAATGCCCCCCAGGCCGGCGCCGAGGTTCTCAGTGTCCATCAGGCGACCTCCACCTCAACCTTGCTGCCCAGCGCGTCGGAGAGGCGCTGCGCCACGAACAGGCGGGTCATCTCCCGCATCATGCCCTCGGCCGCGGGGCCCTTGAGCAGCACCGCCACCTTGTCGCCGCGGATCGAGGAGAGCGCCGCCCCCGAGCCGTTGGCGCCCAGGCCCGCGTCGATCTCCCGGAGCACCTCGGTGACCTTGCCGAAGCTGGGGGCGCCGCGGGTCTCGTCGTCGAAGGACTGCCCGGCCGCCGCCGCGGGCGCCGCGCTGGGCCCGGTCGAGACCGCAATCTTGATGCCGCCGATGGGGGTGGGCTGGTAGCCCGGGCGCGGCACCCCGCACTTCTCGAGATCCTCCCAGACCTCGTCAATGATCTCGCTGATGCGCTGGTGGCACGAGCCGCAGCCGCCGCCGGCCTTGGTGTAGTTGGTGACCTCCTCGACCGTGGTCAGGTGGTTCTCCCACACCGCCTTGCGGATCTTGTTGATCCCCACGCCAAAGCAGTGGCAGACCAGCTCGCCGTCGTCATGGGACTGCTCGTAGGTCTTGCCGTGGAAGTTCGCCACCGCGGCGTCGAGCGCCTCGCGCCCCATCACCGAGCAGTGCATCTTCTCGGCGGGCAGGCCCCCGAGGTAGTCAACGATGTCCTGGTTGGTGATCTTCTGCGCCTCGTCAAGGGTCTTGCCCTTGATCATCTCGGTGAGCGCGGAGGAGGAGGCAATGGCGCTGCCGCAGCCATAGGTCTGGAAGGCGGCGTCGGTGATGACCGAGGTGGCAGGGTCGATCTTGAGCATCAGGCGCAGCGCGTCGCCGCAGATGATGGAGCCCACGTCGCCCACGGCGTTGGCGTCCTCAATGACCCGCGCGTTGCGCGGGTGCAGGAAGTGATCCTTGACCTTGTCCGAATAGTCCCACATAAAAGCTGCCTCCATCTGTGCCCCGCCCGACCCACTGCGCGCCGGCTAGGGGGGCATTATACTTGATTGGCCGTGGGACCATGGCCGAGGCGATATTTAATCTCAGGTCGGGGCTGCCGAGCGGGGGATCACGGGCAGGGGGCGGCCCCCATCAGGCTGAGGTAGAGGCCAAAGAGCAGCGCCCCGCCCAGCCACTGGCGGCACTCATAGGCATGCTCGAATCCCTGGCCGTGGCTGTCCTCCACCACCCCCTTGCCGCAGACGTAGTAGACGCTCCGCGCCCGCCCCCCGCGCTCGCTCACCAGCTCGTAGTACTCGCCATAGCGCGGGCTCTTCCGCTTGCACATCGCCACCGTGGCGTTGGACGCGGCAAGGTCCACCAGGCGATCCTTGCACTCCAGGGCAAAACTCCTCAGGCTCATCGTGGCCACCTCCCATCATGCTGACCCAGGCGGCCAGGGCGGCCGCCCACCAGGACAGCATAGGGCGATGCCCGCTCAGATCCTGAAACACGTGGCAAATGCGCTAAGGCCGCGGCCGGCTAGGCGCCCTTGGCCCCCTCCCCCGGGGCGTCCGCGGCGGGCTCCTGCCTGGGCAGGCGCTGCACCGAGAGCAGGCGCTGGCGGGTGCGCCTGGCCTTGCGCAGGATCTCGCCGTAGGTGGTGACCCTCCCGTCCACGATCAGGGTCTCGTGGGGATCGTGGCGGCCCTCGCGCGCCGGGGTTTCCCCATCCGCGCCAGGATCAGCGCAAATAGCCGGATCCCCGCCCGCGCCCTGCGGCCAAGCCCCGCGCAGCTCGCGCTCCCGCTCGCGCCGCTCGATGCGCCGCTCCCGATCCGTGGGCAGGTCGCGGTACTCGCGCGAGGCGGCAAACTCGGTGGTGGAGGCGCAAAGGCCCTGGGCGCGGTAGCCCTCGGCCGCCAGCAATGACTGCCCGGCGCCACTCCCGGGATCGGCGGCGGCCGCCACGGAGCGCAGGTTCCCAAGGGACTGGCCGAGGCTGGAGAGGCGCAGGGCCTCCACCTCCTCGCGGGTGCGGCACTCGCGCAGCTGCCGCTCATAGCGGCGCCGCTGCGCCTCGGCGGAGAGCACCTGCGCGTAGGCCACCGGATCGGCGGTGCTCAGGTACTGCCGCTCGGCGGTGGTGAGGCGCTTGCCCCCCTGCAGCTTCACCCGGATCGCCTCAAGGCGCTCCTCCTGCCCGGGGTCGCCCCCCGCCCCCCCTTCCTGCGGCGCCGCGCCTAAGAGCGCGGCGGCCAGGGCGCGGGGATCAGGATCCTGGCCCGCCGCCCCCTGGGCACTGGGGTCAATGGGGTCACTGGGGACGCGGGGGGATGGGGCCGCGGCCAGGCACGCCACGGCGGGGCACTCAGGGGGGGAAAGGCTCAGGCAGTTCATGGCGTTGCACTCCTTTCATCTTACCAATATATTGTTATATATATAATTATTGGAAAAATTAGTGGACTTCACGCCAGCACAAAAAAAGCACGGCTGACGCCTATATTAACGGCAGCCGCGCTGGTTTCATGAGTTAATGGGGAGGGGATCAGCCCCGCTCCGCCCGCCCCCTGGCCCAGCGCCAGAGCAGCGCCACCCCCAGGGCAAAGAGCGCCAGGCCAATGAGGTGCCCCTGGCCGCTGAGCGCCCAGGGGCCGATGGCCAGCGGCGCGTCGGATCCGCCAGTGGTGACCGAGGCCACGATGATCCCGGCCATCACCACCCCCACCAGGCTCTCGCCCACGATGAGGCCCGCCGCCACCAGGGTGCCACGCTGCCCCATCGCCTTGAGCTGCGGCCCGGCGCTGCCGTCCCCGGCGCGGGCGCGGATGCGCCTGATGAGCAGCCAGTTCACCATCGCCCCCACGAAGATCGGGGTGTTGACCTCGGCGGGCAGGTACATGCCAATGCCCACCGCCAGGGGCGGCAGGCTGAGGCGCCCGCCGCTCATGCGGCGCAGCAGGAGGTCGGTGGCGATCGCCAGGACGCCCACCCCGATGCCCATGCCGATGTAGGTCCAGTCCAGGTTGCCGGTGAAGATCCCGTTGGCGATGGCCTCAATCATCGTCGCCTGCGGGGCCGAGAGCACCTGGCTGGGATCCATGCCCTCGCGCGGCATGGCGCCCGTGAAGCCGTAGGCCTGGTGCAAGAGGCCGATGATCACCGAGATGACCAGCGCCCCCACCACGCAGCCGATGAGCAGCGCCACCTGCTGGCGCCACGGCGAGGCCCCCACCAGGTAGCCGGTCTTGAGATCCTGGAGGTTGTCATTGGCGATGCTGGAGATGGCCACCACCACCGACACCGTGAACAGCGTCAGCGCGGTCATGAACCGCGTGCCGCCCTCGAGGTCGAAGATGCCCGACGCCGCGCCCAGGGCATGGAACATGAGCGCCACCAGCACCACGGCGATGATGCTGATCCCCGAGATGGGGCTTGAGGAGGAGCCGATGAGGCCCGCCATGTAGCCGCAGGCGGCCGAGACCAGGAGGCCAATCGCGAACACCGCCGCCGCGCCGCACAGCGAGAGCAGCAGCGCCAGCCCCAGGCCAATGCCCGCCTCGGTGATGAAGGCGCAGGTGATCGCCATGATCACCGCCATCAGCAGCGCCAGCAGCAAGAGGATCACCCGCGGCGGGAGATCGGCGCCCGCGCCGCCGTCCCCGGCGTCGCGCCCCCGCATCGCCTGCATGGACATGGTGATGCCCCTCAGCAGCGGGCGCATCAGGGTCAGGATGGTCCAGATCGCGGCCACGGCAATGCACCCCACCCCCAGGTAGCGCGCCTTGGCGGACCACAGTGCGGCGGCGTGGGAGGCAAGATCCATCCCCTCCGGCAGCGGCACCGCCGCGGTCAGCGCGGGGATGGCCACCAGCGAGATGATGAGCGTGCCCACCAGGATGGCGGTGCCCCCCGCGATCCCCACCAGGAAGCCCGCGCCCAAAAGCGCCATCGAGAAGCCCCCGTCCAGGCAGAAGTAGGACTTGCCCACCGTGAGGGACAGCGGGAAGCTGCCCCCCGCCACCCGCAGCCCGCTGGTGGCGAGGGCCGCCGCGCCCGACAGCGCCCCGCCCGAGGCCAGCAGCGCAAGGCCGCCCGCATGGCCCTTGCTGCCGCCCACCCTCAGGATCTCCGCCGCGGCGATGCCCTCCGGGTAGGGCAGGCTGCTCTCCACCACCATGGCGCGGCGCAGCGGGATGGTGAACAGCACCCCCAGGCAGCCGCCGGCGGCGCAGATGAGCGTGGTCTGCCAGAAGGGGATCTCCTGCCAGTAGCCGAGCATCAGCATCCCGGGCAGCACGAAGATCACCGAGGACAGGCACCCGGCCGAGGAGGCCTGGGTCTGCACCATGTTGTTCTCGAGGATGTTGGAGCCCTGGAAAAACCTCAGCACCGCCATCGAGATCACCGCCGCGGGGATCGAGGAGGCGAAGGTCATGCCCACCTTGAGGCCGAGGTAGACGTTGGAGGCGGTGAAGATCACCGTGATGAGCGCCCCGAGGAGCATGCCCCGGAGCGTCAGCTCGGGCAGGCCCTGGCCGCCGGGGACTGGGGCGCGGTTACACTCTGATGGAATCATTTTTTATAACCATTTCATGGGGTTTTGCGGTACGGACGCAGGCATTGTAGCGCATGGACAGGCCAATGGCACCGCCCTGGGCGGCAGGCCGGGCGGGGATGGCGCTAGCGCTCCCGGGCCGCGCAGCGCCTGGTCACGAAGGGGTTGTCGTTGCCCTGCGCCCTTTCAATCAGCTCATTGCGCAGGCACTCATCGTCGGTGGGTGCGTACTGGCTGTCCCAGCGCTCCATGAGGCGCCGCTCGCGCCTGCTCATCCTCACCCCGTAGCGCTCCCCCATGTAGAGGTAGGCCCGGGCGATGATCCCGCGCGCGAAGGCCGGGGGATCCACCAGCCGCCGCCGGTGGTCGACGATGATGGGGCAGGAGCCAAGGCCCACCCCGCCCGCAAGGTCGCCGAAGGGGTAGGATCCCCGCTCCTTGTTGACCTCGCCCACTGAGGGGTAGAGGTTGTGCAGATCCCCCTCCATGGCCTGGAACTCCCGGTCATGGGCGCTGCAGTATTGGCGCCTGCCCTCCTGCCAGCAGGGGCGCTCGCGGGAGAAGGCGTAGACCGGCATGATGTGCTCGGCCTCCACCCGCCCGGCCCGCTCCTCATCCTCCTGGGGCACATAGGGGCAGTTCGCGGCGTCGAGCTGGTAGCGGCCGTTGCGGAAGGTGAGCGGGCAGGCGCAGTAGAGGGTCCTGGGATCCCCAAGCTGCGAGAAGATGCGGGGCAGCTCGCGCTTGGCCTCGCGAAAGTCCCCCATGGCGGCGGCGGGCGCCGCCAGCCCGAGGCTAAAGGCCAGGAGGCAAAGGCACGCGGCCGCGGATCTCATGGCCATAGACCACCTCACTCTCCACCTCGCCATAGCGCCCGCCCAGATCCTGCGCCAGCGCCGCCAGGTCCGCGAGCGCGGGCAGGCGCACCCACAGCACGTGGGTAAAGTGCCCGCTGACCCGGGCGCACTCCACCACCGCGGCATGAGCGCGCATCTCCCCAAGGAACGCCCCCTGCGCCGCGGGCGCCACCCGGACCCGGAGGATCCCCTCCACGCCAAGGCCCAGCGAGGCGTCATCCAGCACCACGCTGTAGCCCTTGATGACCCCCTGCTCCTCGAGGCGCTTGAGGTGGGAGGCCACCGAGGGGTGGGAGAGGCCGCAGCGGGCGGCCAGCTCGCGGTTGGAGAGCCGCGCGTTGGCGCGCAGCTCGCGGAGCAGGGCCAGATCCTCGGAGGAGAGGCTGGCGCTCAAGAGACCGCCCCCGCCTTGAAGCCGGCGCCCGTGATGGCGCCCACCAGCAGCGCGTCCGGGATGGCGTCGGCAACCTCAAGGGTGGCCTCGCCGCGCTCCAGCGACACCTTGACCCCCGTGGCGGTGGGGATGGCCGAGAGGGCGCGCTCCACGCTCGCCACGCAGTGCTCGCAGTGCATGCCCTCTACCTTGATTGTCTTCGTGGCCATGGGATCCTCCTTGTGGCAGTGTAAGCGTCCATGCCGGCGCGCCCCAGGCGGGCGGCGCCACCCCCCCTATTATAGCGGCCGGGCCCCCTCAGGCCGCGCCGATGGAGGTGACCTTGAAGCCCGCCCCCTCGACCGCCCCCCGGATCACGCTGTCCCCCACCCCGGCCTCGGCCGTGAGGGTGGCGGCGTTGCCCTCGAGGGAGACCTCCACGGCGGAGATCCCGGGGATGGATGAGAGGGCACGCCCCACGCTCGCCACGCAGTGCTCGCAGTGCATGCCCGCAATCCCCACCCGCCAGCGCGCCGCGGGCGCCGCCTCAGGGAGCGCCGGGTCGGGGAGGCGCAGCGCGGTGAGGCGGAAGGCGTTGAGGCACACCGAGAGCGAGCTCATGCTCATCAGCGCCGCCGCCGCCATGGGGTTGAGCGCAAGGCCCAGGGCCGGGTACAGCGCCCCGGCGGCCACCGGGATGAACACCGAGTTGTACACCAGGGCAAAGAAGAGGTTCTGGCGGATGTTGGCCAGCGTGGCCCTGGCAATCGCAAAGGCCTTGTAGGCGTCATGGATGCGCCCGCGCATCAGCAGCACCGAGGCGCTGTCCACGGCGATGTCGGTGGCGCCCTTGAGGCTCACCCCCACCGACGCCGCCGCGAGGCACAGGCTGTCATTGATGCCGTCGCCCACCATCACCACCCCGGGGCGCGACCTCACCAGGGCGAGCTTGTCCTCGGGGCGCAGGCCCGCGTGGCAGGCGCCGATGCCCAGGTCCCGGGCCACCCTTTGCACCGGGGCCTCATGGTCGCCGGAGAGGATCTCGGTGGCCACCCCCGCCGCGGTGAGGTCGGCGATGGCCGCCCGCGCGTCGGGGCGCAGCCCGTCACTGAGCAGGAAGGCGCAGCGCAGCTGCGGCCCGCCCGCGGGCATGGCCACCAGGAACAGCGCGGTGGCGCCGCCCCCCATCCCGGCCTCCACCTCAGGGCCGAGGCTGCCCGTGCCGATGCCCAGCTCCGCAAGGCGCGAGAGGTTGCACACCTCATAGCGCTCGCCGAGCACCGTGCCCCCCACCCCGCGCTGCGGCAGCTCCACATAGCCCTCGGCCGGCAAGAGCGCGGCCTCGCCGGCCGCCGCCACGATGGCGCGCGCCAGCGGGTGGTCGCTGTGCCGCTCCAGTGATCCGGCGATGATGGTGGACATGAACCCGCCATCCGCCGCGCCCACTACCCTAAGGCGCGGCTGGCCCACGGTCAGGGTGCCGGTCTTGTCAAAGCAGAACACCCGGGCGCCGCCGAGGCGCTCGAGGGCCTCAGGGCCCTTGAACAGCACCCCGTGGCGCGCAGCCACCCCGGTGCCGGCCATGATCGCCGCCGGCACCGCGAGGCCCAGGGCGCAGGGGCAGGAGACCACCAGCACCGACACCGCAAAGCCCACCGCCTCCCCGGCACTGGCGCCTGACAGCAGCCACCCCCCCAGGGTGATGAGGGCGATCAGCGCCACCGCGGGCACGAACACCGCCGCCACCCGGTCGGCAAGGCGCGCCACCGGGGCCTTCTCGCGGTTGACCCGGTCGAGGAGGGCGATGATGCGCCCCAGGGTGCTGTCGGCCTCGGCGCGGGTCACCTCATAGGTGAGGCTGCCGGAGACCAGGGTGGAGCCGCTGGTGATGGGATCGCCTGGGCGCTTTTCCACCGGCAGGCCCTCGCCGGTCACCGCCGACTCGTCGGCATGGCCGCTGCCCTCGCGCACCACCCCGTCAAGGCCGGCGCGCATCCCGGGCTTGAGCACGGCCAGCGCCCCCACCGCCACCTCGGCGGGGGGCAGGGCGCGCTCGCATCCCCCCTCGCGCACCGTGACCAGGGGCGGGGCCAGGCGGCTGAGCGCCCCCAGGGCGTCCCCGGTGCGCACCTTGACCCGTTCCTCAATGTACTTGCCCACCCCCACGAAGGTGAGGATGCCCGCCGCCCCCTCAAAGTAGAGGTGCACGCCCCCCGTCCCGCCCGCGGCGGGATCGATGCCCAGCAGGGCATAGGAGGAATAGAGGAATGAGGAGAGCGTGCCCAGCGCGACCAGGGTGTCCATGTTGGTGGTGCGCGCCCTGAGGGCGAGCAGGGCGCCGCGGAAGCAGCGCCGCTGCAGCCACATCACCAGCAAGGTGAGGGCCATCTCAAGGAGCGCCGTGGGGAGCGCGCCCAGGGGCAGGGCCAGCCCCAGGTGCGGGCCCATGGCCAGGGCCGAGACGGCCGCGGTCAGGGCCACGCAGG
>JAILEI010000032.1 GCA_024688225.1 Succinivibrionaceae bacterium
TTCACCCGTGCAAACAGCACCCCCTGGGTGATAGTTAAACCCCACCTCCCCACAGCCAAGCAGTGCCGCCAATCCCCCCTCGGCAACTTTTTTGCCATCCAATTGAAATAAAAGTGAATAAAGTGCTGGCCTTTTTGATCAGCCTGTGATGGCCTTGTGTCATTCATTGTGCGGGGACTGCCCCCGCGCGGCTGGAGGGGGAAGGCCCATGTACATCCAGACCCGGAAGGGCAAGGCATCAACCAGGTCCTGCATGCTCAGGTCCTACAGGGCCAACGGCATCTGCCACTCTGAGGTTGTCGAGAAGCTCGGCACCGACAGGGAAATCATGGAGCGCGAGGGTGTCACTGACGCCCTCGCGTGGGCGCAGGCCTACGCAAGGGCAAGGACTGAGGAGCAGGCGGGGCAGCGGGAGGACAGGCGCAAGGCCGGGCACCGCCACCAAAAGTCCCCGTCCAGCAGGCTCAAGGTCGCAGGCACCCTCATCGCGGAGGCAGTGTTCCACCTCATGGGGATCGATCATGCCTGCGGGGAGATCATGGCGCTGCACCCCAGGATCGAGGGGTTTGACCTCACCGAGGCCCTCAAGCTGATGGTCCTGGGCACCATCGCCGACCCCACCTCCAAGCTCGGCCTCTCCACCAGGTGCCAGCGCAGCCTGCTTGGGCACTCGGAACTGGCCCCCCAGCACCTGTACCGGGCGCTGGACCTGGCATGCGCCCACATGGACCTCATCATGGAGCGGGTCTTCCAGTACACCAGCCGCATGCCCGGCGGCAGGGACACCTCAAGGCTCTACTATGACTGCACCAACTTCTACTGCGAGGTGGAGCAGGAGGACTGCGACAGCGGCCGCGGCGACAGCTGGGGGAAGGAGCACACCCTGCGCAAGTACGGCAAGTCCAAGGAGCACCGCCCCAACCCCATCGTCCAGATGGGGCTGATGACCGACGCGGACGGCATCCCCGTCGCCATGTGCGTGAACCCGGGCAACACCAGCGAGCAGGTCACCCTCGCGCCCCTTGAGGCAAAGGTCATGGCGTTCCTCCCCCACGGCTCCGGCACCACCATGTGCACCGACAGCGGCCTCGCCTCCAGGGCAAACCGCGAGCTGAACAACCGCCTCGCCGGGGAGTCGAAGTCCGTGGACCTCGCCGGCGACGGCGAGCGCCACTTCGTCGTCTCCCAGTCCATCAAGGGGCTCAAGGGCGAGTGGCAGGAGTGGGCCCTCGATCCCACGGGCTGGTCGTACGCCGAGGGAGGGCGGCGCGGCAGGCTGCGCCACGGCTTTGGCCCCAGCACGCTGACGGAGGGGAACAAGGACCAGTTCATGGACACGCTCTTCTTCAAGGAGCGCACCATCTCCGACCGCGGCCTGGACCAGCGCCTGGTCGCGTCCTTCTCACTCAAGTACCGCGAGTTCCTCCGCGCCCTGCGCGCCGGCAAGGCCGAGAGGGCGGGCAAGATTGCCGCCCGCGGGGACGCCGAGAGCTGGGCCGAGGGCAACCCGAAATCCCTTATCAAGGTCACCCACGTCACCCCGGACGGGCAGGTCGCAACCCGCGCCACCGCCGAGGTGGACCTGGAGAAAATCGCCCAGGCCGAGCGCTTCGACGGCTTCTACTGCCACGCCACCAACCTGTTCGCCAAGGACTGCAGCGCGCAGGTGGTGATGGCCATATCCGGCCGCCGCTGGGAGATTGAGGAGAGCTTCCGCATCATGAAGTCCGAGCTCAGGGCCAGGCCGATGTACCACAGCAAGGACTCAAGGATCAAGGCGCACCTGCTGGTGGTGTTCCTCGCGCTCACCGTGCTGCGCCTCATAGAGCGCCAGGTGGCGGCCAAATGCAAGGGGCCCAACCCCAGGCACCCCAACGGCAGGCACACCATGCCAGAGCTGCTGCGTGCCATCCGCACGATGAGGGTGATCGAGTGCCTGTCCGGGAAGGGCTATGAGCCCGACTACGATGACTCCCCGGCCGCAACCAGCCTGCTGGAGGCATTCGAGCTCGGGGAGCTGGCGTTCGAGCAACTCACGGCATCGGAGGTGAGGCACCTGATCAACCGGGTGAGGAAGAACCCAAGGAAGCTGAGGCCCGGCGTCGACGTCTAGGATCCCCGCAACCCAGGCGGGACAAGGGGTTAAGGGAGGTGTCAGCTAGCACAACTGTCGAACGCCGGATTATAGCGTTCCGCAAGTACATAAACATACTGTAAGTGGGAGTGAACAGTCTCAGTACTTGCGCACCCCAGTCTCACAGCCTGCGCACCGCAGTTTCACCACAGTGCTTGGTGGGGCGATCCCGGATCTTTTAACGGACGATCGTGGACTTGATCGCCCTTGCATGACCCTTGGGGTCAGGGCCGGCCCGACCCCAAGGGTCATGCAAGGGCAGCCGTGGTCGCACATCGACCACGGCTGCCAGTCACCTTATCCCCTCACCTCTCTTGCCCAGAATGATCCTCACACAGTTGCCGAACAGGCGCCTTGACTGCCACTCCTCAGCATGCGAGGTCCTGAAGCACTTGGCGATCCCCCAGCGTTCACCTGCGATCCCATCATGGTCGCACCTAGGGTCATTCTCGCATCCAGCATCACATGGAACTTGATGGTGACTCTGTCCGAGCAAACAACGGTAGTGGCAATATCGACCATCACCAGGGCGTTGATCCTGGAGATGGTCCTCATTAACCCAATCCGCTGTGTCAGATCGATGGTATTCAGGCCCTCGAGGAACGTCATCGCCTTGAAGTTCCTAGCTCTGGACCCCGGCTTGATGCACTCCCTTGCAAGTGATCACAGAAACTCGATCATGCAGCCCAGGTATGTGACACAGGTCACAAAAATGCATGGCAGGTGACAGCCAATGGCAAGTTAAAGGATCTGAGACTGGGGTATGCAGCAGGAGGCTTTTGGGGGGAGTTAAAAGCTTGAGACTGGGCAGTTAAAAGTACGTAGATTCTCCAATGACAAGGCGCCGCCACTCCCCGCCCGCGCCACGCACCCCGGCCCGATCCCCAAGCGCCAGGACCTCCCCGCCCTCCCCATCCCGCACCAGGGGCAGCGCCGGGCGCTCCCAGGGGGCGATCCCCAGCTCCACATAGAGTTTCTTGACGCTGCGCCGGTGCGCGCGCAGGCGCGGCCTGATGATCTCCGACCCCAGGTAGGCAAAGTCCAGCCACACCTCACCCTGCGGGCAGCAGAAGGCGGCAGGATCACCCTCCTCCCCCACCTCCAGGGCATAGCGGTAATCCCCCAGGCACAGCGACTCGCCCTGGCGAAGCGGGAAACCACCCCGGGGCGGGGGCTGCAGCGGCCGTACCAGGCACAGGCGGTCGCGGAAGCGCCGCACCAAGAGGCCGCCCAGGCTAAGGCGCACCGCCTGGTCTGGAGGGCCCTCACAGCAGGACAGCGCCTGCTCGCACAGCGCCAGGGAGGGAATCACCCCGCTCCCCTGCTCGAGAAAGGCCCTGAGCACCGCCAGCGCCAGGGTGCGGTCCCCGCGGGGCAGGCGGCTGATGAGCAGCGCCCCGCCCTCCTGGGCCCGCCCGAGGCAAGGGCCCACCACCCGCCAGGCCAGATCGTGCTCCATGGCGCAGAGGCTGGCGCTGCGGGCCAGGCACCGCTCAATGCCAGGGTAGCGCTGCCTGAGCAGCGGCAGCGCCTGCTGGCGCCAGAAGTTGCGGGCAAATCCGCCGCCAGCGTTGGACTCATCGAAGAGGTAGGTGAATCCCAGCGCCTCCAGCAGATCCTCAATCTCTCGCTTCCCAAGGCCCAGCAGGGGACGCAGCAGGATCCCCCGTGCGTCGGTGGTGATGCTGCCCATGCCCCCCAGGCCCCTGGGCCCTGAGCCGCGGGAGAGCGCCAGCAGCAGGCCCTCAGCCTGGTCGCCCCGGTGATGCCCGAGCACCAGCGCCCCCCCGCCCGAGGCATCATGCAGCGCCTGGTAGCGCTCCAGGCGTGAGCGCTCCTCGGGGGACTCGCCCCGCCCCGGGACAATGCGCAGCCGCGGGGTGGTGAGGGGCACCCCCAGGCGCGCGCAGAGGGACTGGCAATGGCGCAGCCAGTGGTCATCACTGCGATCGAGCCCGTGGATGCAATGCACCGCCCGCACCAGGAAGCGGGGATCCTGGCGGGCTGCCGCCAGCGCCACCAGCAGCGCCAGGGTGGAGTCAGGGCCGCCGGAGAGGCCCACGGTAAGGGACTGGGGAGGGATCAGGGCCGCCAGGGACCTGCCCAGGCGTTCCACGGCCCGGGCGGCGGCCTCACGGCCTATGCGCAATAGCCGTACTTCATCAGGCGCGCGTAGCGCTGCTCGAGCAGGCTGTCGACCGGCAGCCCCGACAGGGCATCGAGATCCGCAAGCACCCGGGCCTTGAGGCTGGCCGCCACCTCGTCATAGTCACGGTGGGCGCCACCCAGGGGCTCCTCGACCACACTGTCAATCAGCCCCAGGTCCAGCAGGCGCTTGGCGGTGATGTTCATCGCCTCCGCCGCCAGCGGGGCCTTGTCGGCGCTCTTCCAGAGGATGGAGGCGCAACCCTCGGGGGAAATCACCGAGTAGGTGGAGTACTGGAGCATGTTGACCCGATCCCCCACCCCGATGGCCAGGGCACCCCCGGAGCCGCCCTCGCCAATCACGGTGCACACGATCGGCACCCGGAGCGTTGACATCTCCTTGAGGTTCTCGGCGATGGCCCCCGCCTGCGAGCGCTCCTCGGCGCCCACCCCCGGGTAGGCACCCGGGGTGTCGATGAAGGTCACCACCGGCAAGTGGAAGCGCTCCGCGAGCTTCATCAGCCGCCGGGCCTTGCGGTAGCCCTCAGGCCGGGGCATGCCAAAGTTGCGCAGGGTGCGCTCCTTGATGTCCCGCCCCTTCTGGTGGCCAATCACCACCACTGGGCGGCCGTCGATGCGGGCCAGGCCGCCAATGATGGCCTTGTCGTCAGCAAAGGCGCGATCCCCGCACAGCTCGTGGTAGTCGGTGAACATGCGCCCCAGGTAGTCAACGGTGTAGGGCCGCATCGGGTGGCGGGAGACCTGGGAAATCTGCCAGGCGCTCAGCGAGGTGTAAATCTTCTTGGTCAGCTCGCGGTTCTTCTTCTCAAGCTGCGCGAGCTCCTTGCTCATGTCCACGTCCCCGTCCACCGTGGAGGAGAGGCGCTTGAGCTCGTCGAGGTGCTCAATCAGTTCAACAATCGGTTGCTCAAAATCCAAATAATTGATATTCATAGTATTAATTCTCAACCGAACCAAGATGCGCCACTATACCGCAAAAGGGGCCCTTTTGCCACTACCCAAGGCCAGGGCCTCAGGCGGGGGCCTGGCCAGGGCCACCCTGCCTTTCCAGCAGCGCCCGCACCGGCCCATAGCTGCGGCGGTAGCAGGGCAGGATCCCCAGGCGCTCCAGCGCCGCCAGGTGATCCCGGGTGGGATAGCCCTTGTGCCGGGCAAAGCCATAGCCCGGGTACTCAAGGTCCAGCGCCCGGCACTGGGCGTCACGCTCCGTCTTGGCCAGGATGGAGGCGGCCATGATCTCCGCCACCCGCGCATCGCCCTTGACCACCGCCTCACAGCGCACCGCCAGCCCCGGGGGCACCCGGTTGCCATCCACCAGCAGCAGGTCGCACTCCAGGGACATGGCCTCATAGGCCCGGGACATCGCCAGCATCGAGGCCCAGAGGATGTTCAGGCGATCGATCTCCTGCGGGGTGCAGCGGCCGATGCCAAAGGCCAGCGCCCGCTCCCTGATGATCGGGGCCAGCGCCTCGCGGCGCCGCTCGGTAAGGCGCTTGGAGTCCGCCAGGCCCTCGATGGGGCGGCTGGGATCCAGCACCACGCAGGCCGCCACCACGTCCCCCATCAGCGGGCCGCGCCCGGCCTCATCGGTGCCAGCCACCCGGAAGGACAGCGGGGAAAGGGGATAGTCAAAGGGGGCGCTCAGGGCAGGCATGGGCGGGCCGTTAGCGGCGGGGGGCGGTGCCCTGCGGAGCCTGGTCCGGGCGGGACT
>JAILEI010000060.1 GCA_024688225.1 Succinivibrionaceae bacterium
GCTGTGTTGCGGGGATCCTGGCCTTTCCCGGCGATTCCCGGTTGCGATCCCAGCGGCGGGATCGAATTGCGGGGGCTGTGGGCTGCCGCCCCGCCTGCCCAGGGGCGTGGAACCCCATGAATCCCAGCCCTTTGGCGGGGATCAGGAAAATTTTCCCCGGGGCCTTGCCAGCGCCTGATTTTTTCATTAGGGTACTGTAATGAAAAAGCCACAGGCACAGGGGGGAGCATGGAAGGGAGCCAGCCAGGGATCCAGGAAGGCAAGGACAAGCGCCGGCAGAAGAAGATCTTCCTCTCCGAGGCCGAGCAGGGAATGCTCACCGATCTTGCCCGCGAGGCGGGGGTCACGGAGAGCCGGGTGGTGGCGCACCTTATCGCCTGCGCCCATGGCGGCGGTGATGGCAGCGGGGCGAACCCGGTGCGCGAGGCGCTGCTGCAGGGCATCAGGCAGGAGGCGGAGGGACTGGGCGCCGGGGCGCGCTACCAGCGCGAGTGGCGGCGGCGCCAGCGCCCGGGCGGGGGCGATGCCACACAGGAGCTGACCGCGCTCAGGCAGCGCAACATGCAGGCACTCAATGAGCGCCGTGGCTGCTCCTCCCTGGGCGCTGAGGCGCAGCGCCGCCTTGGCGAGCGGCTGCGCGAGAGCAGCGCCGCCTACCAGCGCGGCATTTTGGGCAAGGCGCCAGGGGAGGAGGGCAATCATGGCGGCAGGGACTAGGGGCACGGCGGCCCCGGGGCGCAGGCTGGGCAGGGGGTACCTTATGGCGCTGCTTGAGTGCGCCGGGCAGGGGCGCGTGCGCGCGTGCCTCAGGGAGGCGCGGGCCCTGGAGGGGCGGCTCACGGCGGCGCAGCGGGCGGCGGGACTTGGCGGCGTGGCCTACAGCCTGACCGTGGTGAGGTACCTTGAGGAGGCGCTGTGGGCGGGCTTTGGCAGCCTCAATGACAGCGCCCTGACCCTTGATGAGGGGCTGGTGATCACCCCGGGGGACGAAGAGCTGGGGGCGGCGCTTGAGGGGCTGCGCGCGGGGGCGCTCGAGTGCGGGGAGTGCTACGGCACCCTGCCCTCGGCCTGCTTTAACGGGCAGCCGCTGGACGCGCCGGGCACGCTGCAAAGGATGCGCTGGGAGCGCGATCTGCTGGCGCTGGCGGGGCGGATCCGCGCCGTATGCCCCGGGGGCCGCCCCCTCCTGGTGCGGGTGGTTGGTCAGCGGCCCGGGCTGCCATTGCTGCTGCTTGGGGTGGGGGGCAGGTGGGATGGGCGCGGCCTCGGCCTGCCCTATGACGGGGATGCGCTGCGGATGGAGCGCCGCGTTGCGCAGGCGCTCCGCGCGCTTTGCTACGCCTCCTCGCCGAGCGAGGGACCGAGATCCTTGTTGACGATGTTGCAGACGCAGGAGTCTGACCAGACGTTGAGCGAGGTCTCAATCATGTCGATGACCGCGTAGACCGGCAGGATCACGCCCATCAGCTGCACCGGCACCCCCATCGAGGAGACCAGGGAGAGGGTCATGAAGTAGCAGCCCATGGGCACCCCGGCATTGCCGATCGCGGCCACCGTGGCAATCACGATCCAGGTGAGCAGGGTGGTGGCGTCCAGGGTCACCCCGGCGTTCTGCATCAGGTAGAGCGAGGTGGCGAGGATGAAGGCCGCGCAGCCGTTCATGTTGATGGTGGTGCAGATGGGCAGCACGAAGCGCGAGACCCGGCGGTCCACCCGGAGGTTGTCCTCGGCGCAGGAGATGGTCACCGGCAGGGTGCCCGCGGAGGACTTGGAGAAGAGCGCCAGCATCAGCGCCGGGGCCATGCCGCGGAAGATGCGCAGCGGGTTGATGCCGCGCAGCAGCAGCAGCAGCGGCAGCACCACCAGCAGCTGGGTGAGGTTGGCGCCGATCACCACCGTGAAGTAGGTGGCAAGGCCGCCCAGCTGCACCCCGTGGCCGAGCTCATGCACCAGCTGCGTGGTGAAGGCGATCACGCCCAGCGGCAGCACCGCAATCAGCCAGCGGATCAGGGTGAAGAGCAGGTCCTGCCCGGCGAAGACCAGGCTGATCATCAGCTCCTTGCGCCGCCCCTCGGGCTGGGCGGCGATGGCGAAGCCAAACAGCGCCGCGACAATGAGCACCGAGAGCACGTTGCCCGAGACGAAGGGCTGGAGGATGTTGCTCGGGATCACCGAGAGGATGTGGTGGAGGTAGCTCTCCTCCTGCAGCGACTCGGGCACCATGGCGGTGCCGGCGATGTCGGAGGGCACGTTCTCGGGGGCGAGGGTCACGTAGAGGGTGAGCGCCACCACGGCGGAGATCACGGTGGTGAGCAGGGTGTAGAAGATGGTGTGACCGAAGATGGCCCCCGACTTGCGGCTGGTGCCGAGCTTGGCAAGGGTGGAGACCAGCGCCAGGGCAATCACCGGCACGGCCACGAAGGAGAAGAGGCGGGTGAAGATGGTGCCGATGAAGGTGGCGGCGCCATAGATTTCCTCGTTGGCCACCAGCCCGAGCAGGGTGCCCAGCGCCAGCGCGGCGATGTAGTAGATCGCCACCCGGTTGCTCTTGAGGATGAGCGAGGAGGTGTGCTCATGGATGTCTGGTTTTTTCATGTGGGGCGACTCCTTTTGGCCCAGGCCCGCGGGGCGCCCCTGCGCCCGGCGGGAAAGGTATGACATTTTAGCAAAAAAGCCCGTGGATCCACGGCCCAGGCGCGCGATCAGCGTCCCTTGGCCGCGGGGCGGGAGAGCGGGGCGGCGATGAGGTAGAGGTTGCAGCCGATGAAGTTGCCCAGCACCACCCACAGCCAGGCGGCCGCCCAGCCCGGGGAGGCGGCGCCCGCGCCCAGCGCCGCGCAGTAGTAGAAGGCGTCGGCGATGGAGTGCGCGAAGCCGCACATGATGAAGGTGGGCACCGCGAAGAGCAGGGGCAGGTAGCGCCCGTCCCGGGCGAAGGTGACCGCGGTGGTCATGAGGAAGCCGCAGCCCGTGCCCAGCAGGGTGAGGGACAGCGGATCCAAGGCGAGGCGCGACTCCACGATCTGCAGCGCCTGGGCGGGGAGCGCGGGCAGGGCGTGCTGCACCGCCAGCCCCGCGGCCAGGCACCCCAGGGCGTTGCCGAGCAGCACCTTGGCCAGGTAGGAGAGGTTCGCAGGGATGGGCAGCGGCCAGAAACCGGCCTTGCCGGTGTAGAGATCCCACTGGTAGTGGACCACGGTGAGCAGGCCGAAGGTGAACAGCACCGCCCCCTCGACCCCGCCTAGCCGCAGGTAGACGGTCCCGCCCACGCTGATGGCGATGCCCGCCAGCGCCGAGCGCATGAAGATGCCAAGATTTCCCATCGCCATCCCCTCCCAGGTTCCCAGCCGCGCGACAGGTGCGCATTCTTGCCAGCCCGCGCCCCCATGTCAATGGCCGGCGGCACAGGTGGTAGAATCTGGTGCAGGGGGGGCAGGGGCCCCCCTGGGACAGCCCAAGGAGGATGAGATGCGAAATTCAGTGGTGGCGCCCGCGGCGCTCTTTGCGGCCGCGCTGGCCGTGCAGCCCGCGCTGGCCGCGGAGGACGCGGCCTACAGCCCTGAGTATGGGCAGTGCATGGACCAGGCCACCTCCCCGGTGGACATGGCCAGGTGCGTCGATGAGGAGCACCAGCGCCAGGACAAGCGCCTCAACGAGATCTACGCGCAGCTGCGGAAAATCATGGAGCCCGCCCAGTTTGACCTGGTCAAGCAGGGCCAGCGGGCCTTCATCAAGCAAAAGGAGCTCGACGCCAAAATCTGCGCGCTGCCCAACGAGGGCGGCACCCAGGCCGCCGTGGACTCCGCCTCCTGCGTGCTCGAGGCCACCCGGGCGCGGGTCCGCTTCCTCGGCGCCCTGCGCGATGCGCTGTCCCTGTAGCGCCACGCTATAATGGACATAAATTTGATACGCAACCTGGGGGAGATGAGATGACCTGGTTCCTGGACCTGATGCGCCGCCGCTACACCTGCAAGCGCTACGACCCCGCCGCAGCGGTGGGGCACGCGGAGCTCATGGAGGTGCTCGAGTGCCTGCGGCTGAGCCCCAGCGGGGTGAACACCCAGCCCTGGCGCTTCCTCTACGCCGCCACCCAGGCGGGCAAGGCGCGCCTCGAGCCGGCCATCCCCGCTTTCAACCTCGCCAAGTTCCGCGACTGCTCCGCGGTGGTGGTGATCTGCGCCCGCGAGCGCACCAGCGAGGAGGACATCCGCGCGGTGATTGCCGCCGAGGACGCCGATGGGCGCTTTGCCTCCCCTGGGGCGCGCGAGGAGCGCCTCGCGCACTGCCTGAGGATGGCGGCCGCGGACGCCCAGGGCGGCGACGCGCTGCGCCACAACATTGAGCAGTGCCACATCGCCCTGGGCATGGGCCTTGCCGCCGCCGCGGCGCTGGGCCTCGACGCC
>JAILEI010000077.1 GCA_024688225.1 Succinivibrionaceae bacterium
GCCGCTGCCGCAGCCCGCGCCGGCGCGGCACAGCGGGCTGCCACTCGAGAAAGGCGAGGTGGTGGGGGGGACCCTGAGCCCGCCGCGCTTTGTCTCGCTGGGGCACGGCCGCAAGTACTTTGAGGGTGGCGTCCTCCCCTCGGGATACGTAATCTCGGGGATTGGCGTCAGGAGCTTAACCTTGACATCCAAGGATGGGGAGACCATAGAGTATGAATTTGGAGAAAATTGACATCATGGACGCGTTCATGAACAAGAACCTCATGGACCTCAACGAGCTGGGCGAGGACTTCTTCAACCAGTCGGTGATGCTCCGCAAGGTGATCGACCAGGGGCTGCCCCCGGACGAGTTCAAGCGCGTGTCGGCGCTCTCGAGGGCGATGAACTCCTGCCAGACGGCCTGCAAGTACCGCCAGGCGGACTCGAGCACATAGTGCCCCGGGGCAGCATTCACAAAACCATTAACACGACCATTTAGACAGTTAGAGGTAAATAAAATGACTGACAGCATCGGTGGAAACAGCAGCCTGCACTCAGGCGTCATCAAGACCCTGGACAACATCAAGAACTTCGCCCAGGAGATCCGCCAGGACATGTCGCAGCTGAGCAAGGCCAGCGCCCAGGACCAGCAGCAGAAGCTGCTCGAGATGCAGATGAAGGTGGGCCAGTACAATGCCATGTGGTCGATGACCGCCAACATCGCCACCACCATCAACGAGACCATGAAGAACATTGCCAACAAGGTCTAGTGGGGGACAGCAAATGAGCGGTGACGTGGAACGCGCGGTGCTGGTGAGGGCCATCTCCACCGGCTTTGCGGCCTGCCAGGCCGGGGATGTCTACAATGCCCGGCTGATCTTCGAGGACCTGATCGCGGCCAAGCCCGATCTCCTGCCCGCGAAGATTGGCGAGGCCTTCACCTACCTGGTGGTGGATGACTTCGCCAAGGGCGACGCCAAGCTCGCGGTCCTGCCCGATGATGACGAGGACGTGGTGGCGATGCGGATCATGTCGCGCTGCCTGCAGCGCGACGTGGAGGGCGCCGAGCAGCTCTTCTCGCAGATCGAGGGGTCCGAGAGCCCCTCGCGGGCGATGGCGGCCGAGTTCATCAAGGCCGCCAAGCTAAGGGGATGATCTTGTCCCCGAAGATGAGGCGTGGCCTTCTGGCCGTGGCATGCCTGGGGGCGCTGGCGCTCGCGGGCTGCCGTGAGACGCTCTACAGCGGGGTGAACGAGGCTGATGCCAACGAGATGCTGTCCACGCTGCTCAAGCACGGCGTGGACGCCGTCAAGGTGGACGCCGGCAAGGGCAGCTACAGCGTGGCGGTGGAGCGGGAGGATCTGGTCCGCTCCCTCGACATCATCCGCGAGAACAGCCTGCCGCGCTCGAACTTCAAGGACATGGGGCAGATCTTCAGCGGACAGTCGATGATCTCCTCCCAGCTTGAGGATCAGGCGCGCTTTGCCTTTGGCCTGTCCCAGGAACTCTCCCAGACCTTCGCCAAGATTGACGGCGTGCTCGACGCCCGGGTGCACGTGGTGCTGGTGCAGCACGACCAGTCCTCGGGCCTTACCACCCCGCCCTCGGCGGCGGTGTTCATCCGCCACAACCCCGGATCGCCGGTGACCTCCATGGTCGGCGAGATCAAGGAGACCGCCTCCCGGGCGGTCCCCGGCCTCAACCTCGACCGGGTGAGCGTGATGCTTGAGATGTTCCGCGAGCAGATCCTCCCGCCCAAGGCCCGCGAGATCCCCTGGTACATGCAGACCTGGGCGCTGGTGGCCTTTGGCTCGCTGGGCATGCTGGCCGCCATGGGCGCCGCCCTCGGGCTGCTGGCCAAGCGCGGCCTGGTGTCCTTCAGGCGGGGCAAGTAGGCGGTGACCCCTGAGTTTGCCCGCTCGCTGCTGGGTGAGCGCCGGGACCTGCTGAGGGCGGTGATCGCCCTCAACGGCCTTGCGTCGCGCCCGCTCGCGCTCTCGGGCGAGGGCCTGGGGCCCCTCTGGGAGCGCGCCCGGCGGCACCCGCTGCTGGGGCGGCGCCTGCAGCCCATCCGCGAGGGCGTGCTCTGGGAGTTTGAGAAGGTGGAGAACCGCTTTGCGCTGCTGAGCGCGGAGCAGTGCGAGGCCCTCGAGCGCACCCTGTCCGCCATCATCTGCGCGCGCCACGTGGCCTGCGCCCTGGATCGCGAGGCGGTCCTTGAGTGGCGGCGCGCCCTGGGCGTGGATCTCTACCGCCTGGCGGTGGGCCGCGGCCTGCTTTATGCCGACCAGGCGCTGCGCGCGGCGCTTTTGCCCTCCAGCCCCGATCCCCACAGTGACCAGGATGTCAAGCGCCCCGGGCAGGCGGCGCTCGCCATGGTGGCGGAGCGCGCGGATCCGCAGTACGAGTCCCTAATCAAGTTTACCGGCAAGCGGGCCTACGCCCGGATGCCCAGTGGCCAGGAGGGGCTCTACCCGCGGATCCTCGCCCTGGTGGTCAAGGTTTTGCTCATTGAGGTGGCGCCATCATGCCGAAGTCTTTTTACAGCCTGAAGGAGGGCTTCAGCCTCTCCCCGGGGCGCCGGGTCATCCCCGCGGGCGACTACGCCGATTTCCTCAATGCCGAGGACATGCTTGCGCAGGTGCGCTCCGCGGTGGAGAAGGCCAAGGCGCAGGCCGAGCAGGTCTACCGCAAGCGCTATGACGAGGGCTACCAGGACGGCCTCGAGGCGGGCAAGGCCGAGTACGCCGAGAAGATGATCGACATGGTCATGACCTCGGTGGACTCCATCGAGAGCCTCGAGGGGCAGCTTGTCGACGTGGTCACCGAGTCGGTGACCAAGATCCTCGGGGAGTTTGACCCCCAGGACCGGGTGCGCCGCACGGTGCGCCAGGCGCTCAACTCGGTGCGCGGCAGCAAGACCGTCACCATCCGGGTCTGCGCGCAGGAGGAGCCGCTGGCGCGCAACGCCCTGGGCTCGTTCCTCGGCGTGGCGGAGTCCTCGGGCTACGTGGACCTGCGCATCGACGCCAACCTGCGGCCCGGGGACTGCGTGCTCGAGACCGAGATGGGCGTGGTGGACAGCAGCATCGAGTCGCAGCTGAGGATCCTGCGCGAGGCGCTGGAGCGCCACCTGGTGGCGCAGCGCAACGGCAAGGGGGCCTAGCGCATGGCCCTCGATTACATCGGCCAGATCCTGCGCAACACCGTGCATGAGGTCTCCACCGTGGAGGTGCGCGGCCGCGTGGAGCAGGTGGTGGGCACCATCATCCGCGCCATCGTCCCCGACGTGAAGGTCGGGGAGCTGTGCCTGCTGCGCAACCCCGGCGAGAAGTGGGAGCTGCGCGCCGAGGTGGTGGGCTTTGCCAAGAACATTGCCCTGCTCACCCCGCTGGGCGATCTCGAGGGCATCTCCTTCCACACCGAGGTCATCCCGCTGGGGCACGTGCTCTCGGTGCCGGTGGGCGAGGAGCTCCTCGGGCGGGTGATCAACGGGGTGGGGGACGTCGCCGACGGCAAGGGCCCCATCAACGCGCACAAGTTCTACCCGGTCTACGCCGATCCGCCCGCGGCGATGACCCGCAAGCTCATCACGCGCCCCATCAGCCTCGGGCTGCGGGCGCTTGACGGCATCCTCACCTGCGGCGAGGGGCAGCGCCTGGGCATCTTCGCCGCGGCCGGCGGCGGCAAGTCCACCCTGCTCTCCTCGATCATCAAGGGCTGCAGCGCCGACATCTGCGTGCTGGCGCTCATCGGCGAGCGCGGCCGTGAGGTGCGCGAGTTCATCGAGCACGATCTCGGCCCGGAGGGGATGCGCAAGACGGTGCTGGTGATCTCCACCTCCGACCGCTCCTCGATGGAGCGCCTCAAGGCCGCCTACACCGCCACCGCGGTGGCTGAGTACTTCCGCGACCAGGGGCGCAGCGTGCTGCTGATGATGGACTCGGTGACCCGCTTTGGGCGCGCCCAGCGCGAGATCGGCCTCGCCGCCGGCGAGCCGCCGACCCGCCGCGGCTTCCCGCCCTCGGTGTTCTCCACCCTCCCCAAGCTGATGGAGCGCGCCGGCAACTCGGAAAAGGGCTCCATCACCGCGCTCTACACGGTGCTGGTGGAGGGCGACGACATGACCGAGCCGATCGCCGACGAGACCCGCTCCATCCTTGATGGGCACATCGTGCTCTCGCGCAAGCTCGCCGCGGCCAACCACTACCCGGCGATCGACATCCAGGCCTCGGTGAGCCGCGTGATGAACGCCATCGTCACCCCGGAGCACAAGAAGGCGGCGGCGCAGCTGCGCAAGGTGCTGGCCAAGTACGCCGAGATTGAGCTGCTGGTGCAGATCGGCGAGTACAAGCAGGGCAGTGACCCGGAGGCCGACTGGGCGCTCGCGAAGATTGGCGAGGTCAACGCCTTCCTCAAGCAGGGCCTTGGGGAGAAGAGCACCTTCGAGGAGACCCTGCAGCGCCTCGAGGCGCTGTTCCCGGCAAAGTAGCAGGCAGGCCTGATCGTTCCGTGTGACGGACCCATGGTGCGCTAGCATGGGCAGTGGGCGGGTGCGCTGGCCTGCCCTGGGGGGGCAGGCATGGAAACGCGCGCGGGACTGGGGCTCATGAGGTGCCGCAACTGCGGCGCGCGCCTTTTGCCTGTGCCCTGCGGCCCGGGGCGGCCGCGCCCGCCC
>JAILEI010000108.1 GCA_024688225.1 Succinivibrionaceae bacterium
AGGAGGCGCCGCGCCACCGCCTCCCCGCCCGCCCCGAGGGTGCGCGCGAGCTCCTCGCGCTGCGCGTCGCTGCCATGGTCGAGGATGAAGCAGCGCGCGGCGAGCCGCCGCGGCTCGCCCGCGGCGCTGACGGTGAGGAAGTCGAGGAGCGGCTCGCGCCTTAGGGAATAGCGGCGCTGGTGGAAGTCCTCCATGCCGATGGTGAGGACGCTCCCGTCCCCCATGTAGATGCCGCGCCTGAGGCAGGGCACCGTGGGGCAGAAGATCTCCCCGCCCTGCTCCTCAAAGCAGCGGCGCACCGCGCTTGAGGGGGCGCTCGAGCGGAAGATCATCGCGTAGAAGCCCGCCGAGGCGCTCGCCACGTGCGACCACTCGGGGATCGACGCGAGGCGTGGATCCTGGGCGAGGAAGTAGCCGATGTCATCCCCGGGCTCGGGGCGGCGGGTCCTCGAGAAGGCCGTGGCCAGGGGATCGAGGCCCTCATGGTACGGGCGGGAGGCGGTGATGTCCCGGTACACCTCGCCCATGTCCGCGTCCTGGTAGGTGAATGAGGGCTGGCGCGCGGTGGCGTCGACGCTGCGGCTGTAGACCTTGTAGAGGTAGGTGCGCCGCCCATGGAGCAGGTACTCCACCCAGTCATGGTCGCAGGTCCAGGAAATGTTCTTCTGCACCCGGCTCTTCTTGGCGCGGCGCAGCACCTCGTCCTTGCCGCAGCTGCCAGTGCCCACCTCCTCAAGCGGCAGGTCGCCGGGCATGAGGCCCTCGCGCAGCAGCACGGAGAAGTCGTTCATCACCACCTCCCCCTCCTCGAGGGTGATGGCCTTGTCGCCGTTGGTCACCGCATAGAGGCTGCCCCAGCGCAAGATGGTCCCGGGCTCGAGCCCGCGCAGTTCCTCAAGAGTCATTCCGGCCTCCAAAAAGCAGACTGGGCACTGCTCCCATGCTAGGCGGCCGCGGGGGGAAATTCAAGTTTCAATGGCAAATTGAAGGCGGGGGAATCCCCATGCCAGCGCGCCGGGCCGGCGGCAGGGGGCGGCGGGGCTCAATCACCCCGCCCAACTTGAAGGCCGCTCAGTTCCGGTGGGCGGCGCGGCGGAAGAAGCCCGCCATCACCCCGCCCGAGAGGTTGTGGAACACCGAGAAGATGGCCGCCGGCACCGCCGCGAGCGGTGAGAAGTGGGCCATCGCCAGCGCCACCCCGAGCCCGGAGTTCTGCATGCCCACCTCAAAGGTCATCGCCCGGCAGCGCGGCGGCTCCATGCCCAGGGCGCGCCCCAGCAGCCAGCCGCAGAGGTAGCCCATGAGGTTGTGCAGCGCCACCACCAGGAAGATCACCATCCCCGCGCTGGCGATCTTGCTGTGGCTGGCCGCCACCACCGCGCAGACGATGGCGATGACCGCGCCCCCGGAGATCAGGGGCAGCCCCCCCTCCACCTTGCCCACCCAGTCCGGCCAGAGGGTGTGGATGGCCACGCCGAGGCCCAGGGGCACGAACACCACCTTGGTGATGCTCAGGAACATCCCCAGCGGATCGACCGCCACCCACTGGCTCGCCAGCAGGTAGACCAGGGCCGGGGTGACGAGCGGCGCGAGGGCGGTGGTCAGGGCGGTGATGGTCACCGAGAGCGCCACGTCGCCGCGCGCGAGGTAGGTCATGACATTCGAGGCGGTCCCGCCCGGGCAGCACCCCACCAGGATCACCCCCACCGCGATCTCCGCGGGCAGCGCCAGCGCGTGGCAGAGGCAGAAGGCGATGAGCGGCATCAGCAGGTACTGCCCCAGCACCCCGGCCAGCACCTCCAGGGGGTGGCGCAGCACCGCCGAGAAGTCCTTGGGGGCCAGGGTCAGGCCCATGCCGAACATCACCGCCCCGAGCAGGTAGGGAATGATGGACGCCAGCGGCACAAAGGGCGCGGGCAGCAGGTAGGACACGGTCGCCATGCCCAGCACCCACCACGCGAAGGTACGCCCCATGTAGGCGCCAGCCGCCCCCAGCCGTCCCGAAACCTGGCCTGCCATCAGCGCTGCCCCCTAAATCCCGAACAGATCCTCATCGAAGATCCCCCCACAGTTTAGCTCCAGTCGCTGCGAGGCGTCACGCCCGGCCTTGCTGATAGGCGCCTTTTTGGGACGCCGCTCAAATCTTAGGTTGTATTCGGCGAGTGCCTTGGCGATGGCCTCGGTGTCGGGCGAGCAGGAGCGCCAGGAGCCCTGCATGTAGCGGAAGGACTTCTGCGGCTCGGCGATGCGGCACACCGAGTAGGCGGTGTTCTCGCTCTGCACCAGGTTGCAGTGATCCTTGCCCGCGCAGCGCCTGAGGCCACGGCCCGCCATCTGGATGGTGGGCAGGCGGCTGGCGTCGCGGATGAACACGCTCTGCAGGTCCGGCACGTCAAAGCCCTCGGTGAGCACCGAGACGTTGGAGATGACCTGCACCCGCCCGGCGCTGAAGTCCTCGAGCTGCCGCTCCTTGTCGCTTGAGCCCGTCACCACCTCGCAGTGCACCCCCGCCTCGGCAAGCGCCAGGGCAAACTCGGTGCACTCCGCGACGGTGCGAAAGAACACCAGGCTCTTGCCAAAGCGCTCCCGCCCGGCCAGGTACACCGCGGCGATGAAGCCCGGATCCCACTCGTTGAGCCGGTACTCATGGTAGGGCGAGAGCACCCCGGTCTTGATGAGGCCGGGGATGGTGGCGCTCTTGACCGTCACCTGGAAGGAGAGCTTCATGCGGTCGGTGCGCAGCGGCGTGGCGCTGAGGCCGAGGGTGAGGGTGTTGCGGGTGCGCTCATAGAGGTTGAGCACGCTCTGCGTGGCCTCGTGGTGCGCCTCGTCGATGACCATGAGGTCGGCCGCGGGCGGGTCGCTTGCGAAGGCCGAGACATAGTTGAGGTCACAGTGGAAGTGGGCGAGGTTGATGCGCTCGGTCTGGGTGAGGATGTGCCGCCGCGCCGCCACCCAGTTGACCCGCAGCGCCTGCCCGCGGGCGCGCGCCGCCTCCTGCATGCGCCTGATCACCATGAGGCCCATGATGGTCTTGCCCGAGCCCACCGGGGACTCCAGCAGCACCGACTCATGATCCCCAAACTCCCTCATGATCTCCCCCACCGCCTTGACCTGGTAGGGGCGATCCTCATAGCGGAACTCGTTTTCCATCTACGCCACCCCCTGCCTGGCCCGGGCCGCTGGGGGCTCGCGGCTGAAAATCCCCTCGAGGTCATACTCCGCCGCGAGCTTGCGCCCGAGGGCCGAGTAGATGCGGAAGATGCCATCGATGCCCATCTCCTCCCCCGAGGCGATCGCCGCGAGGAAGTTCAGGGCGTCAATGACGCAGCAGTTGAGCGGCAGCTTGGGGCGGAAGGGCTTGTTGATGACCGCGAGCGAGGTGATGCCGTAGTGGGCGCAGGGATCGCCCGCGACCGCGTCGAGGCCCTCCTTGAGCCGCTGGCGGTCCACCCCGTCAGGCAGCGCCCGGTCGATGGCCTCCTGCGCCTCGAGGTACTCCGACACCGAGATGCGGGTCTGGTAGGCCGCCTGCAGCCGCTCGCGCAGCAGCGCGTAGCCGTAGGGGTTGGAGAAGGAGTTGATGCCCTCGATGAGCCCCTGGCGGGCGCTGACCTTGGAGGTAATGGTGGTGATGAAGCGCTTGTCGTCGAGGTAGAAGGTGGCGTCGTCCTCGAGGCGCCGCGCGCCGATGAGCACCCGCATCGGGGAGCGCCCGTCCACCGGGTAGGCGAGCAGGTAGCGCAGGCGGTAGCTGCAGCCCTCCCCGAGGCGCACCAGGGTGCGCTCCCCGTCGTACTCGTACTCGGCGTAGAAGGTGCCGTCGATGTAGGCCGAGGACTTGAGCAGCTGCCCCTTCTGCAGCTCGCGGATCGCCGCGTCAGGGTAGACCTCCGGGACCTGCCGCGAGATGCCGAGGAACTGGTTGCTGCGCACGTCCACGGTGACATGGAAGGTGTAGTCGGAGAAGCGCTCGCCGATGCGCCTGAACACCTCCTCGTGGGTGAAGTAGGTGAAGATGTTGAGCGAGAAGCGCAGCGAGGCGGCCAGCGAGTCCATGAAGCGCGAGGTGGCCTCGTAGGGCTTGCCCCTGTAGGAGAGGGAGAGGCGCCCGCTGGGGGAGATCAGGGGCGTGAGCTCGTCCATCTTGATCTCGGCCTGCGCGAAGTGGCGCCCGGCCATGAGCCGCTCGAGCTCCTCCGGGTGCGCCTTGAAGTGCAGGTCCCGGTAGAAGGCGGACAGCTCCTGGCAGCGCGCGGCGAGCTCCCCCCAGCCCTGATCCTTGTTGCGGCGCTGGCGCGACTGGCGCTTGAGCGCCTCGCGGCGCAGCCCCTCAAAGTGCTGGTAGGGCAGCTCCCCCCGGTCATTGCGCACCTCAGGGCTCACCCCGAGATCCACGACCAGGCGCGCGGTCTTAAGGTCAAGCGGGGTGAACAGCAAGGTGCGCGCCAGCCCCTCGTCAAGCGCGCCAATGCGGCGCACCACCAGCGCGAGCATTTCCCCGAGGCGCCCGCAGTGCCCATAGTGCTCCCAGTCGCCCATGGCATCGACCACCCCGGAGAGCGCCAGGCGGTCCGCCTCCCTGGTGCCCGCGGCATCGAGCACCCGCCCCAGCAGCTCGGGCACGTCGCCCTGCACCAGTACGCAGAGCCATTCCTCAAGGTTCCACTGCGAGAGGCGCTCGCGGTCGCCGAGCAGGTACAGGCACAGGTAGAGCGCCCGGATGCGCAGCCGCTGGTCAAAGGGGACATCGGGGGGCAGGTCGTACGCCACCACCTGGTGGGGGTAGTACCAGTAGTAGCCAATGGACTGCCCGGGATCGATGTGCCCGAGCTCGGCGAGCTTGGCGGCCATCTCATAGGAGTGCACCCGGCAGCACAGGGACTGCTCGGGCGGGATCCTGGCCAGCAGCTCATGGGCAAGGCAGAGCATGGGCACCGAGTCATGGTCCACCGCCGCATGGATGATGGCGCGGATGGGCTCGCGGGAGCGGCCCATGAGCGGCGCGCTGGCGCGGAAGGCCGCCTCGTCGCCATCGATCACCGCCTGCAGGCAGCGCCCGGCGGCCGCGCGGTCGATGAGCTTGCGGCCCCGCCCCGGGCCCGGGCTAGTAATAGGCATCGTCGTCCTCCCCGTACTCGTTGGCAAAGGAGTAGAGCACCTGCGGCTCCGGGGCGCCGCCCGCCGTGAACCCCTCGAGGTAGAAGGGGCGCGCCGCGCGCATCCTGGTGCTCAGCTGCTCAAAGTCAAAGGGCGAGACCAGGAGCGAGCTCAGGAAGCGCTCGAGGCGCTGGGGCTGGCGCACCGCCACCGGGTAGTGGGTCACCAGCTCGGTGCCCATGTTGATGAGCTCCCCCACGTTGCAGTCCGCGGCCAGGGCCTTGCGCCGCTTCTCCTCGAGGGCCTCGAGGCTGGTGACGCGGTTCTTGCGGCAGGGCTCGCCGGCGAGCGCCTCGAGGATGGCCGAGAGCTGGTCGCGATCGTCGCTGGAGGCAACCGCGCGGGTGAGCGCCTGGTCCATGCGCAGCACCTCATCAAGCGAGGCGGGGGTGACGCTGGCCGCCTTCAGGCGCTCCTGCATGGTCTCAAAGCCCTGCTCATTGTTGAAGGAGCGCAGGATGCGCGAGAGGTGGGAGCCATCGCTGTCGCTGAGGATGACGTCGGTGCGCATCTCCGGGACCATCATCGCCAGCCCGTTGGCGCAGATCTCGCGGAAGGACTTGAGGAAGATGGTGGGGTTGCGCAGCCCGTCGACCGGCAGCAGCAGGTCGATGCGCCGCTCGTAGAGGCTGTCATCGGCGATGCTGAAGTCGGAGTTGAGCGAGAGCGTGGCGAGCAGGTCGCCCTCGTTGTAGTCAAGGCCGATGAGCCGCGCCTCGCTGCCGAGCACGTCAAGGGCGGTGTCGGCGGGCAAGGCCGGGCGCTGCGCGTCGCGCGCGGCGAGCAGCACCCCGGTCTCGGTGTCCACGGTGACCCGGAAGGCCTGGCGCGGGTGGTGCTCGCTGATGCGCGCGAAGACCTCGGCAGGGGTGAAGAGCGAGAAGATGTTGTCCGAGAACTTCATCTGCCGCGCCACGCTCTTGATGAAGCGCCGCGAGGCCAGCAGGCTCTCCCCGCCGTGCTCGATCTCAAAGCGCCCCGACTCGTCGGGCTCGGAGGGCCGCATGTCCGAGAGCGGGATCTCGCGCTGGGCAAAGCGCCCCTTGAGCGCCCCGAGGGTGGCGCGCAGCGCCTCGCTGCGCCCCTGCCCCCCCTCCCCGGGCTCATTGCCGCCTAGCTCCTCGTTGCGCAGGAAGGCGATGGCGCGCGCCATGCCCTCGCGATCGGCGGCCGGGGCGGTGGCGCGGGCGCGGTCGATGGTCTCGCGGGGGG
>JAILEI010000059.1 GCA_024688225.1 Succinivibrionaceae bacterium
CCACAATGAGAACCCGCTGGTGTGCGCGCTGGCCGGGATCGGGGTGGGCTGCGCGGTGGGCATGGGCACCAACTACGCGCTTGACTATGTGCGCGACCATTACCGCAACCGGGAGCAGCAGCTTGAGGCGGTGGCCAAGGAGCTCAAGGCGGACAATGACCGGGCCAGGAGCTTTGCCACTGCCACCCAGAAGCTCCTTGACGAGGAGCAACTGGAACTGAGGCGTCTCGAGGCGGATCTTCAGGCGGGCGCGGTGTCGCAGGATCGCCTCGGTGAGAAACTGCGCGGCATGGACGCCAACATAGAGTACATGCAAGGGAACATCGCCAAGGCCAAGGAGCGCCTTAGGACCCATGAGCAGATCCGCTCGGAGCTGCTCGAGGGCGCTGATGAGCGGCAGCTTGCCAGGATTGACGGTGAGATTGCCAGCCTCAGGGACTCCATCGCGCAGATGGAGGCGAACCTTGATGAGTACAGCCAGCAGCGCAATGCGCTCAAGGTCAGATCCTAGGGGGAGTCATGAGGGAACTTTTGGTGGCGTTTTTGGCCCTGCCGCTAGTGGGCTGCGCCATGGACAAGGGGGAGTGCGATCCCACCTATGACCAGGGCTTTTTCAATAAGCTCTCCTGCACGGTAAGCGGCACCTACGCAGGGCGCGTTGCCGATCGGGAGGCGCAGGTGGCGGCGCTGGGGGCAGAGCGCGAGCGCCTGCTGGCCTTGCAGGCCGCGCTTGACAATGAGCGGGTGTTGGTTAAGGGCTCGGCAGCGGAGCGTCAGGATGCGCTTTTGAAGGTGCAGGCCGAGGTGCGGGCCATGAAGTCAGACCTTGCGAAAAAGCGCCAGCTGGACCAGGAACTCAAGGCGCGCCTTGAGGAAATTGAGGGCAGCATTGGGGACATGCAAAAATCCGGCCCTTCCGCGCCATTGCTGCAAAAGCAGGCTGAGTATGAGCGATTGCGGCAGCAGTTTGACGATCTTGCCGCGCTTACCAATGACCTTTAGCCCATGCAGCGCATCAGGCGTGTAGGCGCCAGTTCCCTGAGCAAGCGGGCGCAGGACTATGCGCAAGGCGCAAGGCCCTGGCAGCGTGAGCTGTCACTGGCGCTGGGCAGCGAGGTGGCCTCACTGCTGGCGCTTGCTGAGCGCGATGGGGACTTTGTCAACTACAGTTCCCCCCATGAGGGGCAGGCGCAGGAGGTGGGCGCAGGGGAAGGCCTGGGTGGCGCCATGGCCTCACAGCTGGGGGCAGGGCGAACTGCGCTGCTAACCTTCCTTGAGGGCAGCTCGCCCCTGGTGGACGCCTCCCTTGAGGGAAAGCGGCGGGACCTTGCCGAACTCATCAGGCACTGCCAGCATGTGGCGCTCATCAATGGCACCTGGCCCTGCCTGGTGCTTGCCGAGACCCAGGAGGAGGCGCTGGCCGCCGCGCGCCTTGCGGCCGCCCCCCCCAAAAAACTCTCCCCCTGGTGGCTGCTGCTGCCCCTCTTGCTGTTAGCGCTTTTGTGGTGGTGGCTGCTGTATCCCTGGCCGCTTTGCACAGCGGGGACTGACCACAAGACGCAGGCCACGGTCCCAGAGTCACAGTCGCAGGCGCCTGCCGTGCCCCTGAGGGGCGATGGCAAGGACGAGGCGGCGCTCTTGGACCTTGACACCATGGAGGAGTTGCTTAGGCAGGAGCGGGAGCGCCTTAGGGCGGACGCTGCCGAGGCGCAGCTTGACGCCGAGGCCAAGGCGCTTGAGGAGGAGGCCCGGCGCCGCACGGAGGCCGAGGCGCGGGAGCGGGAGAGACGCGATGCGGAGGCGCGGGAGCGGGCGCGCCTTGAGGCTGAGCGCATCAGGGCAGAGCAGGCTGAGGCTGCCAGGCGGCAGGCTGAGCAAAAAAAGGAAAGGCAGGAGGTTGCCAGCACTGGCAAGGCCTTGCCCAAGTGCGAGACCATCAAGAAGGAGCGCAAGGTGCCCAGGATGGTCATTGGCTTTGATGGCTCTCTCTCCATGCTCAATCCCATCGCGGGCATGCGCAACCGCCTCGATGCGGCGCAGCGGGCCACCGTGGCGCTGGCCAAGCGCATTGATCCCAATGTGCCCATTGGCCTGGTGGAAATCAATGGCTGCCCCTTTGCCAAGCGGCGCGGCTTTTTCAATGGCTCGCAGCGGGGATCGCTTATCAGCGCGGTGCATGGCATCAACCCGCACCGCTATGATGGCGGCACCCCGCTCAAGGACGCCCTGGTGCAGATGGCGGACTTGGTTGACGGGCGCTCCGCCGAGGCGGTGGGCGTCTTGATCTCAGACGGGGTGGACAGCGGCTGCAGCCGCATTTCCAAGGACATCTGCGAGCTGGCGCAGGGCATCCATGCCGCCAAGCCCAAGTTTAGGATCCACACCATCCTCATTGGCGATGAGGCCGACAGCGCCCGCTGCGTCTCCCAAATCACCGGGGGGCGGATCTTCAAGCCCCAGAATGCCGCTGAGATTGAGTCGGTGCTGCGCAAGGCGGGGGCAGACTACGAGCGGGTGTGCAAGTAGCAGTCAGGAGATAAGGCCGTAGGGCCAGCTGGCAATGCCGCCCAGCAGCAGGAGGCGGCGAAACCCCTGCCGCCTGAGCAGCAGCGCCGCGCGCCGCGCCCGGGCGCCGCTTTGGCAATAGAGAATGAGCGGGCGCCAGGGATCCAGGAACTGGCAAGGGCCGTGGGACCTCTCCAGCTCCCCAAGTGGCAGGCAGATGGCCCCCTCAAGGTGCCCGGTCCCGAACTCTGCCCTGCTGCGCACGTCAAGGGCAGTGGCAAGATCATGGACGAGCAATGCCCGAGCCTCCGGGGCGCCCACCGACCTCAGGCCCTCTTTGGGAAGGGGCGGGGGACTGTCGGGATCCGCGGGGCAGAGCGGGGGGAACATCAGGGCAGGGACCTTATCTTGCTGACAATGGCGCTGGTGGAGCAGCCCTGCACAAAGGGCAGGATCTTCACCTCCCCCCCTGCGGCCAGCACCTCCTCATGTCCGGCGATGTCCTCGACCCGGTAGTCACCGCCCTTGGCCAGCACCTGTGGCAGCACCCTGGCGATGAGCCGTTGCGGGGTGTCCTCGCTGAAGGAGACCACATAGTCCACGCAGGAGAGCGCCCCCAGCAGCTGCATGCGGGCCATCAGGGGCAGGATGGGGCGCGACGGGCCCTTGAGACGCTGCACCGACTCATCGGAGTTTACCGCCACCACCAGGCAGTCCCCGAGGGCGCGGGCGCGCTCGAGGTAGGAAACATGCCCCTGGTGCATGAGGTCGAAGCAACCGTTGGTCATCACCACCTTGCGCCCCTGCTGCTTGAGGCGGGTGACGGCCTCGAGCAGCTGCTCCTCATCGACAATGCCCCCCTGACTGCCAGGGGCGGGGGCGGGCATGCCGCGCAGGTCTGAGAGCAGTTCCTCCCTTGAGACCGTGGAGGTGCCCAGCTTGCCGACCACAATCCCTGCGGCGCGGTTGCCGATGTCGCAGGCCTCAGGCAGGGCCATGCCCGAGGCCAGGCAGGCGCCGATGGTGGCAATCACGGTATCCCCGGCACCAGTGACGTCGTAGACCTCGCGGGCGCGGGTGGGCAGGCTGAGGGTGCGCTCGCGGGGGCGAAAGAGTGACATGCCATCCTCGGAGCGGGTCACCAGCAGCGCGTCAAGGTTAAGTTCGGCAATCAGGCGGTGGGCGCGCTGCTCAAGATCCTGCTCAGAGTGGGCCTTGCCGGCAACCGCCTCAAACTCAGAGAGGTTGGGGGTGAGCATGGTGGCGCCGCGGTAGCGGGTGAAGTCGGTGCCCTTGGGGTCGACCAGCACCACCTTGCCGGAGGCGCGCGCCTGGGCAATGATGTCCCTGACCTCCGCGAGGGTGCCCTTGCCATAGTCTGAGCAAATCAGGACGCTGGCATCCGAGCAGGATTCGGCAACCCGCCCGGCAATGCCTGCCCCGCTGAGCTGGTCCGCGCCATCCTCAAAGTCAATCCGGATGAGCTGCTGGTTGCGCGAGAGCACCCGCAGCTTGGTGATGGTGGGGTGGAGGGGGGAGATCTCCAGGCTGGTGTCAATGCAGCGCGCGCGCAGCAGTCCATCAAGCCTGGTGCCTGCCTCGTCATTGCCAATCATGCCCACCAGGGTCACGGGGGCGCCAAGGGAGGCGATGTTGATGGCCACATTGGCGGCGCCGCCGGCGCGCTCCTCGCGCTCGGTGATCCTTACCACCGGCACTGGGGCCTCGGGGGAGATGCGCTTGCAGGGACCGCTCCAGTAGCGATCGAGCATCACGTCACCGACGATGGCAACTCTGCCCTTGAAACCTGGGAGCATGGTCGCGGCCATTCCTACCTCCTGCGCTAAAACCCTTGGTGCTGCGCCGCAGTATAGCAGAGCGCCGGCGGCAGCGGCTTTCCTCGCCGGGCAAATCGTCCCTGGGAAAGGGACCGGTGCCTGGATAGTATAATGTGGCGCGTGGCGCAACCGAGGGCCCTTGCCACGGGCCATTGAGGCAATCCCCATGAGTGAAGGCAAAATTACCCTAAATCCCCGGGGCGGGGTGAGCAGTCCCCTGGGCCTCTCGCTGCTCATTTCCCTGGCGGGGGCGGTGTTTGGCTTTGACCTGGGCATGCTCAGCTGCGGCTCGGATCGCATTGCCATCATTTACCTGCTCAGCGGCTCGGATCACCAGGTTATTACCAGCACTTTCATCATTGGGTCATTTGTGGGGGTAATCATCGGGGCCTTCCTCATCAGTGGGGTGGGGCGCAAGCCCATCATCAACTGCAGCGCGGCGCTGGGGCTTGCCGCCTGCGTTGGCTGCTGCGTCGCCCCGGACTTCAGCCTGTTGCTCAGCTCGCAGATGTGCGTGGGCTGTGCCTTTGGGATGTTTTTGGTCTCCACCCTGGTGTACGCCATTGAGACGGTGCCCCAGGGCCAGCGGGGGACCGCCCTGGCGGTGGTGACCTCGGTGCAGCTGCTCTTTGCGCTCCTGGCGCTGCTGAGTGGGGGGATTTACTACAGCCAGTTTGGGATTGCGCTGACGGTGACGGTGATGGCGCTGAGCCTGGTGTTTATTTTGCTGTGCTTTTTGCGCCTGCCGGAGAGCCCGAGGTGGCTGGCCTGGCGCGGTCACCCCAACGCCGCGCTTATTGAGCTGTGCCGAATTCGTGAGGATCGCTCCCGGGCGGCCCGGGAGATGTCGGGGATCAATGAGTGCGTCAAGGGCGGGCTGGGGGGAGTTTCCGCCTTTGGCCGGGAGCCCAGCCTCAGGATGCTAATTTTCTTGCTGCTGGCGCTGACGGTGCTGCTGCATGCCTCGGGGGTGGTGGTGGTGCCAGGGATGCTCAGTGGGACAGGCGGCGGGATCAATGCCCTGATGGGGGGCAGCGGCCTTGCCTCGCCATCCTCGGCCATGGGCCTGGTGATGGGGGCGGCGGGAGTGATGTTCACCGGCCTTGCCCATGATCGCATGGGACTGCGCATGGCGGCGCTGGCCTGCTCCTCGCTGCTGCTGGCCTCCCTGGGGGGGCTTTTGGTGGTGGCAATGGTGACAGGCGCGTTCCTGGAGTTGCCCATCTCTGGCTTGCTGTCGCTGGCCTTCATTTTTTCGGTCAGTGGGCTTTTGGTGCTGGCCCTGGGGCTGATGACCCCGGCGCTGATGCCCCTGGGGGCGCGTGGGGCGGGGGTCGCGGCGGTGCTGGGTTCCCACCTCCTTCTGGCGCTGATTGGGTTTAAGGTGTGCCGCTTGCTGGATCCTGGGGTGGCCCCCAAAATGGTGATTGCGGTGTCACTAATCGGGGCGCTGGCGCTGTTTTGGCTGATAAGGAGGGAGGCGCCCGAGATATCGGGCGCCTCCCCTGAGCGCATTGAGCTGCGCCTGCTGGCAGGGCATGGCCTGCGCGATGTCAATGTCGCCAGCTAGTGCCTGGCGGCTTACTACCTGAGATCCTGGATGGCAATGTTGTCCATGTCGTCAAAGGCGAGGTTCTCGCCGGCCATGGCCCAGATGAAGGTGTAGTTGGAGGTACCGCAGCCTGAGTGGATGCTCCAGGAGGGACCAATCACCGCCTGCTCGTTGTGGATGATTAGGTGGCGGGTTTCCTGCGGCTGGCCCATGAGGTGGATAACCGCCTGATCCTCCGGGACCTCAAAGTAGAAGTAGAGTTCCATGCGCCGCTCGTGCGTATGCGCCGGCATGGTGTTCCACACGCTGCCCACCTTGAGCTGGGTAAGTCCCATCGACAGCTGGCAGGTCTTAAGCACGTCCGGGTGGATGAACTGGTTGATGGTGCGGTCATTGGCGGTGGCGCTGCTGCCGCAGGGACGGTGGTTGGCCTTGCTCATGGGGATGAAGGTGGTGGTGTAGGCAGTGTGGGCCGGGACCGAGGCCATGTAGAACTTGGCGGGCTTGGCGCTGTCGAGGCTCTCAAACACCACCTCGCGGGTGCCCTTGGTGATGTACAGGCAGTCCTCATAGCCCATCTCATAGGCCTGGCCGTCACAGGTGATGCGGCCCTTGCCCCCCACGTTGAAGACGCCCGCCTCCCGGCGCTCGAGGATGAAGTCGGTGCCGAAGTTGTGCCAGCAGTCGATGCCGTCGTCAAGCGGCACGGGACGGGTCACGGGCATGATGCCAAAGGCGCACATGCGGTCCACGTGGGAGTAGGTGACCGAGACGTGATCGGCGACAAACAGGCGCTCGATGAGGAACTCCTTGCGGGTCTCCTCGGTGGTGAAGCGCTTGAACTGCTCGGGATTGGCTGAGTATCTGAT
>JAILEI010000198.1 GCA_024688225.1 Succinivibrionaceae bacterium
CCAGGGCGCCCGCCGCCCCCGCCGCGCCGCCGCCCCCGGGCGGGAGCCAGGCAACCTCCACCCTCATGGACATCATGATGAACCAAGGCCAGTTCCTCATGGTCTGAGCGGCCACCACCCCGGATTCCACTGCACAGGAGCAATTCCCCATCATGCACATTGAGCTGAACCTGTTAGAGAGCGCCGCCCTGGTCGTGGCCGTGCTGTACCTCGGCGTGCTGCTCAAGCAGGGCATCAAGCCCCTCAGCGGGCTGTGCGTCCCCTCCCCGCTCATCGGGGGCATCGCCTTCAGCGTCCTCGCCCTCGCCCTCGACAAGGGCGCCGGCATCACCCTGGGGCACGACATGGATCTCTACGAAATCACCTTCACGGCCTTCCTGACCGCCATCTCCTTTGAGCTCGACATCAGGGCCCTGTGGCGCCATGCCCGGTTCGTCCTGCTGACGCTGGCCGCCATCCTGGTCCTGATGCTCACCGAGAACACCGTCTCCCTCGGCCTCGGCGCGCTGCTTGGCGTGGAGCCCCTCGAGGCCCTGATGTCGGGCACCGCCAAGATGTTCTGGGAGGAGGAGCCCATCAGGTTTTGCATGGACGCCGTCGGGATCCCCGGGGTGGAGGGCGCCATGGACGACGCCACGGGCTACTTCACCCTCTGCTTCATCGCCTGCACCCTCATCTGCGCCCCGCTGGGGCACCGCATCATCAGCAAGGCGGGACTGCGCCCCCTGCCCCCCAGCAAAGATGATACCTGGGAGTCCCGCCCCGCCGACATCGCAAGGCTGCCCATCGCCACCTTCCAGCTGCTGGTGGCCATGGGCATCGGCAGCGCGCTCAGCGACCTGCTCTCGTCGCTCGGCGCCTGGGTGCCCGGCTTCCTGTGCGCCATGCCGGTGGCCATGGCCATGAACCACCTCAACACCCACGGCACCAAGACCCGGATTTGCCACCCCGAGCTCGACTACATTGGCACCCTGGGGCTCTCGCTGTTCATTGGCGCCTGCGCCATGTCCATCGATCTCGGGACCATCCTGGACCTGACCCCGGCGATGGTGCTGCTGGGCCTAGTGCAGGTGGCGTGCATGGCCGCCCTGACCATGGGGCTCATGCACTGGGCCCTCGGGCGCAGCTATGAGTCAGCGATCATGGGCACCGGCACCCTGGGCATCATGTGCAGCGACATCAGCTGCGGCCTCGCCAGCATGATGATGCTCAACAGGATCCACGGCGGATCGGTCAATGCCTACCTGATGCTGGCCATCTGCTCGTGCTTCGCCGTCGCCAGCAACTACCTGGTCCTGCGCCTCTTTCTTTACCTAATCTAACCCACGCCACAGGAGGGACCTCCCATGACTGACCACCGCATCGGTTCCCCTTCCGGCCTCCCCGGCCTGGGCCCCATCGGCCCAGTCCAGGATGGCATTGAGCTCACCGACCTCGGGCCGGCTGCCCAGCGCGCCGAGTCCGAGGACTTCACCAAGACCCTGGGCAGCCTGCCCTCCACCCATGACGCCGAGGGCGCCGCGGCGCAGGATCTCAAAATGCTCAAGGGCTTTGTGGAGTCCCGCAACGCCAGCAAGGAGGTCAAGGCCTTCCTTGCCAACGTGGAGCGGATGCTGGTCTCAAGCCCCTCCTGCGGGGACGGCAGCCGCGTCATGGAATTCGCCCGGAGGGCCTCGGAGTGCGACTACCAGTTCAAGCAAAGGTGCGTGGGCCTGCTGGGCAATGGCAACGGGCCCCTGGCCCTCGGGACCGCCTACCGTGACGCGAGTACCCCGGCGCAGCGGGCCTTCGTGGAGCTGTGCGGGGCCTTTGCCCTCGCCTCGGGCCTGAGGTCGGATCTCAGCAAGAGCGCGGGCGATGAGCTTTCCGACGAGGCCTTTGCCAGCATCCAGGGCGACCTTACCGAGCTGCTGGCCGCAGGCGCGGAGGACACCGTGGCCGCCCGCGACCGCCTGCTTGAGAACGTGCGCAAGCAGTGCTGCCTGAGCAGCGCCGGCGTGGAGGTTGGTGAGCGCTTCAGGGCCACCATCCAGCAGCTCGCGGCGAACAAGCTCAACGCCGTGGCAGATCTTAGGGCCGCCGCGGAGGGCGCCGCGCAGGTGGCGCGGGATCTCGCCACGGCCAACCCCGACCGCCTGCCGCAGTGGAACCTGAGGTTCGAGGGGAACAGCCAGGAGGGCGGCATCCCCTCCATGATGGGCATCCACGAGGTGATCCACGATGGCTCCGAGAACGAGTCAAGGCTCGACTCCTACCAAAAGTCCCTCGGCAAAATCAACGAGTTCCGCTCCTTCAGCGCCGAAATCAACCAGATCCTCGGCGCGCGCAACCTCAAGAACCTCACCGTCGAGCAGCTGCGCTTTCGCAACCAAAGTGAGGGCCTGGGCAACAAGTTCATCGAGGAGCGCCTCAACGCCCACTCGAAGGCCGCCATGGACGCCCTGGGCAAGGAGCTCGCCGGCCTGCTGATGAGCCCTGATGGCGGCAACAACCTCGCGCGGACGCTCGACTCGCTCGCGCAGTCCATCAGGCGGGACCTCACCCACGAGCACGGCGTGGGCATGGCCAAGATGGCCAGCACCAACCTCGCCAAGCTGTGCGCCGAGTTCAGCAAGGGCACCGAGCCCAGCGCCAACCTGCTGGCCCTCCAGGGCCTCATGGGGCAGATCCAGGGCTCGCCGCAGCTGCAGGACCACTTCCCGGAGATCATGGGCCTCCTCTCGGCCAACGGCTTTGACTTTTCCGGCCTCGCCGCCCTCGGCGGCTACACCAACGGCGACCAGGCATCCTTCACTGAGTGCGCGGGCAAGGTGATCACGGGCTTTGCCGGGGCCCTCGCGGATCCGGGCGGGAAGGGCGTGGGGTTTGTGGACAGCCTGGCCAACGCACAGAGCAAGGAGCCGCTCTTCAACACCGCCCTCAAGTCCCTGCTCGGGCCGCTGAGCATGCAGGGCAATGACCTGCTCTCCCAGAAGTGCCAGGGCTTCTACGACCTCCCCCTCATCAAGCGGGCCGCCACCTTTGACCTGCAGCACTGGGATGAGGTCGTGGACAAGGTGGGCCCGCGCAACGAGGAGCAGCTGCGCGCCCTCAAGGACGCCCTGGTCAGGGTGATCACCGGCGAGGGCAGCAAGGTTAGCGAAAGCGACCTTAGGACCATCCTCGACGCCGCGGCCAACCGGCAGCTGAGGAACTGCGGCCTCATCTGGAACACCCTGCTGCACAGCGCCTACCACCTCAACATGGCCGGGCAGCTGGCCTCCGGGGCCATCGACGAGGTGCCCGCGCAACTGCACAGCGTGAGCACCCTCGAGGTGGCGCCGGATGGTGAGGGCACCCTCGCCTCCCCCGGTGAGCAGGCCCGCGACGACTTTGTGGCCAGCCTGCCCGCCGTGGTGCGGGAGCGGATGGACAGCACCGCCCAGGGCCTGCTGCGCAAGGACCACCAGCAGGGCGAGGTGGACCAGGTCACCGAGTCGCTCAACTCCATCGCCTCCGGCCTCTGGATGCGGGACCTCCTCACCGCCTCCACCACCGCCGGCAAGCGCCTCTCGGCCATGGCCGAGCTCCGGCAGGAGGTGGCCAGCCTTAGCGATCACGCGGTGCTGCGCACCGATCAGATTGACGGCATGGCCAACGAGGACGACCTGGTGGGCGTGGGGGTCAGCGTGTCCAGTCTCGTCAACTCCCTCAACCAGGAATACCATGGCGCCAGCGAGGAGTACTCAAGGCTGGTGGCCACGCGCAACAGCCTCATCGCCAACCCGGCCATCACCCGTCTCCAGGAGCTGCAGGGCGTGGGCCCCGGCGAGCCCCCCAGGGGCGAGGAGGTCGCCACGGCCATGATCCTGCTGCGCGACAACCTCATTGACTCGCTCGAGGATCTCAGCCCCGACCGCCTCCGTGAGCTCGGCATCGACCCCTCGGCCTGCATCCTCAAGGAGCAGGACTTTGAGTACGGCTTCAAGCTCAACCTCAACCAGGCCATGAACGAGGTGGCCGAGACCGACGGGGTGCAGCTGGTCAACGGGCTGAGCCTCGAAGCCGAGCGGGTGCGGGCCTTCCGCGAGCGGGCCGACAATGCGATCCTCGCGCTGCGCTCGCGCATCGCGGGGGAGGCGCAGCAAAGGCCGCTGACCACCCTCGGGCGGCTGCTGGTCAGGCAGTACGTCAAGACCATGGCCGCCCGCTACGGCGCCAACTACTCAACCTTCCTCGCCACCATCGCCACTGACTATGGGGCCGCGCCTCAGGGACGGGGCACGGAGACGGAGATGCGGGAGCTCGATCCCACCCGCCCCCTGAGCCTTTTCCAGGAGCTGCAGGAGCACGCCCGCCACCCCGGCGGGACCTTCCCCGAGGGCGCCCGGGCGGTGGAGGGGCTGATCCTCAACGACCTGTGCTCCCAGCTGGGGCTGCCTGACGAGGACGCCGAGTCCATGCTCGGGGTGCTCGGGGAGCCACTGCTCGATGATGCGGGGAAGCGGGAGCTCATCCGCTCGCTCGCCACCTCAGTGCGCAACGTGGATCCCGAGACCATGCTCACCTCCGATCCCCGCGACGGCGAGCTGTCCACCTTCAGCTCCAGGCTGCGGGATCTCGCGGGGCTCGAGGGCCCTGGGTTCCGGGACCGGCTCAGCGAGTTCGTCAACCAGGAGCTGACCCCGGGCCGGCTCGCCAGCGCCAACGCGCTGCTGCTGCACTTGCGGGGCGCGGAGCTTGAGAACAGTGAGGAGGGCACCCTTTCTGAGTCCTCGCTCAAGGTGGCGCTCAGCGAGGGCGCCCTCGGGTCAGGGACGCTCGCGCCCGCGCTCGCGCGCTTCAAGGACTGCTACGAGACCCGCATCGAGGCCCAAGGCCTGGCCCGCCTGGGCCTCAACCAGGCCGAGAGCGAGCAGGTCCGCAAGATTAACCTCGACCTTTTGGGCAGCCGCGAGATCCGCAGCCTGATGCGCCTCGCCGGCAGCTACGCGGCCGTCAAGCTCGGGTACGCCAGCTACAACGAGACCTTCGCGAGGTATGCCGCCAATTCGGTCCCGGACAGCGAGAAGGCCAGGATCCTGGGGCACATGGTCGATGCCCTCCAAAAGCGCGGCCTTGAGCCCAGCCTCGCCACGCTGCTTGCCAGGGCCCGCCTCACCCAGTCGGACTACGACCACCTCGGGGCACGGGCCTACACCTACCTGCGCAACACCGTGCTCGGCGTCATCGGCAGCCTGCGCGAGACCTACCACGACATCCGGGACAGCGCCGAGCAGAAAAGCATCAACTACCAGAACGACTATGCGACCTACCTGCCCATGATGCAGGAGGTGATCCAGGGCCTCGGGAGCGATGAGAGCAAGTACGTGGACGGCACCAGGGAGCTGTCCCTCAACCTCCCCATCAAGCAGCTCCTCTCCAAGATCATCCCGGGGCTCTCGAGCTCGAAGGCCAAAATCGGCCTCGCGCTGACGCGGCTCAGCGACTCGGGCTTTGTCCTCTCCCGCGGCGAGAACAACCACGTCCGCCTTGACATCAGCGAGAGCACCATGTACGGCGTGAGCGCCAACTTCCTGAACGACACTGAGGTGGCCAAGAAGGGGGTCGGCGCCCATGCCAAGGCCAGCGTGGGCGGCGGCAACGTGCTGAACCTCGACTTTGACAGCGATGAGAAGGCCGCGGTGTTTTTGTGCAAGATGCTGCTCGGCAAGCTCGAGAGCTCCGACGTGGCGCTGGCAAGGGAGGCGGCCTCGGGCGTCGAGGCGAAGATCCAGGCCTCGGCCGGAGGCTCCCTGAAGCTCGACGAGGATGACCCCATCGCCGGCCTGAGGCCCGCGCAAAAGGACTGGCTGAACAAGCCCAAGAAGAACCCCATCCTCGCGGGCATCGGCGGCAAGACTGACTTCTCCCACCTCGAGGCGGGGATCAACTACAACTCCTCCACCCGGGTCGTCAGCGACTACTCCGGGACCCGGGAGGAGACCAGCACCCAGTTCACCGTGGACAGCAACCTCAGGATCCTGGCCCGGCAGGCCTACAACGACCTCACCGAGGATTTCCTCGAGCTCATCGGCAGGTCCCGCGAGGAGGGGGACCGGATTGAGGAGGGCCGGGACAGCTCGTACGTCAACCAGCAGATCGATGACATCAGGCACGTGAACATCAATACCACGAACCAGGTGCACTACTCCCTGGGGCGCATCGACGGCGCCACGCAGGAAACCCGGACCGCCGACCTGACCATCGGCCACATCCGCGAGCTCCGGCGCCTGGGGATGGTGAACAAGGATCTCGAGTCCCGGCTGGTGGCGGCCTCAAAGGGTGGGTATGTCTCCGGGGTGAGCGTGGTGTACCGCCTCAAGCCCTCGGTCATCGCCGCCTACGAGAGCGATCCCCGGCAACTCAAGATTGAGGCGGAGAACGTGGCGGACAACTACGACTTCACCGAGATGAGGATCGAGATGCGGGACCAGGGCGCCAAAGAAAAGGTCTTTGACCTCCTGGGCACGGTCACCATGGGGTTTGTCTCCCTGGCCCAGGGCACCACCCTCGAGGGCAGCCATTACCTGTCCCTCAGGCCCTCCGCCCTCTAGCCCCCCATCGCGCCCCCCGCCCTGGGGGGCGCCACCGCGCACCAAAAAATACCCCCCCTAAAAAAAAATATTGATCCCAGATCAAAAGATGTGGCCTAATCAGAACTGTGGCGGGGGCGCAGGGTTGCGCCCCCGCCTTCCCAAGGGATTCTGAGGAAGAAATTCATGAGCGAGACTGAAGTCAATGAGGCCGGCCTGAGGGATGCCCTCGCGGAGCTGGCGAAGGTGTCCATTGGCAACCTGCAGCGCGTCTTTGACCGCGCCCCCGGCGGCCTTGGCTGGGAGGAGATTGAGCAGGGCCTGGCCGAGGGCCGGCCGCTCAAGGAGATCTGCGGCCTGCCCGAGGACGACCTCAGCGCCGCCTACGGGGAGGCCAAGCGCCTGATGGGCGAGGGCGACCTTGGG
>JAILEI010000200.1 GCA_024688225.1 Succinivibrionaceae bacterium
GGCATGCCCGGCCTCATGATAAGCCGTCAGGCGCTTCTCCTCGGGGCTCATAATGGTCTTCTTCCTCTCGATGCCTCCGACCACGCGGTCGACGGCATCGGAGAAATCCTTGTTGTCGATGACGGATTTGCCGCGGCGCGCAGCAGTCAGGGCCGCTTCGTTGCAGACGTTGGCTATGTCCGCGCCGGAGAATCCGGGAGTATTCTTGGCAATAAGGTCAAGGTCGAAGTCATCGGCCAGCTTGAGATTCTTGATGTGGACCTGGAAGATCTCCTTGCGCTCGTTGAGATCCGGCAGCGTGACTTGGATCTGGCGGTCGAAACGGCCGGCGCGCATGAGGGCCTTGTCGAGGATGTCCGCACGGTTGGTGGCCGCCAGGACGATGACTCCGGAATTGGTGCCGAAGCCGTCCATTTCGGTAAGGAGCTGGTTGAGAGTATTCTCGCGCTCGTCATTGGACGAGAATCCGACATTCTTGCCGCGGGCGCGGCCTACGGCGTCGATTTCGTCGATGAAGACGATGCAGGGAGCCTTTTCCTTGGCCTGCTTGAAGAGGTCGCGTACGCGGGAAGCGCCTACGCCTACGAACATCTCCACGAAGTCGGAGCCGGAGATGGAGAAGAAGGGTACCTTGGCCTCGCCCGCGATCGCCCGCGCCAGCAGGGTCTTGCCGGTGCCGGGGGGGCCGACCATCAGCACGCCGCGGGGGATGCGACCGCCCAGCTTCTGGTACTTGGAGGGATCACGCAGGAAGTCCACCAGCTCCTCGACATCCTGCTTGGCCTCGTCGCAGCCCGCGACGTCGGCGAAGGTGGTCTTGATCTGGTTCTCGGAGAGCAGCTTGGCCTTGCTCTTGCCAAAGCTCAGCGGGTTGCCCTTGCCCCCGCCCTGCATCTGGCGCATGAAGAAGATCCACACGCCGATGAGCAGCAGCATCGGGAACCAGGAGATGAGGATGGACAGCAGCGCGTTGGGCTCCTCCGGGCGGGTGCCCGAGGCGCGGACGTTGTGCGAGAACAGGTTCTCGAGCAGGGTGTCGTCGCGCATCGGCATCACGGTGACAAAGCGCTCGCCGCTGCGCTTGAGGCCGTTGATGACCAGCCCGTCGAAGACCACCTCCTGGACCTGGTCCTGCTGGACCTCGCGCACAAAGGTGGTGTAGTCCTGCGTGCGGCCCGAGACCTCGTTGCCGCTGAACGACTCGAAGAGTGACATCAGGATCACCGCCACCACGAGCCAGAGGATGAGATTTTTAGCCATTGACCTTCCTTGTCACCTTAATTTCCGAGAAAACCCTCAGGGAGCGTCCCCGCCCGGGCCGCCCTCGGCGCCCGGCGGCACCCCGCGCAGGGGGTGGCCGCGGAAGCCCGTGGCCACCATGTAGGTCTCGCGCGACCGGTCGCGCGAGGCGTCGGGCTTGCGCACCCGCACCGAACTGAAATCCCGCTTGAGCGCGGCATGGAACTCCTGCGAGCCCTCGCCGGTAAACACCTTGACCACCATGGATCCGCCGTCCCTGAGCACCCGGCGGGCCAGGTCCAGGGCCAGCTCGCTGAGCAGCATCGCCCGCGGCTGGTCGATGGCGGCATTGCCGGAGAGGTTGGGGGCCATGTCGGAGAGCACCACGTCCGCCCCCTGCCCCACCATGCCGTAGAACCTCAGGAACACCCCGTCGTCCCGGAAGTCGCCCTGGATGAACTCCACCCCAGGGATCGGTCGCATGGGCAGGATGTCCAGCGCCAGCACGCGCCCCGACTCCCCCACCCAGCGCACGGCGCGCTCCGACCACCCGCCCGGGGCGGCGCCGAGATCGATCACCGTGTCGCCCTCGCGGACGATGCGGTCACGCTGTTGCAGCTCATCAATCTTGAAGGCGGCGCGTGACCTCAGCCCCTGGCGGTGCGCCTCCTTTACATAGGGATCGCTGAAGTGCTCCTTGAGCCAGCGGGCCTGGCTTGGGGTCCTTTTTTTGCGTGGCAACTCAACCCCCGATCCTGCGCCCAAAACGTGGTGGTATTATACCTGACTCACACTTAATCATTCATGCAGGCGCCGCCCGGCCCTGCACCATCACAGGACAAGAATCCCATGGCCCTCACCCAGCAGCAAACCAAGTTCCTCAAGGCCCAGGCCCACCACCTCGACCCGGTGGTCACCATCGGCAAGCGCGGGCTCACCGAGTCCATCGTCAAGGAACTGGACAGCAGCATCGAGCACCATGAGCTGCTCAAGGTCAAGCTCAACGCCGGCGACACCCGCGAGGCCGAGGCCCAGGGGGCGGCGGATGCCGTCAAGGCCGAGCTGGTGCAGGTGGTGGGGCGCGTGGCAGTGCTGTTCCGCCAGCGCACCGATGGCACCACCAAGTTCAAGCTGCCCCGGGACTGATCCCTACTTGTACTCGACCTCGGCCACCTCGTAGGCAACCGTGCCGCGCGGGATCTCGATGTCCACCTCATCGCCCTTGAACTTGCCCAGCAGTCCCTTGGCAATCGGGGTGCGGTAGGAGATGAGGTTGTTCTCAAAGTCGGCCTCGTCCTCGCCCACAATCTTGTAGGTGATGCGCTTGTCGGTGTCGAGGTCCACCACCGTCACGGTGGCGCCGAACACCACCTTGAGCGGCTTGCCGTCGGCCGGGCGCAGCTTGGTCACGTCGATGACATTGGCCGTCGCCAGCTTGCCCTCGATGTCCTTGATGGTGGCCTCGGTGATGCCCTGCTCCTCCTTGGCCGCGTCGTACTCGGCGTTCTCGCTGAGATCGCCATGGCTCCTGGCCTCGGCAATGGCCGCCACAATGCGCGGGCGCTCCACGTTCTTGAGTCGATCCAGCCTCGTGCGCAGCAACTCGGCGCCACGCGGGGTCATGGGGGTCTGATCCATATTTCCTTTCCTCCGTAATCAGCAAAAAAGCGGTGCCCGCCGGGCACCGCCCCAGGTCCTGCCGCCCCGTTGCCCGGGGCGCGGGCCGTTACTTCCTCAAATCATCAAAAAACTTCTTGAGCGACTCCCTGAAGGTGGCGCTCTTGGGGGTATGGTTGCCAACCCGCTCCTGCTCCTGGCGGCGCCCGCGCTCCTTGTCCTGCTCCTGCTGGGCCTTGGCCTCGTCCTCGCCGTTGATGGAGGACTCGAACTCACGCAGCAGTTGCTTCTGGCGATCGTTGAGGCGCACCGGGGTCTCCACCACCAGCGTGCAGTACAGGTTGCCGGTGGTCTGGGAGTTGAAGGAGCGCACCCCCTTGCCCGCCAGGCGCAGCCTCGTGCCCGTCTGGGTCTCGGGGTGCACGGTCACCGACAGCTTGCCGTCCAGGGTGGGGATCTCGATCTTGCCGCCCAGCGCCGCCGTGGCAAAGCTGATGGGCATCTCGCAGAAGAGATCGTTGCCCTCGCGCTGGAACAGCGCGTGGGGGGTGACCTCCACCATCACATACAGGTCGCCTGCGGGCGAGCCGTTGAGCCCGGCCTCCCCCTCGCCCCCGAGGCGGATGCGGTCCCCGGTGTCCACCCCGGCCGGGATGTTCACGCTCAGCACCTTGGACTTCTCGACCCTGCCGGTGCCGTGGCAGTCCGGGCAGGGATCGGAGGGCACCCGGCCGAGGCCGTTGCAGTGCGGGCAGGTCTGGGCGATGGTCATGAAGCCCTGGCGCATCCGCAACTGGCCGGTGCCGTGGCAGTGCGGGCAGTCCTTCATCCCGCCCTTGCGCGAGCCGCTGCCGTGGCAGCTGTCGCAGACCCCGAGGGTCTTGACGTTGATCTTCTTGGTGACGCCCCGCACCGCCTCCTCGAGGGTGACCTGCAGCCGGATGCGCAGGTCATGCCCGCGCACCTGCTGCTGCCGGCGCTGGCCGCCATGGTCGAACATGCCGCCCATGCCGCCGAAGCTGCCGAAGATATCCTCGAAGATGTCGTTGAAGTCGCCGCCAAAGGGGTTGCCGCCACCCCCGCCGGCGCCGTTGTTCACGGCGTCAAAGCCAAACTGGTCGTAGGCCGCGCGGCGCTCCTTGTCGGAGAGCACCTGGTAGGCCTCGTTGATCTCGCGGAACTTTTCCCCCGCGTCGGGGGCCTTGTTGCGATCAGGGTGGTACTTCATCGCCAGGTGCTTGAAGGCATGCTTGATGTCAGCTTCGCTGGCATCCTTGGACACCCCCAGCACCTCATAGTAATCGCGCTTTCCAGCCATTTCCCCAGTCCCCAATCCGAACTGGCGGCACAGGGCCGCCAGGATAATCCTGCGGGCGGCCGGGACCGCCCGCTCCGCACGCCTAGGTGGCGGCTACTTCTTGTCGTCGTGGACTTCCTCGAACTCAGCGTCCACCACCCCGTCATCGGCCTTCTGCCCCTGGGAGGAGGAGGCGCCCTGGGAGGCCTGCTCCTGCTGCGAGGAGGACGACTGGGCGGACTGGGCGGACTGCGCCTGGGCCTGGGCGGCCTGCATCAGCGACTGGGCAGCCTCGAGCACGCGCTTCTCGGCATTCTCAATCTGGGCCTTGTCATCACCGCGCACCGCGAGCTCGAGCTCGTTGAGGGCCTTCTGCACCCGCTCCTTGTCCGCGGCGCTGACCTTGCTGCCGTACTCGTCAAGCTGCTTCTTGACCGAGTGCACCGTGGCATCGGCGCGGTTGCGGGCGGAGGCCAGCTCCTCGAACTTCTTGTCGTCGGCGCTGTGCTCCTCGGCCTCGCGCACCATGCGCTGGATGTCCTCGTCGGAGAGCCCGGAGGAGGACTGGATGGTGATCTTCTGCTCCTTGCCGGTGTTCTTGTCCTTGGCGCTCACGTGGATGAGGCCGTCGGCGTCGATGTCGAAGGTGACCTCAATCTGCGGCAGGCCGCGCGGCGCGGGGGCGATGCCCTCGAGGTTGAACTGCCCCAGGGACTTGTTGTCCGAGGCGCGCTTGCGCTCGCCCTGCAGCACGTGGATGGTGACCGCGGGCTGGTTGTCCTCGGCGGTGGAGAACACCTGCGACTTCTTGGTCGGGATGGTGGTGTTCTTCTCGATGAGGGTGGTCATCACCCCGCCCAGGGTCTCGATGCCCAGCGACAGCGGGGTCACGTCGAGCAGCAGCACGTCCTTCTTGGTGCCGGAGAGCACGCCGCCCTGGATGGCGGCACCGATGGCCACCGCCTCGTCAGGGTTCACGTCCTTGCGCGGATCCTTGCCGAAGAAGTCCGCCACCAGCTTCTGAACCATCGGCATGCGCGACTGGCCGCCGACCAGGATCACGTCGTCGATGTCCTTGGCATCCATGCCCGCGTCATGCAGGGCGGTGCGCACCGGCTCCAGGGTCTTCTGCACCAGATCCTCGACCAGCGACTCGAGCTTGGCGCGGGTGATCTTGATGTTCATGTGCTTCGGGCCCGAGGCATCGGCGGTGATGTAGGGCAGGTTCACGTCGGTCTGCGAGGACGAGGAGAGCTCGATCTTGGCCTTCTCCGCGGCCTCCTTGAGGCGCTGCAGCGCGAGCTGGTCGCGGCGCAGGTCAACGCCCTGCTGGGCCTTGAACTCGTCAACCAGGAAGTTGATGATGCGGTTGTCAAAGTCCTCGCCGCCGAGGTGGGTGTCGCCGTTGGTGGCCAGCACCTCGAAGGTCTTCTCGCCATCAACCTCGTCGATGTCGATGATGGAGATATCAAAGGTGCCGCCTCCGAGGTCGTAGACCGCAATCTTCTGCTCGCCCTTGGCCTTGTCCTCGCCATAGGCAATCGAGGCCGCGGTCGGCTCGTTGATGATGCGCTTGACGTCAAGGCCGGCTATGCGCCCGGCATCCTTGGTGGCCTGGCGCTGGGAGTCGTTGAAGTAGGCCGGGCAGGTGATGACCGCCTCGGTCACGGGCTCGCCCAGGATGTCCTCGGCGGTCTTCTTCATCTTCTTGAGCACCTCGGCGCTGATCTGCGGCGGGGCGAGCTTCTTGTCCTTCACGTCAATCCACGCGTCGCCATTGTCGGCGCGCACAATCTTGAAGGGCATGATGGAAATGTCGCGCTGCACCTCGGCGTCGTCGTAGCGGCGGCCGATGAGGCGCTTGACCGCGAACAGGGTGTTGTTGGGGTTGGTGACCGCCTGGCGCTTGGCGGCATCGCCGACCAGGATCTCGCCGTCATCGGCATAGGCCACAATCGAGGGGGTGGTGCGGCGGCCCTCGGAATTCTCCAGGACCCTGACCTTGTCGCCTTCGAGCACCGCCACGCATGAGTTGGTGGTTCCGAGGTCAATTCCAATGATCTTACCCATTTTCTTATCTTCTCCGCTTTTCGTTTTTGCTCTGTTGAAAGTGTGAGCTGACTCTCACTTTTTCACTGATTCTGACATGGTGGCATGGCCGCCGGTTTTCAAGTCAGGCCTCGATATTTATCTGGCTGGGCTTTTCCTCCGTGTCGGTCGCCATCTTGGGCGGCACGGGATCCGGCAGCTTGGCGGACACCGCCACCATCGCCGGCCTCACCACCCGCCCATTGAGCACAAAGCCCTTCTGCATCACGCTCACCACGTGGTTGGGCTCAACCTCCGCCGTGGGAATCATGGTGATCGCCTGGTGCAGGTTGGGGTCAAAGGGAGCGCCCTTGGGGTCGATGCGCTCCACCCCAAAGCTGCCCAGCTCCTTGAGGAACAGGGTGAGCGTGCCCTCAATGCCCTCCACCGTGGCCTTGGTGGCGGGGTTGTTGCGATCGGTGTGCTCGAGGGCAAGATCCAGGGAGTCCACCACCGGCAGCAGCGCCTTCACCAGGCGCTCGATGCCAAACTTGCGCTCCTTGGCGACATCCTGCTCGGCAATCCGGCGCGAGTTCTCGGCATCGGCCACCGCGCGCAGCAGCCGCTCGCGCTCCGCGGCGGCCTGCGCCTCGGACTTCTCGAGGCGCGCGGTGAGCGAGGCAATCTCAGCCAGGAGCTCCGCCTGGGCGTCACCCGCCACCGCCTCATCCTCGCCCTCGGCCCCTTCCTGAGCTGCCTCCACCGGCCCGGTGCCCTCGGGGGCGGCCCGCTTGAGGGCCTCAACCGCTGCCTGGACCTTCTCTTCTTCTGTCTGCATCTTCAACAACCAGCCTCTAAACCGCCCGCCTGGCGGGCACCAAAATTCCAATGTCTTAACACATGAGGATCCCCCCTTCCCGTTTCAAGGGGCCCGGGCCTTTTTTTGCCGCGGGCGCCCCACGGCGCCAATCGCCCCCAAGGTGGGGTTATTTTGGTAGAATGACGCCTGCCACCTTGTGCGAGGATTTGATATGTGGAACAAAATCATGGCCGCGGCGCTCGCGTCCGCCCTGCTGGCCCAGGGCTGCGCCTACCGCGCCGATCTGGCCCAGGGCAACTTCGTCGAGCAGGAGGCGGTTGACAGCCTGCGCTACGGCATGAGCGCCGATCAGGTCCGCTATGTCCTGGGATCCCCGATGCTGGTCGATCCCTTCGACAGTTCCCGCTGGTACTACGTCCACTTCCTCCGCGAGGGCTGGGGCGATCCGGAGATCAAGAACCTGGTGGTGCTATTCCAGGGTTCCACCCTGGTGGACATTTCCGGGGACTTCAAGCGCCCCGCCGAGTTTGACGCCGGCGTCCCCCAGGTCTCCTCGCTCGACCTTGACAGCCTCGACGCGCCGCAGGACGGCGCCCCCCAGGGCGAATAGGCGGTACCCCGCCATGGCTCGTGGCCAGTGCCGCCCGGGCTGGCTGCGCCTGGCCGCCGCCCTGGCCCTCCCCCTGCTGCTCTCCTCGTGCAGCGTGGATCAGGAGACCCCCACCATCAACGCCACGGTTGACTACCGTGAGCAGGTCGTGTACCCGGTCACCGACCCCCGGGTCCAGGACTTCATCGCCCGCACCGATCGCTGCATGCTAGGTGACTTCTCGGTTCTCGAGGGGCTGCTCAGGGACTTCAAGTCCACCATGGACGAGCATGGGGAGTCCCCCTACCTCTACCAGGCCATTGAGCCCTACCATGCCCTCGAGCACTGCTCGCGCCAGGCCCACGCCCTCGGGAACGAGACCCTGAAGGAGGCGGTGCTGATGCTCCCCTATCACCAGGTCCTGATCTCCCGCGGCCTCTACGCACTGGGGCAGGAGCGCGACGGGGCCTTCTGGCTGCAGCGCGTCGTGGCGCTCCTGGGCCAGAAGCTGGGCCTCTCCGTGGCGGGGATGGTATTCATAGACGACAAGCGGACCTTGCGCATCGGGGCACGGCTGCTCGCCGAGGCCGCGCGCCTGGGCAGCCCCAGCGCCAAGAGCATCCTGCTCAACAGGGTCCATCCCTAGCGGCAGCCCTGCCGGGGCCCAGGAGGCATAAGCAATGGAACAGTACATTCCCAAGGAGCTGTCCTGGCTGTCATTCAACGCCCGGGTGCTGCAGGAGGCCTGCGATCCCACCGTGCCCCTCGTGGAGCGGGTGCGCTTCCTCGGCATCTACTCCAACAACCAGGATGAGTTCTTCAAGGTCCGCGTCGCCGACCTCAAGCGCCAGACCATCATCAGCAACGAGCGCACCGATGGCAGCGCCGATGCCGCGGCAAGGCTGCTCCGGCAGGTGCAGAAGTGCGCCACCGACTACCAGCGCCTCTTCAACGACGCCTACCGCGACATCATCAAGGAGCTCGCCGCCCACCACGTCTACCTTTACGACGAGAAGCAAGTCTCGGACTCCCAGCGCGAGTGGGTGGGCAGGTACTTCAAGCAGGAGGTCCTGCAGCACATCAATCCCGTCATCATCACCGAGACCGTGGACCTGGTGTCGTTCCTCAAGGACCAGTACACCTACCTGCTGGTGAAGATGGACCGCGGGGAGGAGCGGGACGCCCACGCCCTCATCGAGATCCCCACCGACGCCGTGCCGCGCTTCATCAGCCTGCCCAGCGATGCGGGCAACACCACCCTGATGTTCCTCGACGACGTCATCCGCCTCAACCTCGGCACCATCTTCAGCGGCTACTTCACCTACCGCTCCATCGAGGCCTACTCGATCAAGATGAACCGTGACGCCGAGTACGACCTCACCGGCACCATGGACAAGAGCCTGCTCGAGAACATGTCGTCCTCGCTCAAGCAGCGCCTCATCGCCATGCCGGTGCGCTTTGCCTACGACAAGGAGATGCCCGAGCCGCTGGTGATGTTCATCGCCCAGGAGCTGCGCCTCTCCCGCACCGACAGCATGATGCCGGGCAACCGCTACCACAACTTCAAGGATCTGCTGCGCTTCCCGGGCATCGACCGCGAGAGCATGGAGGAGGAGCGCCTCCCGCTCATCGAGTCGGAGGCCTTCGGCCACGCCGCCACCCCCTTTGAGGCCATCGCCCGGCGCGACATCCTGCTCTACTACCCCTACTACTCGTTCCGCCACTTCACCGAGTTCCTGCGCCAGGCCTCCTACGATCCCAAGGTCATCGCCATCAAGATCAACATCTACCGCGTGGCGCGCGAGAGCCTCGTGATCAACTCGCTCATCGACGCCGCCAACAACGGCAAGAGCGTCACGGTGGTGGTCGAGCTCAAGGCCCGCTTTGACGAGGCCAACAACATCAAGTGGGCGTCACGGCTCACCGACGCCGGGGTCAAGGTGCTCTTTGGGCTGCCCACCCTCAAGATCCACTCCAAGCTCTGCCTCATCACCCGCCACGAGGGCCAGGGCCTGGTGCGCTACGCCCACATCGGCACCGGCAACTTCAACGAGTCAACGGCCAAGGTCTACACCGACTTCGCCCTGTTCACCGTCCACCCCGGGCTCACCCAGGAGGTGGAGAGCGTGTTCAACTTCATCGAGTACCCCTACACCCGGCCGACCTTCCGCTACCTGCTGGTCTCGCCACTCAACTCGCGCCAGCGCCTCTACTCGATGATCGACCGCGAGATCCTGAACGCCCAGTCCGGGCTGCCGGCCTACATCAGGCTCAAGGTCAACAACCTCGTGGACCCAGGGCTCATCGACCGCCTCTACTCAGCCTCCCGGGAGGGGGTCAAGGTCAGGGCCATCGTGCGCGGCATGTGCGCCCTGCGACCTGGCATCGGCGGGCTGTCCGAGAACATCTACATCACCTCCATCGTGGACCACTTCCTTGAGCACCCGAGGGTGATGATTTTCTGCAACAACAACGATCCCGAGCTCTACATCACCTCGGCCGACTGGATGACCCGCAACCTCGACTACCGCATTGAGGTGGGCACCCAGATCCTCGACCCGAGGCTGCGCCGGCGCATCTGGGCCATCTTCCGCATCCAGGAGAGCGACAACTGCAAGGCGCGGGTGGTGGATGACGCCCAGCGCAACCGCTATGTGCAGGGCCGCCCCGGCGATGGCAGGGTGCGCAGCCAGTACGCCATCCACGACTACCTCAGGAAGGCTGAGGAGCGCGAGCGCGAGGAAATCGAGCAGGGCGGGGAAGACGAGGACTGGCAGGCACTCTGCCCATGGGAGGAAGAAATATGATCAAGCGCAGCGCCGACATCATGACCGGTCCCGAGTGGGCCAACGTGCGGGCCCTTTACAAGGCCGCGGGGTTCAGCGCCTCGGAACTGGGGCGCCCCGTGGTGGGCATCGTCAACGCCTTCAACGAGATCTGCCCGGGGCACCAGGTGCTCCGCGAGGTCTGCGAGCGGGTCAAGGAGGGCATCTTCGCAGGCGGCGGCATGGCCGTGGAGTTTGGCACCATCGGCGCCTGCGACGGCATTGCCATGGCCCATGACGGCATGAAGTACATCCTGCCCGGGCGCGAGGCCATCGCCAATGACATCGAGGTGATGGCGCAGGCCCACCGCCTCGATGCCCTTGCCATCCTGGGGTCCTGCGACAAGATTGTCCCGGGCGAAATCATTGGCGCGCTGCGGGTCAACCTCCCCACCATCTTCGTCAACGGCGGCCCCGCCCTGCCCGGGCGCATGAGAAAGGGCAACCCCTATGGCGGGGAGCACATCGACCACTCCATCATCCAGCAGTCCGAGGGGGCGCTCAAGTCGGGGAAGATCACCGCCCAGGAATTCGCCTGGCTCGAGGATCACGCCGTGCCCACCATCGGATCCTGCGCCATGCTCGGCACTGCCAACACCATGTGCTGCCTTGCCGAGGCCATGGGCCTCGCGCTGCCAGGCAGCGCCACCATCCCCGCCGTCTACTCGGAGCGGCTGCGCGCCGCCTTTGAGAGCGGCGAGGCGCTCATGGAAATGGTGCGCCAGGGGATCCGCATCCGCGATCTCGTGACCCTTAGGAGCATCCAGGACGCGGTGCGGGTCAACTCCGCCATCGGGGGATCCACCAACGCGGTGCTGCACATGCTCGCCATTGCCTATGCCGCGGGCGTGCCCTTCACCCTCGATGACTTTGGCAAGGCGGCGCGCGAGTGCCCCCACCTCGTGGCCATGATCCCCGCGGGCCCCTACACCCTGCTCGACTTCCATGAGGCTGGCGGGGTGCCGGCGGTGATGCGGGAAATGTCATCGCTGCTGGACCTCTCCCGCCCCACCTGCACCACCCGCACCCTGGGGGAGAACCTGGCCTCGGCCGAGAACCGCGACCCCTCGGTCATCCACCCCCTGGGCAGCCCCGTCCATGAGTGGGGCGGCATTGCCATCCTGCATGGCAACCTCGCCCCCGCCGGGGCGGTGACCAAGCCCTCGGCCATCCCCCGCGAGGCCCACCGCTTCACCGGCCGCGCGGTCATATTTGAGGGCGAGGAGGAGGCGCTCAAGGGCATCCGCGCCCTCAGGGTCCACGAGGGTGAGGTGGTGGTGATCAGGAACCTTGGCCCCAAGGGCGGGCCGGGCATGCCCGAGCAGTACAAGGCAATGAAGCTTTTGGTGGGCATGGGCCTGGGCAGCAAGGTCTGCGTCATCACCGACGGGCGCTTCTCAGGATCGAACAACGGCTGCTTCGTGGGGCACATCTGCCCCGAGGCCTATGACGACGGGCCCATCCGCTACCTCAGGGACGGGGACATCATCCATGTCGACGTGGACAATGGTACCATCAGTGCCGAGGTGGACTTTGAGCGGCGCCGGCAGGAAGGTGCGCCCTCGGTCACGTCACCCTGCGAAGGGTACCTCCACCACTACCGCCACAGCGTGTCCACCGCCTCTGAAGGCGCCATCATCCCCATTCGGGAATGATCCTGGACAAAGCGCCCCTGGCCCAGGGACCATGGGTTGCCCCCTTGCCACCCTGCTAAAATCCAGGCCAGGTTAGGCTGGGGGGACAGGGCAAGGCACAGGCAACCCTATATCCTGGGACCGAGAACTTTGCCGAAATCATGCAAAGCGGCGCCCTGTACGTGGACAAGACCCCCTACCTCAAGGATCTCTTCCTGGGCCACAGCATAGCCAAGAGCCCGCTGTTCCTCCTCACCGACGATCCCGGGCATGATGGGCAACCTAGGGTCAGAATCCCCAGCCAGGAAATCCTGGCCCGCTTTGCCCAAAAGCCCGGGCAAATCTACAACAAGGACAACCCTGCCTGGTTTGCCAGGACCTGCCGGCTGCCCGAACTGCTGCTCAAGGGCCGCGTGCAGGAGGCAAAGGCACTGATCGACGCATTGCCCAAGCAATTCATCAGCATCAGGAACTCAGGATCAGAACTTTACTACCATGGATTCATGCTGGGACTGCTGGGGCCAGCGGCAGTCAGGCGGCAAGCTGAGCTTACCGAGGAGAGTGAGGCTGGCGATGGTTTCCCCGATCTCACCCTCGGGGATCTGGACACCGGCACGGCAGTCACAATTGAGTTCAAGAAGGCGGCGCCTGACAACCTCTCCCTCGAGCATTGCAGCAAGGCAGCGCTGCAGCGGATTGAGTCGCGCCAGTACGCGAATGCCTTCATCGCCCTAGGATGCAGGCGCATCCTCTGCCTCGGCATTGCCTTCGGAGGCAAGAGCTGTGGGACCGAGGCAAAGACCATCACCCCTGGCCGCAACTGGCCGGCAAGCCACTCCCCAATTTCATGAAAACGCCTTGCCTTTGGGCCCCTGGCGCAGGCATCACCATGGGCCCTGGGCAGGGCGATCAGCCCTTCATGTAGCGATTGCCGCGGGCAATCCCCAGCACGCCGGAGCGCACCGTCTCGAGGATGTCAGAGTAGCCTGAGATCATCTTGACGAAATCCTCGACCTTGTCCGAGCTGTCCACATACTCCACGGTGACGATCTCCGGGGTCAGCTCAATGATGGAGGCGTGGTAGATCTCGCACACCGCGCGGATGTCATCGCGCACGTTGCGGTTGGGGATGGGCAGCTTCACCAGCACCAGCTCGCGCTCGAGGCCGGGGGCGGCGCCATCGTGGGCGTAGGCGTTCACCCGCAGCACGTCAACGAGCTTGTGCAGCTGCTTGGTGATCTGCTCGGCCTCCTCGACATCGCCCAGGGTGAGGATGGTGCAGCGGGAGAGGGTGGGATCCTCGGTCGGGGCCACGGTCAGGCTCTCGATGTTGTACCCGCGCTGGGAGAAAAGCCCCACCACCCGCGACAGCGCGCCGGCCTGGTTCTCAATCAGGATCGAAATGATGTGCCTCATGCTCAGGCCTCCTCCTCGCTTAGAATCATGTCCTCGGAAGATCCGCCCACGCGTTGCATGGGGAAGACCTTGGCGTCGGGGTTAACCCTGACATCCACAATCACCAGCTCATCCTCCATCGCCAGCGCGCGCTCCACCGCGCTGTCCAGTTCCGCGGGATCCGAGACCGCGATGCCCTGGTGCCCGAAGGCCTCTGCAAGGCGCACGAAGTCCGGGTTGAAGTCGAGGCAGGTCGCGGCGTAGCGCTGGTCATAGAACAGCGACTGCCACTGCCTGACCATGCCCAGCACATGGTTGTCGAGGATGAAGATCTTGACCGGCAGGTGGTACTGCTTGCAGGTAGAGAGCTCCTGCATGTTCATCTGGAAGGAGCCGTCCCCGGTGAAGCAGATGACCTGCGCCTTGGGGTGGGCCATCTTGGCGCCCGCCGCGGCGGGGAAGCCAAAGCCCATGGTGCCGAGGCCGCCCGAGGTGATGAAGGTGCGGGGGCGCTCAAACCCAAAGTACTGCGCCACGAACATCTGGTGCTGGCCGACATCGGTGGTGACATAGTAGTCCTGGCCCTGAAGGCGCTCGCTCACCGCGCGGACCACGTCCTGGGGCATGATGAGTCCCTGGGGGTGCGGGTAGGAGAGCGGGTGCGCCTTGCGGAAGCCGTCGAGCATCCCCCACCACTCCGTGAGCTCAGAGCCCGCGAGGTGCAGCTCATCGCAGGCGCCAAGGCACTGCCCGAGCACCGCCTTGGCGTCGCCCACCACCGGGATGTCGGCGTGCACGCACTTGGAGATGGAGGCCGGGTCAACGTCGATGTGGATGACCGTGGCGTTGGGGCAGAACTTCTTGACGTTGTTGGTCACCCGGTCGTCAAAGCGCACCGCCACCGCGAAAAGCGCGTCGCAGTTGTGCAGCGCCTCGTTGGCGGCATAGATGCCGTGCATGCCCACCATGCCTAGGAAGTGCCGGTCCGAGGAGGGGAACCCGGAGATGCCCATCAGGGTGGTGACCACCGGGAGGTTGAAGCGCTCCACCAGTTCCCTGAGCTCCGCGCAGGCCTCGCCCTGGATCACGCCGCCGCCGTAGATGAGCACCGGGCGCCGGGCCGTGGCCAGGGTGGTCATGGCACGCTTGATTTGCCCCTTGTGCCCCAGGACGGTGGGGTTGTAGGAGCGCAGGCTCACGTCCTTCTGCTCCACAAAGCCCTCGGGCATGCGCGGGGTCTGGCAGTTCTTGGGGATGTCGACCACCACTGGGCCCTTGCGCCCCGTGGAGGCGATGTAGAAGGCCTGGCGCAGGAACTTGGGCACCTCCTCGGGCTTCTTGCACAGGAAGGAGTGCTTGACCACCGGGCGGGTCACGCCCATGGTGTCCACCTCCTGGAAGGCATCGGTGCCGATGAGCCCGGTGGACACCTGGCCGGTGATGAGCACCAGCGGGATGGAGTCCCCATAGGCGGTGGCGATGGCGGTGACCGTGTTGGTGGCGCCCGGGCCAGAGGTCACCAGGGCGCAGCCGACCTTGCCGGTGGCACGCGCGTAGCCGTCGGCCATGTGCACCGCGCCCTGCTCGTGGCGGGCGAGGACATGGCTGATGCGCTGCGAGTTCATCAGCTCGTCGTAGATGTCAATGATGGCCGCCCCAGGGTAGCCAAAGATCCGCTCCACCCCGAGATCCTCGAGGGTGCGCACCACCATCTGCGCGCCGGTTGGATTTTCCATTCCTAAAAAGCCTCCGTCAAATTCCCTTGGCCCTGACCTGGGCGCAGACATCCGATCTGCCCTCATCGCAGGGACTGGGTGAAACCTTTCTCAGCCTGAACAAGTCCAGGAGATCCTTTGCCGTATGCCGCTCCCGGTAGGACAGCTCCAGCGGCGTCAGCGGGACGAGCTCAAAGAGGCGCACCAGCGCCCCTCCTCCCAGGTCAACCGCCTGCGCGCCCTGGGGCAGGAAGCCCACCCCGCAGAGCATGCCCCCGGAGAAGCGCGAGCCGCCCTGCCCGGCCTCGGCAGCATAGCCAAAACCCACAAAGGCATCCGCGGACGCCACATGGCCGGCCATGGCGCCCAGGAACCTGAACAGCCAGGTGCCCCGCACCTTGGCGGGATCGGCGCCTGCCCCCCTGGGCAGCGCGGCCAGGATCTCGAGGCGCGCGTTCTCGCTTGCCGCAAACGGCTCGGGCACCGGCATCACGTGCCGGGACAGCCCCACCGTGGCCAGGACTGGGCCGAGGGGCGCCTTGCCGGGCAGCAGGGCCAGATCCACGCCCGGGGCGGCCTCGCCAATGACCTGCGGGGTTCCAAGGTGGGCCCCGTAATGGGCGAGCACCTTGTCCCTAAGTGCCGCCGCCAGCGGATCCGGCCCCATGGGGCCGCAGCGCCTGAGCATGGCCGCGGCGCCCGAGAACAGGTCATCGTCACGCCCAGGGCGTGACAGGCGCTGCACCCGCTCCAGGCGCATCCTCGCGTCCTCGGTGAGCCCCTGCCTGAACAGGGCGGTGCCGTAGAGGAACTGCCAGCGGGGATCGTCCTTGCCCGTGGCGGCGCCGCGATCCAGCGCCTCCAGGGCGAGCGACAGGAGGTCGCGCCCATCCCCGCCCGCGGCGGCGGCGTTGATGTAGGCGCGGGACAGCTCAAGCAGCATGGGGTAGGACAGGCCCTCCTCCCCACGCACCAGGGGCTCGAGCAGCCCCACAATCTCAAGGTGCCGGTCCGACTCGTAGAGGGCCCGCACCCTCACGGCCAGCTCGTCGTTGCCTTCCATCATGAGTGCAGGGTGCGCTCGCCGCGGCTGATGCCGCAGACCCCCGAGCGCACCACCTCCACGACATCGGTCGTGCCGCGCACGGCCCTGAGGAAGCGGTCCACCTCATCTGGCTCGCCCACGTACTGGATGACAAACAGGTCCGGGGTGACATCGACGATCTCGGCCCTGAAGATGCCGCACAGGCACTGCACCTCGTCTCGCGCGGCGCGGGTTGCGGCCTGTACCTTGAGGAAGAGGATCTCCCGCTCGATGCAGCCCTCGGGGAAGTCATCGAGCACCACCACCTTGATCACGTTCACCAGCTTGTGCAGCTGCTTGGTGATGTGCTCGACCACCATGCTGTCGCCCTTGGTGAGGATGGTGATGCGCGAGACCGTGTCGTTCTCGGTGGGGGCGGCGGTAATGTTCTCGATGTTGAACCCGCGCTGCGAGAAGAGCCCCACCACGCGCGACAGCGCGCCCGACTCGTTCTCAAGCAGGATGGAGATGGTGCGACGCATAGCCTAGTCCTCCTCCCTCATGTACATGTCCGCCATGCTGCCCCGCATCTGCTGCATGGGCAGGACCTTCTCGTCAGTGTCGCAGACGATGTCCACCACCACCAGGTGCTCCTTGTCCTCAAGCGCCTTGCGCATGGTGGACTCGAGATCCTCGCGCCGCTCGACCTTGTAGCCAACGTGGCCATAGGCCCTGGCGAGGGCGACAAAGTCCGGGTTGAAGTTGAGGTTGGTGGAGCTGATGCGCCCGCCGTAGAACATCTTCTGCCACTGGCGCACCATCCCGAGGGTGTGGTTGTCGATGATGAAGATCTTGACCGGGATGCCAAACTCCAGGCAGGTTGAGAGCTCCTGGACATTCATCTGGAAGGAGCCGTCGCCGGTGATGAGGCAGACCTCGCGGTCCGGGCAGCCGACCTTGGCGCCGGCCGCCGCCGGGAAGCCAAAGCCCATGGTGCCGAGGCCGCCCGAGGTGAGGAAGGTCCGCGGCTCGTCAAACTTGTAGAACAGCGCGGTGAACATCTGGTGCTGGCCCACGTCGGTGGAGACGATGGCCTTGCCCTGGGTCAGGCGGTAGAGCTGCTCCACCACCTCCTCCGGGGCAATCCGGTCCGGGTGGCGCTGGTAGTCGGTGCTGTGCGCGGCCCGCCACTCGCCGATGCGCGCCCACCAGGCATCCAGCTCCTGGTCGTTGGCGGCGAGGCCCTGCTCGCGGGCGCTGTCGAGGATTTGCCCCAGCACGGTGTCCGCGTCGCCCACGATGGGCACATGGGCGTTGACGGTCTTGGAAATGGAGGCAGGGTCAACGTCGACATGGATAATCCTGGCGGTCGGGCAGAACTTGCCCACGTCATTGGTCACGCGATCGTCAAAGCGCATGCCCACGGCCAGGATGAGGTCGCTCTTGTCCATCGCCTCGTTGGCCTCGAGGGTGCCGTGCATGCCAAGCATGCCGAGGAACTGGCCGTCAGTGCCCGGGAAGGCGCCCAGGCCCATCAGGGTGGAGGTGACCGGCAGGCGGAACATCCTGGCCAGCTCGCGCGCCCGCCCCGAGGCGTTGCCCTGGATCACGCCGCCGCCGAGGAGCAGCACCGGGCGCTTGGCCTCGGAGAGCATCTTGGCGGCGCGCTTAATCTGCCCGCGGTGCCCCATGCGGGTGGGGTTGTAGGAGCGCATCCTCACATCGAGGTTCTCAGGGAACTCAGTGCGGGACGAGGGGCCCACGCAGTTCTTGGGCACGTCGACCACCACGGGGCCGGGGCGGCCCGAGGCGGCAAGGTAGAAGGCCTGCCGGAGGTACTTGGGGATGTCGGTCGCGCTCTGGCAGAGGAAGGAGTGCTTGACGATGGGGCGGGTGATGCCCACCGTGTCCACCTCCTGGAAGGCGTCGGAGCCAATGAGCGGGGTGCCCACCTGCCCGGTGATGAGCACCATCGGGATGGAGTCGGCGTAGGCAGTGGCCACCGCGGT